>CAZSNV010000190.1:0-9497 GCA_964608035.1 uncultured Gemmatimonadaceae bacterium | reverse complement strand
CCGGCGCCGCGCCGGCCGACTCGGCGAGACCGCCAGCGGCCGCAGACTCCACGCGCCGGGCGGCAGGCCCTGACACCACCTCGACGCGATGGGCGCCGGCGTTCGACGCCACGCGTCACGAGATCAGGATCACCCTCGCCGCCGACAAGCCAGCGGGTGTCGTGGTGCTCCGCGGCGCGCGCATCGTGACGATGAAGGATCGTGAGATCATCGAGAACGGAGACGTCGTCGTCACCGGCAACCGCATCACCGCCGTTGGCCCGCGTGGGTCGGTCGCGATCCCGAGGGGCGCCCGCTCCATCGACGTGACAGGTAAGACGATCCTGCCCGGGTACGTCGATGTGCATGCGCAGATGGCTGCGCCGAGCCAGGTGCAGCGGACCGTGCTGCCACAGTACCTGGCGAACCTCGCGTTCGGCGTGACCACGACCCGCGATCCCGAATCGCAGGTCACCGACATCTTCACCTACGGCGATCGCGTGGCGTTAGGCGAGCTGGTGGGGCCGCGGGTATTCGCTACCGGTCCGACCGCGCTGGATTCGGCCGCCACCATGCGCACCAACCCTGACGCGCGGACGTTCCTCGGCACCTACGCGACCGCGTACCGGACGGGGACCGTGCGCTCCGACCTCATCGCCCCCCGCGCCGACCGGCAGCGCTTCCTGACCGTGAGCAAGGACCTCGGCCTCGGCGCCGTGGCGAGTGGGGCGCCGGATTTTCGGAAGAGCCTGAGCGCGATCCTTGACGGCTACTCCAGCCACCAGGGCGCGTTCGAGATCTTCCCACTGCATAACGACGTGGCGAAGCTGATCGCCGAGTCCGGGACGATCTATACTCCCATGCTCCTGGCGCGGGTGGGCAACCAGATCGGCATGAATCATGTCCTGGCGACTGAGGAGCCCCACGCCGATCCCAAGGTGCGTCGGTACTCCACTCATCGGGACCTCGACCGCCTGACGCGTGGACGATTTCAGTGGCTGGCCGCCGATGAGTATCCGTTCGACCTGGTCGCCACGGGCGCTGCCCGCATCGTCGCCAACGGCGGAAAGGTCGCCCTCGGCTCCAACGGCCGGGTGCAGGGCCTGGCGATGCACTGGGAGATGTGGCTGTTGTCGAAGGGCGGCATGTCGAGCCACGATATTCTCCGGTCAGCCACGATCTCCGGAGCCGAAGCGTTAGGCGCTGGCGCGGAGCTGGGGTCGATCGAGACGGGCAAGTTCGCCGACCTGCAGGTGCTGGACCTGAATCCCCTCACGAACATCAGGAACACCAACTCGGTGAGATACGTGATGAAGAACGGCCGGCTGTACAACGCCATGACGCTGGAGCAGATCGCTCCTGTGCGCAAACCGCTCGACAACCTCTGGTGGCTGGTGCTCGAGCCGATGGAGGAGCAACGCTGATGCGCACGCTCATTCGCTGCGGCCTTCTGGCCCTCCCGGTCGTCGCGCCGGCGCTCGCGGGTCAAACGAGGGCGCCCGAATACACCGTCGTCGCCGGCACCGCGCCGCGCGATCCGACCAACACGCTGCCGTTAAAGGCCACTCGCGTCGCGCGGTTCACGACCGACGAAGGGACCTGGATGTCGCTTTCGGTGTCCCCCGACGGCCGCACGATCATGTTCGACCTGCTCGGCGATGTGTACACCGTGCCCATCACCGGCGGGAAGGCGACGCGCATCGTTGGTGGGAACTCCATGGACGTGCATCCGACATTTTCGCCCGACGGGCGCCGGATCGCGTTCGTCTCCGATCGCTCGGGGAGTGACCAGCTCTGGGTAGCGAACGCCAACGGGTCCGATCCCGTCCGGCAGTCGAGACTCGAGACCGGATCGATGTCGTTCCCGGTGTGGACGCCGGACGGTGAATACATCCTAGGCGCACAGAACCTGTACCATCTGTCCGGCGGCGAGGGCGTGCGTGTGCCCTTCGGCGCGGGCGTGACGAGCTTCTCGCCCGACGGCCATCGCGCGTACACCTCCAACCGCACAGGGCAGATCACGGTCTTCGATCGGCGCAACGGACGGAGTCACGTCGTGGTGAGCAATCCCGGCGGAGCGATGCAGGTGGCGGTGAGCCCCGACGGGAAAAGACTGGCCTATTTCACCCGCCACGACGCGCGCACCGCGCTCATGCTGCGTGATATCGAGAGCGGGGACGAGAAAGTGCTGCGCATGGACGTACAGCACGACGCCAGCCAGCGCGCCGCCAGCCTTGGCGTTATGCCTAACCCGGCCTGGCTGCCTGACGCGTCGGCCGTCCTTACGACGTACGACGGCAAGATCTGGAAGGTCGATGCGGCAACGGGGAAGGCGACGATGATCCCCTTCACCGCCGACGTCGAGATGTACCTGGGGCCGCTGTCGCGTTTCCAGTATCCGATCGCCGACACGTTCCTCGTCAGGCAGATCCGCGACGCCGTGCCTTCACCGGATGTGAAGCGACTGGCGTTCACCGCGCTCGACAAGCTCTATCTCAGCGAAGTGTCAGGTGGTTCCCCAAGACGCGTGACCAGTGCGGTGAACACCGTCGAGCATTCTCCCACCTGGTCGCCGGACGGCCGGTCCGTTGTGTTCGCGACGTGGACGGACGAGGCAGGGGGCGATCTCTATCGCGTGAATGCCGATGGATCGGGATTGAAGAAGCTGACTTCGACGTCGTTGTTCTACTACCGCCCCGTGTATTCCCCTGACGGCCGGCGGATCGTCGTCGCGACCGGGCCCTGGGTGCCAAGGCGCAACTATGTCGACCGGTTGAGCGGCGCCATGGACGAGGGCCAGTTGACCCTCGCCTGGATGAACGCCGACGGTGGTGAGATTCACGAGATCGTCGATATCGGCGGCGTGTCGTTCATGCCCGACGGGGCGGCCGCGCATTTCGGCCCGGATCCGGACCGGGTCCTGTTCACCGCTGGCGGCGGACTGCAGTCGGTGCGGTGGGACGGCTCCGACCGGCGGACCATGTACACCGGCGATCCGGTGGTGCTGTCGCCGAAGGGGACGCACGGCTTCGCGGTGAACGGCCAAACGAAACGGGTCTCGGTGTTCCCCGCTCCGACGGTCGGGAGCGCGATCGCGCTGAACGCGCGCACCGACCGGCCACTGGTGCCCTCGCAGGTGGCCATCGAGGTGGGCGCGGAATTCCCGGGGTGGAGCAAGGACGGCAGGTACCTCTACTTCTCGTTAGGTCGCACATTCTTCCTGTATGATATCGCCGCCGCGATGCAGGCGCGCGGCGACTCGTTGCGTGGGGCGTGGGCAAAGCGGCTGGAGGGTGATACGCTGCCGGTGCCGGGCGCCGATACGCTGCCGCATCGGGCCGCGTACACGCCAGCCCGCTTCGACATGAAAATCGCAGCCGCCGCGGAAAAGCCACGCGGAGTGGTGGCCCTGAGGGGCGCGCGGATCATCAGCATGAAGGGCAACGAGGTCATCGAGCGCGGCGATGTCGTCGTGACCGACAACCGCATCACGGCGGTGGGTCCGTCGGGGAGCGTGGCCATTCCCGCCGGCGCGACGAGCATCGATGTCGCCGGCAAGACGATCGTCCCCGGATGGGTCGACGTGCATGCCCACACCTGGCCGTCGCCCGACGTGCACAAGACGCAAGTACCAGCGTTCCACGCGAACCTCGCGTTCGGCGTAACGACAATGCGCGATCCGCAAACGAACACGAGCGCGATCATCACGTACGGCGACCGGCTACGCACCGGCGATCTCCTCGGCCCACGGTTCCTCGGCACCGGTCAGGGCATCTTCAGCGGTGAGCAGATCAACACGCTGCAGCGGGCGCGGGAGGTTGTCAGGCGTTATGCGGAGTTTTACGAAACGCAGACCATCAAGCAGTATCTCGCCGGGAACCGGCGCACGCGGCAGCTGGTGGTGATGGCCACATTCGAGAACAAGATCACGCCGACCACCGAGGGCGCGGGCGACTTCAAGATGGCCATCTCGGAGATGCTCGACGGCTACGCCGGTCACGAGCACGCGTACGAGATCTGGCCGGTCTACAAGGATTTCGCGCTGCTGTCGGCGGCGAGTGAGATCACGTACACGCCGACGATGCTCGTAGCGTACGGTGGTCCCGAGGGGAAGTACTATATGATTGGGCGCGAGAACGCCTACGAGGAGCCGCGGCTCAGCCGGTTCACGTTCCAGCCCGATCTCAACCTCCGCACGCGGCGCGGGATCTGGGTGCCGGAGGACGACTGGATCTTCAAGGGTGTCGCGGGCGCGGCGGCGAAAATCGTGGCCCACGGTGGCGCGGTTGGTGTCGGTGCGCACCACGAGGTGCAAGGCATCGGCACGCCGTGGGACCTGCTGCTCATCTCGTCAGGCGGCATGCCGACGCACGATGTGCTGCGGGTCGGGACGATCTTTGGCGCGCGATCGATCGGACTGGATCGGGATCTCGGGTCGATCGAGGCCGGGAAGCTGGCGGACCTGATTGTGTTCGACGCGAACCCGCTGGCCGATCTCAGGGCGATCCTCAAGCCTCGTTATGTGATGCGGAACGGGTTCCTTTTCGAGTCAGAGACGCTCGACAGCGTGTGGCCGGAGCGTAAAAAGCTGCCAAGGCGGTGGTGGATGGATTGGTTGCCGTCGCTGACCAACGGAAAACCGGATTGAGAGTTCGCCGAGAACTTCCCACTGCGGCGTCGACCTCCGTGAGGTGGGCGCCAGGACCATGCCACCGGTTCCGTCTGGCCGGTCCCGTCAGGCGATATCCTGATGGTCATAGGCAGAGGCCACCCTCGACCGGCTGACCCGGAACTTCCCGCTTCGCTCGAAGTCAATTGAGTCGACGATCCTGATTTCGAAGCGGACCTCGCTGCCCAGCAGTCGTTCGACCGCCGTGACCAACTCCGGGAACCCGGACTCCGCTCCCCCGGGCGTCGGCACCAGGTAGAGCACCACCCGGTCTATCGTCTCCTGAATGAGCTGATACTGGAAGATCCGGTCGGCGAGGTACTCGATGATAAGAAAGACGATCTGATACGGGTGGATCTCGCGTCCACCCGGGAGGGGAAACATGTCGAGCATGCGGCCGCGCAGCTGGGAGATCGTCGGTCCCTGCCAGCCGCACGGGCACGGGTCTGGCCCGCAGGTCGCGATGTCGCCGATCTCAAAACGAAGGAAAGGCATCGCGTAGGCCAACAGGTTCGTCCCAGTCAGAACCCCCGTCTCACCCTCCTTGACGGGAACCCCATCCCGCAGCACCTCGAGAACGACCGCGTCATCCGACACGTGATAGTAGGGATGCTCCAGGCACTCGAGCGCGGCCATGCCGAACTCGTAGCTCCCGTAAACGTCGCGAACCGGGCACTGATACGCCTCGGCGAGCCGTTGTCGCATTTCGGGGGTCACCACTTCGCCAAACGGATGAACGGCTTTGGGGCGAAATCCCCGACGCCCGGAAGCCACATAGGCATCTGCCACCCGCAGTAAGCCCCAGCCATAGCCCATCAGATGGTCCGGCTTTCGTTGGACCAGATCCTCAAGGATCTCCTCTGCCGGGCGAATGCAATTGACCCGGTCCATCCGAAACACGCCGAGCTGGGCGAGCCCACGCTGGATGAAGAGACGATCCCCCGACGGGACGGTGCGAACTCCGGTCAGCACGACGATCCGGTGTCGCGGCCTGATCCCCTGCCGCATCATCTGCCGGACCCAGAAGACATTCTTTCGACGCTCGTCGAACCAGGTGCGCAGAATCTCGAACGGAATACCTGACGACCCGCTGGTGGTGTGGCGAATCAGTTCGTCAGGATGGTACAGATCCGCCACTCGGTCGCCAAGCGCCAGCCGCTTCAGCATGGCCTTCGTGGTAATCGGGATTCGCTGGAGATCGTCCACGGAGCGAATCGACGATGGCTCGATGCGATGCTCGCGAAACAGCTGCCGATAATAGGGAACATGACGGGCCGCATAGGACACCACGCTCGCCACCTGCGTATCTTGCCAACGACGGTTGCGGATCCGATCCCTGTGGCTCTCAAGACCTCGACGAAGCGTCTGGACGAGCCGTCCAGCGTCCTCGGTGATGGTGAGCAGCTTTGTCATGGCAAGCGATGGGCCTCGGTGGACCGAAGGGCCGTGACCTCGGAGTATCGACACGCATGCACCCCGAACCTCATCCGCCTCGATCGAGCCTGGCTGGCGTGCGAGCTGCCTTTCCGGATCGGCTTCCGAATCTGTCCGCGTTTGACGCGTGCGCGCTGGTGGACTATCCGCTCCACCCGAATCCGGGCGACCACATGCTCTTCCTCGCCGCCCTGCTCTGGTTGAGTCGTCAGTGTGACCCAACGCGGTTTTACCTGGCGCACCGGCTCAACTTTTCGAGGGCAGAGCTCAGTCGAAGGATCGGTGACAATCCGATTTTCTGCCTCGGCGGCGGAAACCTCGGCGATCTCTGGCCGAATCCCCAGCGGTTTCGGGAGAAGGTGGTGCGAGCTTGCCCCGCCCAGCCCATCACACTGCTGCCCCAGTGCATGCACTTCCGTCATCCCGAAAACCTCGATCGGGCGCAGGCGATTTTCAACGCGCATCCTCGTCTTACCATCATGGTGCGGGATCCGGTGAGCCTTGGCCTTGCCCGGCAACACTTCGGGACCAGCATCATGCTCACCCCGGATCAGGCGGTAGTGCTGGCCGACGTGATCCCTCCTCGAGCCGCAGCGCCTAACGAGAGAGCTTTTTTTCTGAGCCGTGGTCCGGGCGATCGGGAAGCTTCTCCCGATCTTCCGGCCTTTCACCGAGCCACCGCCCCGATGCCCACCGGCAACTGGGACAGCATGGGGATCGCCGGCTCGCTCAGCGGTATCGGCGTGTATCTGAACCCCCGCAAGGCGCCGTCGATGGCAGCGGCCGTTGACATGCCACCGGCGCTGTGGGAGATCACCCGACAGGTCGACCGGCCTGCCTACGTGGTTCGATCGTGGCGAATTGTGCGACAGAGCATCCGTCAGCTCGATCCGTATCAACTGGTGATCACCGATCGATTTCACGGGCACATGCTCTGCGCGATTCGCCACATTCCTCATATCGTTGTCGGGAACAATCATCACAAGATACAGGGCCACTGGGAGCAGTGGATGCGCGGACTTCCTGGCGCGGCATTCGCGCGAAGCCCGGAGGATCTGACCGCGGCGTTGGCAACCGCGGCGGCGGTGCCGTCGATACCGACTTCAAAATGATTCCGCCCCGGCGGGCAGGCCCGCGCGCCCGTTGGATCAGGCGGCGGCTGCCATGGCGGCCGCTGGGAGTTCGGGTGCGCGCGCTCTCTTGAGGGCCCGCGCCCACCAGACAAGTTGGTCGAGCATCGCAGTCCGGCTCGTCTCGAGATAGGGATAATCGTCCAGCGATCGTCCCTGCTGGAGCACGCCCAGGAAAGGCTCCATGCCGATGTGCACCGCGCGCTTGATCGGCGCCATCTGCAGCTCGATAGCGATCATGCGAAGTTGCTCGACCGCCCGCGCCCCGCCGACTCCTCCGTACCCGATGAAGGCGATCGGCTTGCTCTCCCATTCGATCCTGGCGGAGTCGAGTGCGTTCTTGAGCACCGCGGTTGGCCCGTGGTTGTACTCCGCGACGGTGGCGATGAATCCGTCGAACTCGCCCAGCCTGGTACGCCAGCGCTCGGCGACTGGATCGGAGTGCCGTCCTCCTGTGGCGACCGGCGACTCCGGCTCCCCAAGGAAAGGCAAAGGCCAGTCGCGAAGATCGAGCGTTTCGATGACCATGTCTTCGCGCCCCACGGGAGCATCGTGCAGCCAACGGGCTGCAATGTCCGCGAATCGATTCGAGCGGGTGCTGCCGATGATGAGGGCGATTTTGGGGACGGTGTGTTGCAACGCCATTGGACTCCATTAGTGACGATCCGTGACTAAGTTACCGTCAGTAACCTAGTCTCAACGTATCGGGGCGCGGCGCAGCGTGCCGTGCAATTGCCTAACTCGGCTTAACCGACAGCGGTACCGTGGAGTCTGCGACTGCTATCAAGCGACTCACTCGCCACGAAGCCGTGCTGTTACGCTGGAGGACAGCCGCGAAGCGCCCTGCCACTACTTGCGCCGGTTGTCCGCTCGGCTGAATCACGTCGCGATACGTGCCAAACTGCAGCACGCGATCACCCGCTATCTCCGTAAGCTCGGGCCGAACACTGGCCTCTAGGAAGCGGACAGCGCCCATCACGTCCTTCACTACCGACCGGAGCGCGGCGTTACCCCGAACGGTAGGAAGCCCCGACTCGACGAGGTAGGCGCTGTCGGTGTAGAGCTGAGCGATAGCATCGGCATCTCCCGCAACGGCGGCTGCCGAGTACTGTGCCCAGAGACTATCGAGCTGAGTACGAACCACAGACAAATCGGGTGGTGGACTCTCCTGCCGCGGCGAAGCGCACGCGAGCCCGAACAGGACCATGCCAACAGGGAAACCTCGCGACATAGCGTGCACTCCGGGATGAGAGACCTGACTGACTCTGGTCGGGCTAACTTGGTTTTCTGCTGCTCCTGTACGCTACGCCGTCGCCTGTATCGCGGCAATCAGCTCGAGCCTACCGTGTAGCCGCGCAATTGGATCGACGGCAAGCGTGGCCCCGAATACATCGCCACGTCGACAGATAGTGCTGCGCTGTGCGCTCCAATCCGCGGCCGGTGCCCACGACGTATGGCTGCGCTACACGCAGAACCGCAGTTGGCGATTCAGGACGAGAGAGTGATTCTATTCTCGTCCCGCAGAGGGCACGTCCGACGCGACCGCTTTCGAGCCTCTTCAGTCACTGCGCGAGCAACGTCTCCACCAGCTCGACCACACCAACAACAACGCGACGCCAGCTCGCCGTCCAGCGGGTGAACTACCGTGCCCCGCCTGCGAACCTCAGGATGACCACACCCGTCACCCCCGCCAGCAGCGACGCAAGGAAGATCGCGATCTTGGCCGCGGCGAAGTCGCCCACATCGGGAAAGGCCTGCCCCGCGATAAACAGCGACATTGTGAACCCGATCCCCCCCAGCGCGCCGGCGCCCAGCAGCTGCACCCACGAATACGCCGCCGGCTTGTCCGCCAGCCCGAACCGCACCGCCAACCACGATCCCGCCAGGATCCCGACCGGTTTCCCAATCGTTAGGCCCAGCACGACCGCAAGGACGAGTCGACCCCGCCCCTCCGTCACCTGCGCCGACCACGCCACCCCGGCATTGGCCAGCGCAAACACCGGCAGCACCAGGTAACTGGACCACGGCTCGACAGCGCGCAGCAGCTTGCTCGCCGGCGACTCGATCCGGTCGTGGATCGCGTCCAGCGCACGCAGCGTAGACTCCGACGGTCCCGCACGCAGTTCGCGGCCGCTGCTTTGTTCCGCCTGGAGAACCGCCTGTGCCTGCGCACTGAGCGCGGTGAGGTTGGCGGGCGGGCGCGTTGGCGTCACAATCGCCAGGATCACACCGGCCAGCGTGGCGTGAAGCCCAGCTTGGTGCAGGCAGATCCAGAGCACCACACC
>CAZSNV010000189.1:0-9505 GCA_964608035.1 uncultured Gemmatimonadaceae bacterium | reverse complement strand
CTGCTCCTGTTCCATCCAGTCCATGGTGGCCGCGCCATCATGGACCTCGCCCATCTTGTGGGACTTGCCCGTGTAATAGAGGATGCGCTCGGTCGTGGTCGTTTTCCCGGCATCGATGTGGGCCATGATGCCGATATTCCGATAGTGCTCGAGCGGTGTCGTTCTTGGCATTCGTATCGTTTATCCGTCTGCGGCCCCGCCGCGTGAAGCCATCATTTGCTGACTGCTGTTTGCTGTCTGTCAGAAATACAAACGCGGGTGGACCGGGCGTCCCTTGATGCAGGGACCGGTATCCATCCGCTGTCGCCGGGTGCATCCGCCACTACTGCGCGGAGGGGACCCAAGGCGCGCTGGGATACTTTCCAGCGTTGAGTTGTTCTGCGTCGCTTTTCGGGAAGGATCGAGCCATTCGGCAGATCCCGGATCCTCTCCAAGCGATCCCCGCGTACCTCGCGGACCCATAGGGGCCGACGCGCAGCTCGTCGGCGTTGCCTCAATAGCGTCCCGTATCAATCGGAGGGGCAGCTATCGAGAGCCGCCTAATCTGGCCTTGGACTACCTGAAAGTCAACACGCCAGAAGGAGATACGGCGAAGGCTGACGGCGAGAGACTGGAGGCCAGTGAGCCTAAACCCGGAGTCGTTTTTCCTTCCACCTTCCGCCTCGGGCCTTCAGCCTAGTAAGAGCCCAGCGTCCCGGCCCGCCGCGCATACCTCATCGAGGCACCCATGGCGAGAGACCCGGCCAGCAACAGCACCACGGCCATGGCGGCCACCATCGCCACGTCGACTCCGACTCCGGCCAGGCTTTCCCCTTGAAGGAGGACCCTCCGGAGGGCCCTCAGGCCATAGGCAAGTGGTGTAATCGCCGCGATAGAGCCAAGCCACGACGGGATTGACGATACGGGATAGTAGACGCCTCCGAAAAGCACCGATAAGGCAATCACCAATTGCGGGAGCGGACCTACCGTGCGGAACGCGATCACCATGGCCGAGTTCACCAGGCCGAAGCCCCAGTGTGCCGCGACAAGGAGGGCGAGAATGAGAAGCGCCGGCGCGATCTGGCTCCACGCCACGCTCGCTCCCAGCAACCAACCGGCGGTCAGCATGACGCCGGCACGGATGGCGGTCATTATCACGCCGTAGCTGCTGAGCCCGACGAGGATCGCAGGCAAGGGCGCCCGAGTCATCAACAATGACTCGAAATACCCGGTGGTAATCCCGCCCGAAATCACACCCTGCAGGGTGGACATCGCGGCCGTGATCAACATCAGCGCGACCGATCCGACGAGCACAAACGCGAAGAACTGGGGCGCTTCGGTCGAGATCGTATCCGCCATCGTCTCCTGCAGCGCGCCCGAAATGAAGTAGATCGGGATGACGGTCAGGAACACTCCGCCGATCTGGAAGGCGAGCGAGAGCCGATAGCTGCGCGCCTGGAACCAGGCGGCCTTGGTCAGCGCCCAGATCGCGTTCACGAAGTCTTGCCCTGCTTCAGGACGCCTTCGATCAGATCGGCTAGTGATGGACGCACAGGTTCGAACACACTGATGGGAACGCCTGCACCGACGAGCATCGAAAGCACGGCGGCGGCATCGTGCTCGGGCTGCATGTGAAGCATGACATCGTATGGGCCTTCGGCGTCGTCGCGCAGCGCGCCTGTCACCGCGGAGATGCCTTGCGACACGAGCGTCCCGAACGCGGGGTGGTGCGGCGCGGTCGTCGACACCCGGTAGCGCACGCCCAGGAATTCGCGTGAGAGCTGCGAGGCCACGCCACTCGCCACGAGGTGACCGTCACTGAGCACGCCAACACGGTCGCACAGCTCGAAGGCCTCCTCCGCGTTATGCGTCGCCAGGAGCACGGCGCATCCGCGCCGGCGCGCCAGCTCATTGCGGAGGAACGAGCGGAACTCGCGCGCCGAGATGGGATCGAGGCTTCGCGTAGGCTCGTCGAGCAGGAGCAGTCGCGGACGCGTCAGCAGCGCCCGCGCGATGAGCAGACGCTGCAGCATGCCGCTCGAGAACTGACCGACGAGTTTTTCGCCTGTGTCGCGCAGTGCGACGGCCCCGAGGACCTCGTCCACGCGCCCGGGCCGCTCGCGGCGCGGGATACCCTGCAGCTCCGCGAACACTTCAAGGTTCTGCCGCGCCGTGAGGCGATGGTACAGGCTTCGCTCCATCGCCAGGCAGGGCGACACGCGCTCGCGCACCTCGGCCGCGTCGCGCACCACGTCGAATCCGTCCACGGTCGCCGATCCCTCGTCAGGCAGGATCAGCGTCGACAGCATCTTGAGGAGCGTGGTCTTGCCCGCCCCGTTAGGCCCCAACAGGCCGACGAACTCGCCGGCGCTGGCACTGAAGGTGACGTCGCTGACCACCGTGGCGGTCGCGCGGTCGAACGGATGCAGCAGCGTTTCCTTCAGGCCACGCCTGGTGGGGAAGCGCTTGGTCAATCCGTCCACGCGCACCACCACCCCGTTCGATGCCGACCCGGGATCCGGTTCCGGTCCGCTCACGCGTGCCGGCCGGCCACGTCAGCCACCCCATGCCACGCCAGCAGTTGGCGCGCGACGTCATCCAGCCGGTCGAGGTCGCGCACGACGTGGAGCGCGTACACGGGAACGACGCGCGCAATATCGGCGGCGCGGGCGAGCATGACCGGCGATTCCGAACCGGTCAGGACGGGGCCGAGCTTGGCATGCATGAGCAGTGACATGGTCCCGCTCACAGAATCCAGAAGCTCGCGCGCGGCAGATGCTCCATCAGCCAGTTCGGTGACCGGATTGAGCACGTACGCCGCCCGGAAGGGAACGCGACCAGTCTCCACGCGCGAGGCGTCCAGCTGATCCATGAGATGCTTGCGCAAGGTATTCGGCTCTTCGCGCTCCCTGCCGAAGAGTCGGGCGGCGGCGTCGCTCCACAAGCGCAACTGCGGAAGGCCGGGTGACAGGTGCGGCTCCCGGCCGGATCCGACGGGAACGGTGTCATCGCTCAGCGCCCGCGCACCCGCCAGCACCAGCGCGCTGCATAACGTGGACTTGCCATGGTGCTTCGGCGCCATGAACGCGATGCCCGCGCCGTTCACGGATACGGCACTGGCATGCAGCGTGAAGTTGCCCGCGGCATGGATCGCCAGCGCCAGCACCCGGCTCGTGATGTCGGCCAATGCCGACTCGAGCAGCGCGTCGGCAGGTCGATACCACGTGATGCTCGACCCGTCGGCCGACACGTCGAAGCGGCCCGTGTCGTCGAACACCAGGGAGAAACCGTTCTCGAGCCGATAGCCGCGCACGTGCGTGTCGCCAAACACGACATCGGTCCCCAGTGCTTCGCCGCCGAACGACGCGGGGCTCGCATCCACGACGCGCAGTGTCCAATCCGGCTGTGCCGCGCGGGCGGGTGGCAACTGATCGAGCGCCACTTCCGACCGAAGCGTGCCGCCAAAAACGTCGTAGAGGTTCACGGTCACTCGTACTCCGCTACCTGAAGGCCGGTGAGAGGCGTGTATTGCGCGACGGCAGCGGGATCGTCGCCAACCACCTGCCCGGCGTACTCCACCCACGCATGCGCGACGAAACGCCCATGCGAGAGCTGCACGCCGACGCGCACCTCGGCGCCCTCGATGCCGTCGGCGTTCAACATCCGCCGGAGCGCCATCGATTTCGTAAGACATCTCGGCCTGAACAAGCCGAATTCCGCCGCGCGGTTCACGGCCAATGCAATCCGTAACGCGTCGCGGGACCGATCGGTTCCCGGCGCCTTCTCTGCCCCGGGATCCTCGCGCACCATGTCGCCGGTTGGCCGCGACCGCAGCTCGCGCTGCGCACGCGCCAGTGCGAGCTGCGCTCTCAGCAGATCCTTCCAGTCGCGCCACCCGAGTCCACGAAGTTTCGGCGCGGCCCTACGGTAACGGCCGATCTCCCGGCGGAGACGGCGCAGCGTGCGCGACCAGGCCATTGGCAAGGAGTTCCGCGACGAAGCGCTCGACGTCGGCGCGGATCTGACTGGCGGAGACGTCACTGTACTTCGTCGCGAGACGCGTGACCATTTCTTCCAGCGTCCGCGTGTTCGGCGGCAGGAGCTCCCAGATCATGGCGCCCACATCGCCCACGCCGAAGTACACTTCGGTTTCGGTCGAGAACAACACGCCGCCTTCCGGCAGCCGCTTGAACACCGCGCCCGGTACGGGAGCAGGCAACGAAGTTTCGTTGGGTCTTGCCATTGCGTTGCTTGCGAGCGCCGGCTGCAACACGCCCTGCGCCGAATGTGGTGACCGGGATAGAAAACGTAACAACCTTGCTCCGCCGTGGACTTCGCCAACGGGAAACGTACTCAGCGATCGCTTCCTGAAAAGGTGCGATGCGAAGAGTATCGAAACGCGACGACTCAGTGTCGAGGGAATTATCCACGAGCGACCAGACGCGCGATGTAAACGCCGGTGCTGACTACCGCCCGCAGTGCACCACGACGAGCCGCGCCAGTCTCCCCGGGCATCTCCACCGCCCCCTCGCTCCAAAGGCGCCTCGCTTCTTCGGACGTTGAGCGTTCCTGCATCGCCGCGAACCAGAGCCATCGCTGCGCGCGCTCCGCCACCATAGACTCGGCAGCCGGATCGGCGATCTGACTCACGAAATGCCGTTCGAGCAGCGCCGCGAGGCGACCACCTGAGGATGGATCCAGTCGGCGCAGCACGTCCTGAGGGACGGCAAGATCAGCGATGATCGTTCCCAACCGTAGGGTCCAGAAGCAGCTCTGCCGGGCGCGCCGCGAGGTGGCAAGCGTCACGAATCGATCCCAGCTGAAGTTGGGATCGGCGACAATTGCGTGAGCATCCGCATAGGCGCGCCACGCTCCGCGTCGCAGCCGGTTGGACCACCCGAAATGAAGGCAGGCGTGCAGCAGCAGGTCCTCGACTGACGGAACGAGTACCGGTACTCCTGCGACGTCGACCTCGTGCGCCCGTCCCACAACTGCGGCGGCATCAAAGCCGAGCCGGTCCGCGCCCAGCATGAGTGACCGATGCAATTCCAGGCCAATGACAACGCCGTCGGGATCAAGCAGTGGCGGCAAGTGGTGATGGTCGCGATAAAGCTCCTCGGTCCAGGCTTCGTCCACGAGCGGCCAGCCTTTATCGCGACAGATCTGCCACGCGCGCTCTGGCGAACCCGTTACGACAAGGAGGTCGATGTCCGACATCGTCCGATTTGGCGGACGCTTGACCCCTCCCACCAGGAGCGCCGCGCCCTTCAACGCGAGGACTTCGATACCCGCCTCGCGGAGGTCACGAACGACGCGCGCCACCAGCGCACGAATGTGGAACAGGCGAAAATCGTTGACCCCCGCGAGGGACCGTAGCGCGTCCGCGTCACGAGGGAGGTCGGGGAACGCCGAAACCACGTCCCAGAGGCCAGGCGTGGCGTGCGACTCAACAGCCAGCTTGGTGAGGTAAGCCCAGTCCAGCCGCCCAGCCATGAGCCGACGGACGACTTCGCGCGAAGGGTCCCCGCGGCTGGCCGCGAGCAACAGCGCCAGTTCAGGCGATCCGTACGACTCGAGCTTCACTCCCGTGCTCCGTTGAGTTTCGGACCCGCCTCCATGCCGTGGACCAGGGACTTCAGGCAGGATAGTAATGGAATCTGTCCCTCACGCCGAACGCAGTTCTTCCACAAGGCCGTTTCCGAGGAGATCACTCAGCAGCCGGCGAACATCCTGGGCGATGATCCCGGCATCGACTTCGGGGTGTTCACTGGCGAGTCGCGCCACCAATTCACCCTCCGACGCACATGCCGGAGGTAGGAGGCGCCAGATCCGGACCCCAATCGGGTTGAGGCTGAAGTAGGTCTCCGTGGCAGTACAAAAGAGGATCCCACCCACAGGCAGGTCCCTGAACACGACGGTTGTAAGAGGACGAGGAAGATTCACGCAATGTGCTCCGGACGGGCGTCCCATCGGCAGCGAAAGACTTGGAGTCGGCGCACCCAAGTGTATCGCGCGGCTCAGGGGCAAGGTTGGTGCCCCCTATTAAGACGTTGTCAGCAGTTGCGCGAAACCAACGGCAGTCGGACGAGTGTGGCGCGGCATTGCAACAAAATGCCGCCACAACCCCACATGAAGGGGTGTGGCGGCGAACCAGACTGAGCCAATGCCCTACGGCTCTACGTTCCCGTCCAGTTTGCCTATGGCGCCCCGGACGGCGCCTCGGCACTGAATTCCTCGACTGCTTGCTCCTAAACTACTTTTCTACAGCGACTTACGAGCGCGCAGGCGGGCAACCGTCGTTCGTGCCCAACGGGAACAGTGCGTCGAACGTCGGCTGGGTCTTGCCGGTGTAAGGCGGCGTGAGCTGGCAGTCCTGCAGTGTCAGGTCACGGAATTTTCCGTACCGGACAAGTTTCGGGGATTCGTACATTCTGTCCTCCCTCAGGGGTTCGGCCGTACCCTGTGCAAATCCAGTACCATCCTGATACGACCCCAGCCGTAAGCTGGGTGGACCGCCAACGTATCCTCAATACCGCCGCGAGACAAGCCAACGCTCGCACTCCAAGGTCAAATGGAGGAGCGCGCCAACGGCATGGATTCCGGACCCAAGGTACTGCTCCGTAGCGCTTTCGAGCGCTTTCCGGTCAAGCACTCCCAGCCGCTCCAGTTCTGAACGCCTGTTGCCAAACACCTTTGCCACTTCCGTGCCCAGAGTGGCTTGCAGCTGGCGCCGGAAGTAGCCCACGGGGGTTCCCGTCTTGTGGGTCCGGACAGCAAGCACGGAGTCCGGTAGCAGGCCGGCCATTGAAGCCCGGAGGATCCGCTTACTGTCGCCGCCACCGCCCCGGTCGCTCAGGGGGCGCGCGGCCGCGAACGCAATGACCCGATTGTCGAAGAGCGGGGAACGTATCTCGACTCCTTCATCGAGACCTATCGCGTGGTTCCAGGAGATGGCCCTCGCAACAAAGGGCGTCAGGATCGCCACCCGCGACTCGTACTCGGCCGCTCCCTCGCCCGGCTCCGGTTCAAGTTCCGGAGACAGCTGCGAGACCACTTCGCGAGTGGCAACGATCCACGGGGGGAGTGTTCTGTCCCAGTAGCCGCCCATCGGTCGCCCGCGGACAGACCCAATCCAGGACCGCACTGCCTGCGCTAATTGGGGAAGAACGCAGGCCCGGTAGAACTCATACCGTTCGCCCGGCCATTGCCTCCACTCCCGGACCACATGCGACCATCGCCCATGGAAAACATGGTCCGCGATGATGCCTCCACTCGAAACATGAAAAATGTGGTCGCCGCCGAATCCATCGAGCACAACCCGCGCTCCAAGTTCGCGCGACGTCTGCGACAATCGGCGCACCGAGGACTCGAATGCCTGGACCATGGGGTCGTCGCGAATGCCGGCCCGTCGGTCCGAATCCTGAAACAGCGGGATGCTCTCGGCATCCACCCAGTGCACCGGAGTTCGCCACCGGTCGGCGACGGCACGGATGAAATCCTGCTCGTTTCCCGGATCGTCGGCGGGATAGAACATCGAGACGGGGAGCACCGGTCGCCCGGTTGGTTTCGCGCTTCCCGCCGCAAAGACCGCCGTCGAATCCCAACCGCCCGACATCCAAACCGTGGTTGGGCCAGAGGACGCAAGCCGTTCGCGGGTAGCATCCTCCAGGAGAGACCGCAGCTCGCGCGCTGCATCCGGCGACGTCCGCGACTCCCACCCGTCATCGAATGACGGAGGGAGCCATCGGTCAACTTCCGTGATTCGCCCGTCCTGCACTGAAAGCGTCGCGCCGCCCGGCACAACAGCCACGTCGCGCCACGCCGAGCGTTGCCCGTGATTGACGATCCCCACTGCGGAGACCGCGACAAAGGCGAGATCGTATTCGGAGGAGACATCAGGATGAGTGACAACTGCAGCGGGCGATGAGGCCACCACGAGCGTGCCGTTCGCGGTGATCGAATACGCCAGATTGCGTCGCCCACCGAAGTCGCGAGCCAGCAGGGCGCGTCCAGTGGATCGTTCCCAGGCGATGATGGAGTAGTCGCCCTCGAGAAACCGGGCGAACTGGTCGCCCCACTTCCGCAGCGCACGCAGAACGAATCGCGCGACGCAGTCACCGGGTTGCATGGCCACGGGTTGACCGAGCCTGCGCCTGAGATCCTGCAGGTAGTAGAGCGTGGCGTCCGCCGCGACTACCCAGTCTTCGGCTTCAACGAGCAACGGACCCCGCAGGCCGGTCACATCTTCTTCCCACGAATGCCGGGCCGCAGCAATCGTTGCGCGCGGGGAACTGAACTGCTCCGGCGCGCCCGATGCGCGGTTGCGCATCTCGGCGAACATGGCAGGGAGTGCTGCGCCGGCTGTGACGGCGCTGGGTCCGAGGACGCCCGCGAGCGCGCTCATCGTGTCCCGAAAACTAAACAGGCCGCCCGTGAGGCGGCCTGCGACCCTACCACCAGCGACCCTACCACCGATAGTGAGCGAACGCCTTGTTGGCCTCGGCCATTCGGTGCGTGTCTTCCTTTTTCTTGACGGCGTTGCCTTCGCCCTTGGACGCCGAGATGACTTCGGCCGCCAGCTTCTCCGACATCGACTTCTCGTTTCGCTCGCGCGAGTAGAGAATCAGCCAGCGCATCGCGAGCGCCGTGCGGCGATCGGGACGGACTTCAACCGGAACCTGGTAGGTTGCACCGCCAACGCGGCGGCTCTTCACTTCGACGACAGGCTTCAGGTTCGTGAGCGCCTGCTTGAAGATATTCACGCCCGGCTGGCTCGTGCGGGACTCCACGAGGTCCATCGCGCCGTAGAAGATCCGCTCGGCGACGGCCTTCTTTCCCTGGTACATGAGGGAGTTGATGAACTTCGAAACGGTCTGGCTATCGTAGCGCGCATCCGGCAGCACCGGACGGCGGACGGTCTTCTTGCGGCGACTCACTTCTTGCCTCCGGTGCCCGGCTTGGGCCTCTTGGTTCCGTACTTCGAGCGGCTGCGATTGCGACCTGAGACGCCGGCCGCATCGAGCGTGCCGCGAACGATGTGATAGCGGACGCCTGGCAGGTCTTTCACGCGTCCACCGCGCACAAGCACGATGGAGTGTTCCTGCAGGTTGTGTCCCTCACCCGGGATATAGGCAATCACTTCGAACTGATTCGTCAGGCGGACCTTCGCGACCTTTCGCAGCGCTGAATTCGGCTTCTTTGGCGTGGTCGTATAGACGCGCGTGCAAACGCCGCGACGAAATGGATTCTGCCGCAGGGCGGGTGTCTTGCCCTTGGCGGCCACGGCGCGACGTGCGCGCCGTACCAGCTGATTGATTGTCGGCATCCCTTGTGGCTCAACAGAAAAAACACGCCCCAAGGCTGGGGCGGAGAAGACGGGAATGATAGGCGTACGACTGGCCCCCAGTCAAGGCAGAGCGCCGTTGCAAGTGAAGCGCCTACATGGCGTTCGGTACTTGAGGGTCGAGGCTTGAGGCTCGAGGCTCGAGCAACCGTCTTGAGTGAATGATGTCAAGCGCCTGTGGGA
>CAZSNV010000188.1:0-9558 GCA_964608035.1 uncultured Gemmatimonadaceae bacterium | reverse complement strand
GCGTCGGACATGGCGGGTTCGCCGCGCGGAGTGGTGATCAGCGAGACGGCGGCTCGGCGCTTCTGGCCCGACCAGGATCCGTTAGGCCAACGCGTCTGGTTCGGCGGGGGGAGCAACTTCAACAGCCCCGACTCGAGCGCCGAGATCATCGGCATCGTCGGGGACATCGTGTACGCTCCGCTCGACCAGCGTCCCAATTTCGCCAGCTTCTACACGCCATATGCGCAATTCACGTATGCTTCGCGCATAGTCTTCGTGAAGACCGCCGGTGATCCGGTGTCGATGGTGCCTGCCGTGCGCAAGGCGATCACCGCGCTCGATCCCGAGCTCGCGATGCAGGACGTCCAGCCGCTCACGCGGATCGTGAGCGGGTCATGGGCCCGCCACCGGTTCGACGCAATGCTGTTTGGTGGATTCGGCGTGGCGGCGCTGTTGCTCGCAGCCAGTGGCATCTTCGCGGTGCTGTCGTACGCGGTGGCCAGCCGCACCCGTGAGTTCGGCATTCGCATCGCGCTCGGCGCGAACTCGGGTCGTGTGGTGTGGCACGTGCTGCGCGAGGGGATGGTGTTCCCAGTTGCCGGTCTGGTAGTCGGCATTGCCGCATCGCTCGCGGTCACGCGACTGCTGCAATCGTCGTTGTATGGCGTCTCGCCGCAGGAGCCGCGCGTGTTTGCGGGCACGGCAGCGCTGCTCGCACTAGTCGCGGCCGCGGCGTGCCTGGTTCCGGCGTGGCGTGCGACGCGCGTCGATCCCAGCGAGGCGCTGCGGTCAGACTAACGTCAGCGCAGCGACCGCGATCAGCGCCCTCGCCCTCCGCGCCCTCGCGATACGATGGCGCGCGACACGGCCGATGCTTTCGACGCGCTGGCCGCGATACCGAACGCGTTCTGGCGGCGGTTCGCTTGAAGGCCCATGTCTGCTTTCTTCACGGCAACTTTCGCTTTCTGGGCAGCCGCCTTCGCTGTCAGCAGGGCCTGTCGCGCCGTCTGCACCGCCTCCGGCGCAGTATTCTCGGCCTCGGTTTTCGTGCGCGTCGCGCTGCGCTTCGCTTCTTTCTTTCCAGCCATCGTGTCCTCCGGGTCGGCGTCGCCTTGATCTCAGTATCCCGTGGGCGAGCAACTACCTGGTACCCAGCCACGGCGACCTTCGTTACTGCACTGCCGGGCAAACGCCGGCAGCGTGCCTAACGTGCTACACTGCTACGGCAACTTCGACTGGGTTCTCGGTCGATGCGAGCTGCTGCACGACTTTCGGAAGAATCGCCACGAGCTGCTTGCGCATGACCTTGACGTCGACTCCTGCCCTCGTGGCGAGCGCGTTCATCGTGTCCGTGCCGAGGCCCTGTACGATCTGCTCCGGCAAAATCGGCTTGGTAGTGCCGTTGCCCGTCAATGAGGAGGCGACGTTCCCCAGGCCCTTGTCCTGAAACCGCTTTACGAGACCTGAGACTCCGCCCATGCTCTCCACCAGCGTGATGACTTCCTGAACGAGCTTCGGGTTCTCCGCGGCGATCATGTCGGCGGTTCCCGCCGTTCCGGCCTTGATGCTGTACAACGTCATACGGCCTCCAACCCCTGAGTGTCGTCGGCGACGACGGCATGGTCGCCTGTCGCAGTCTGCCGTGGCGCCGCTCTGAGCTTCGCTGGCCGCTTCGTTGCCGACGAACAAAGCTAGCTGGTTTGGTCGACTGCCGCAGGCGTTCGACGCAGTTCTTTCAGGTTGCCTGACGCCTACGCGGAGTCGGCCTGTAAAGACACTTTGAGTAGCAAGCCCGCGAGCTCATCGTTCCGGTCGGCACGTCGTATGGTGGACCGACCCGGCTCCGTTCTCAGGATAGTGATTCCCTGGCATCACGAAGAATGTGGTTCGTCGTGCGGTCGCCGAATGGCTCCCGGTCACGCCTGCGGTTCAGGGTGACAACGCTCCATTCTGCCTGACGCTCCCCTTGACATCCGATTGGACTGGCGCCAAGCTGGTCCCCTCGACACTCGATGGGACAGATGCCTCACCCTCCGCTGGACCTGCTGCAGGGCACGCTGGACCTGCTCGTCCTCAAGACCCTGTCCTGGGGACCGGCGCACGGGTACTCCGTCGCGCGGTGGATCCAGCGGCTCACCGATGACGTCCTTCAGGTAGGCGAAGGGTCACTCTACCCCGCCCTGCACCGTCTCGAGGAGCAAGGCTGGGTGGAGAGCGAGTGGCGGCGCTCGGAGAACAACCGTAAGGCAAAGTTCTACAAACTCACCGGCGCCGGACGCTCGCAGCTGCGCGCCGAGTCGGCAACCTGGTCGCGATTCGCCGGCGCCATCGCCAAGGTGCTCCAGGCGTCGGAACAACCAGCGTGAGCGAGCCGCGCTGGTATCACCTCCGCCGCATCCTCCGCCGCAATGCGCGTGCAGAGGTTGGCGACGAGATCGCGTTCCACATCCAGATGCGAACGGCGGAGCTTATTGAGCAGGGAGTCGACCCGGCTCGCGCACAGACCATGGCCGAAGAACGCTTCGGCCCCGTCCCACCCATCGAACAAGTTCTCGTCGACAGCGTCCGCCGCCGACGACAGCGCGAAGATCGCGCCGAGGCTTTCACGGACCTCACAAAGGACTTGGGGTTCGCCGTCCGCTCGCTCCTCCGGGCCCCCGCATTCACCACCGCTGCTATCGCGACCCTCGCGCTCGGCGTCGGCGCTACCCTGGCCGTGTTCACTGTGGTGAACGGCGTCCTGCTGCGCCCTTTGCCATACAACGATCCATCGCGCATCCAGATGATCTGGATAACGAACACGGATGCCGCCGGGGTGACATCGGACCTTCCCCTCACCAGCGGGTTCTTCATCGACATTGAGCGCCAGGCGCGTGGCTTCGATGCCATGGCTGCGTTCCGCTCCTGGCCCTACTCGCTCACGACGGCGGGGAGTCTCGATGCCGAACCGCTCGCGGGAGCGCGCGTGTCGCCAGCCCTGTTCTCTGTGCTTGGTGTACGCCCTGCTCTGGGTCAGGCCTTCACGGCGCAAGAGGCGGTACCTGGCGCGCCTAACGTGGTGGTGATCGGTTACGACTTGTGGAAGCGACGGTATGGCGGCGACGTCGCCATCGTCGGGAAGCAGCTGACACTGAACGGCCAGGCGTTTACCGTGACTGGCGTCATGCCGCCCGGGTTCGCCTTTCCACGCGGCGCCGAGTTGCCGTCGGCGTTTAGCTTCGGGCTCCGCACCGAAGTGTGGACACCACTCGTGTTCGATTCGAGCGACACGCGCAACTACGGCACGATGAACCTGTCGGCGGTCGGACGGCTTGCTGCGCCAGGCGCCCGACTCGCGGCACAATCGGAGTTGAGCGGCATCATGCAGCGTTTCCTGCAGGAGAATGCGCCGACGCTGAAGCTGGACTACCGCGTCGTCTCGATGGCCGATCAGGCCGGCCAGAAGGTCGAACGCGGACTGCTGATTCTTCTTGGCGCCGTGGTCCTCGTGCTTGTGATCGCGACGGCGAACGTGGCCAGCCTGCTCGTGGCGCGCATTGCCACCCGCCAGCGTGAGCTCGCGGTGCGCGCGGCACTGGGCGCCGGCCGCGCCCGAATCGCACGACAGCTCGTGACCGAGAATCTCGTTCTGGCCGTCGCCGGGACCGCCGTGGGACTGCTGATCGCATTCTGGACGACGCGCGTCATGTTGGCGCTGGTACCGGGATCAATGCCGAGGGCCGATGACATCGGTCTGGATTGGCGTGTCCTCTCGTTCGCGACGCTGGTCGCGGTGATCGCTGGTGCCGGGTTTGGTGCGGCCGCCACGTTCGCGGTACGATGGTCGCAGCTCGGTGCCGCGCTCCATGAGGGCGATCTGCGGTCGGCGGGAAGCGTACGGCATCGTTATGGCCGCCGGCTCCTCGCGGCGACCGAGGTAGCCTTGTCGTTGATGCTGTTGATTGGCGCAGCCCTCCTCACCCGCAGCTTCATCTCATTGCAGCAGGTGCGACTTGGGTTCGACGCGTCGAACGTCCTCACCGCCGGCGTTTCGATTCCGGTTGCTGGACGCTTCCAGCCGCTGCGAGATGGCGAGAAATGGAGTGCGACACTCCGCGAGATCACGACCCGCGTTGGATCGGCAGAGGGAGTAGCTGCCGCGGGGATGGTGAGCGGACTTCCATTGAGTGGGGCGTTTGAGAGCGGAGGGATACGGATACCGGGCGTTACCTATGAACCCGGGCAGGGGCCGTCGGCGCAGTACAACGTGGTCGCTGGGGAGTACTTCAAGGCAGCTGGAATCCGCCTGATCGGCGGTCGCACATTCAACACCAGCGACGACGTCGCAAACCAGGCCACGATCGTCGTCAATCGCGAACTGGCGCGCCAACTGTTCGGCTCCGAATCCGCCGCGCTCGGCCGGCAGTTGAACGCGACGTTCGAATTCACGCGCAACCGGCCACCGCGGACAATCGTGGGCGTAGTGGACGTCGTGAAACAGATCTCGGCTGACGAGGAGGCCAGGCCACAGGTCTACGTGCCCGTGTCGCAGATGGCCTATCCCGGACTGACGCTGGTAGTGCGCTCGTCGGGTGACGCCTCTCGAGATCCGCGCGCGCTCCTTGCCCTGATAAAGCGTGAAGTGCGCGCGGTGGATCCGTCGGCTACCGTGGATAATGTCCGGACCATGGACGACGTGGTGTCGCTCTCGCTGGCGCGTCAGCGGTTCAACATGACCCTCATCGGCGTGTTCGCCGTCCTGGCGCTGGTGCTCGCGATCGTGGGCCTGTACGGCGTGCTGTCCTTGATCGTGGGCCAGCGCCGGCGGGAGATCGGCGTGCGCCTCGCGTTAGGCGCGCAACCGCGGACCGTGGTGCGAATGATCGTGCGCGAAGGGGCCGCGATGGCGATCGTGGGTGTCGTGCTCGGTGTAGGCGGCGCGCTGGCGCTGACACGGGCCATGGAGTCGCTGCTGTACGGAGTCAGTACGACAGACGTGTGGACATTCACCGGCGCCGCGGCCCTGGTGACGGCAGTCGCGCTCGGGGCGACCTATGTCCCCGCTCGTCGGGCAGCGCGGGTCGATCCCAGGACGGCCCTGGCGGGGGATTAGCCTGCTGAGGGTCGAGGCTTGAGGCTCGAGGGAAGGGGGAGGCGGCAAGGGACAAGTGGAGATTCGTCAGGCCAGTCTCCCTCCCGCTTCTGATGGCTCACGTTTTCGTGTGACGCACGAGTGACGCTGCCCACCAAACATGCCATCTGAGGAGCGGGGAGTAATCTGACAGGTGGTCAATCAGTTCCGCCGTTTGCCGTTTGCGTGCCCGGATGGTGGAACTGGTAGACACGCACGTCTGGCAGATGTGTGCTCGCGAGAGCATGCAGGTTCGAATCCTGCTCCGGGCACGTCTTCCCTCCCATCTTGACTCGGCGGTTCCGGTCCGCGTATCATGTTGGCGTCTGCCAGATGTGCGTGTATCCAGTTTGCCGAACGCCCGCCGCGACTCCGCGCCGGGCGTTTCTTTTGGACTGTGATGCTCTGGTTTTTGCCCCATGGGTTGTTGGCCCTCGGATTCTCCGGCATACGCGCACGCGGCGATGTTGGGCCTGCGATGTCTGGGCCCTCCGATGTCCGGGCCCTGCGATGTCCGGGCCATGCGATGTCCGGGCCATGCGATGTCCGGGCTATGCGATGTCTGGCCCCTGCGATGTTTGATCCCCTCGCCTCCCGCTCACGATACATTCGGTGCAGTGTTCGGTGTCGTCCGACATCCGACATCCGACATCTGACATCCGAATGGAGCCCCGTATGAACGAAGAAACGTTCAACATGGACGTCCGCAAGTTTCTCAAGCACTTCGGCGTGACGGCGCAGCGCGAGATAGAGAAAGCCGTCGCCGACGGCATTGCGGATGGAAGGCTCAAGGGCACGGAGACCATCAAGGCACGTGCCGTGCTGGAGCTCGATGGTTTCGGGACGCTCGAGAGGATCGAGGGAGAGATCCATCTCGCCTAGTCAAGCGGCCGGTCTCCGTGCCTTGACCGGATGCCGGCCTCTTCCTTGCAAAGTGGCACGCCACGCCTGATCATTTGCAGCGGCGACTTCCCCGCTCCCAGGACTCAATGGATGCCGTTGGCCAGCTGACCGCCGCACTGGAGGGCCGTTACGCTGTGGACAAGGAGGTCGGCCGCGGGGGCATGGCCACTGTGTACCTCGCGCGCGACGTCCGGCACAACCGCAAGGTCGCGCTGAAGGTGCTCAACCCGGAGTTAGGCGCGGTGCTGGGGGTCGAGCGGTTCCTGGCCGAGATCCAGGTGACGGCCAATCTGCAGCACCCCAACCTCCTGCCGCTGTTCGACTCGGGCGAGGCCAACGGGCTGCTGTTCTACGTGATGCCGTTCATTGAGGGCGAATCGCTTCGCGCGACGCTCAGTCGTGAGAAGCAACTCCCCATCGACGACGCCATCCGCATCTCGGCCGCGATCGCCAGCGCATTGGACTACGCGCATCGGCACGGCGTCATCCATCGTGACCTCAAGCCTGAGAACATCCTGATGCACGACGGGCAGCCGCTCGTCGCCGACTTCGGGATCGCGCTGGCCGTCAGCAAGGCCGGCGGTGACCGCATCACCCAGACCGGCCTGTCGTTAGGTACGCCGCAATACATGTCACCGGAGCAGGCGACCGGTGACCGGGAGATCGACGGGCGCACGGACGTCTATTCGCTGGGCGCCCTGACGTACGAGATGCTCGTCGGTGAGCCGCCGCACGACGGCAAGACGTCCCAGGCGATCATCGCCAAGATCCTCACCGACAAGCCGCGCAGCCTGCGCCTGTCGCGCGAGACGGTTCCAGCGCACGTCGAGTCAGCCGTCACGCGGGCACTGGCCAAGTTGCCGGCTGACCGCTTTCACACCGCGCACGAGTTTGCCGATGCGCTTTCGGGCAGGGGATTCAGCGTCCAGGTGCCAGCAGAAGCGCCGGGCACAACGCGCAAAGCGCCGCGCTGGATCAGCGCGCTCCCATGGGTCGTGGCCGCCGCGGCGCTCGTCTTCGCGTTCCTGTCGTGGTTCCGCGGCGACACCGGCACAAAGGACACGCGCGTTCTCCGGTACGAAGTGCCACTGCCGCCTAACGTCGATGTGGTTTCAGGCAACTACGCCCCGGTGGCCATCTCGCAGCATGGCCGGTACCTCGCGTTTGTGGCCACCAGAAGGGAGGGTGGCAGCCGCATCCTCCTCAGGAGCGATGACGATCTCCAGGCCCGCGAGATTCCGGGCACCGAGGGTGCGCAGTTCGCGATGTTTTCGCCCGATGCGACACAACTCGCGTTCGTGAGATCAGGGCAGTTGATGAAAGTCCCGGTCAGCGGCGGCCGGAGCGAGGTTGTTTTCGAGGCCGGCGGGGGCTTTCGCGGCGCGACCTGGTCGTCGAGCGGTTGGATCGTCGCATCGAACGGGTTGCAACTGGTGAAGATCCCGGCCGTTGGTGGCGAGGCGGTACCCTTCTCGGAGCCCGATTCGGCCAGGGGCGAGACCTTCCAGATCAACCCGGTCGCGCTGCCTGACGGGAAGACGGTGCTGTATGCCAGCCTGACCGCCGGAGGCGGGCCCACCACGCGCATCGGCGTTGCGTCGCTTGAGGACGGGGCAACGACGATACTCGATCTGCTGGGTTCCTATCCCCTGGGCGTCATCGACGGATACCTGATCTTTTCCACAGCGGCGGGAACGCTCATGGCGGCACCGTTCGACCAGGGCGGGCGCCGCATCACGGGACCGTCGCTCGCTCTGGCCGACCAGGCGGCGATCAGCGCCTCGTTCGGGACGACGCTCGCCCACATGGCGAGCGACGGATCCCTCGCGTATGTCAGCGGTGCAATCCGCCGCCAGTCAGTACTCATCGCGCCTGATGGCGGTACCCGCTTGTTAGGCGAACCGTGTCCTTGCAGCTGGCCGCGTTTTTCGCCCGACGGGAAGCGGGTGGCGTTATCGGTCGGTTCCCTCTCGCAGCGCGACGTCTGGATCACGGACCTGCCGACGGGCACGCCGACGCGGGTGACGTTCGGAACCGCGATCAACGATCGCCCCGAATGGAATGCCGACGGGAGCGCGATCGTCTACCGGTCAACCGAGGGCGGCCCCCGTCACGGCATCTGGTCGGTGCCACTCAGTGGCGGCAATCCCACGCTCCTCTTTGGTTCTCCCGACTCACACATCGATGAAGGCGTGTTGTCACCGGACGGGAAGCACCTCATCGTGCAGCGCGACCGGACGAGCAATGGCGAGTTATGGTACGCTTCGCTCGGTGGCGATACCACCCTTCGCCCCGTCGTGCCTGGTCCCGGCGTCTACGGCGGCCGCTTTTCGCCGGATGGCAAGTTCGTCGTCTACACGTCCACGCAAACGGGCGTTGAGCAGGTGTACGTGAAGCCGTTTCCGGGCCTGACCGGGCAGACGCAGGTGTCGACGACGGGTGGGCAGACACCGGTGTGGTCGCAAGATGGCCGGCGCATCTACTACGTCGACGGTGAGCGTCTGATGGTGGCCACGATCGGGAGCGTGCAGCCGTTCACGATCGCGTCGCGGTCACCGGCGCTGTCCCGCGGCTACAGCTTTCTCGAAGTGCACGCGGACTACGATGTCGCGCGCGACGGGACGATTCTGGCCTTCCAGCCGCCGGGTGCGGGTACGCAGTTGATTGTCGTCAGGAACCTGGCCGCCGAGCTTCGCGCACGGGTTCGAGGGGCGCCTCGTTAGGGCAGACGAACTGCCAGAGAGCGCGAACTGCCAGAGGGCGCGAAATGCCGAAGGGCGCTGACTGCCAAAGGGCGCGAAATGCCGAAGGGCGCGAACTGCCAAACGGCGCGAACTGCCAAACGGCGCGAACTGCCAAACGGCGCGAAATGCCAAAGGGCGCGAAACCCAAACGGCGCGAACTGCCAACCGGCCCGCCGCCCATTCACGCCCTGCGTTGTTTGGGCCCTGTGATATTTGGGCCCTGCGATATTTGGGCCCTGCGATGTCTGGGCCTTGCGATGTTTGGGCCTTGCGATGTCTGGGCCTTGCGCTGTTTGGGCCTGCGAAGTTTGGGCCCTGCGATGTTTGAGCCCGCGCTATCGGTGCAGGAATGAACTCAGCATCTTCACGATGACCACGAGTAGGTTGTGAATCGACCAGTAGGCCTCTGGCGCGAGTCGCTTTGCGCGGAAATTTGCGCTGAGATGCCGAATCGACTCTTCCGCCTCCCCGCGCGCGATCCTGAGCAGGCGCGCCCGATCACGCTCCGTGCCGCGTCCGAAGGCTTCGGCAATATTAGCGGCGACTGACTGCACCGACCTCCTCATCTGGTCGACATGCAGCAGACGTCGCCCCGAGGAACTCTCGATCAATTTGTTGAGCTTGTCCGCCGCACGTTCGGAGGCGTCGAGCACATTGAGATCGCGGTGCGCCATTACGGCAAGCTGCGAACCCAACGCCGAAACCGCGTCATCATTCTAGGGCCGCGTAAGCCTTTTCTCTCAGCGCCCCCTGCGATCTTAGGACCTTGCGCCGTTCGGGCCCTGCGCTGTTCGGGCCCCGCGCCGTTCGGGCCCTGCGCCG
>CAZSNV010000187.1:0-9671 GCA_964608035.1 uncultured Gemmatimonadaceae bacterium | reverse complement strand
TGTGGGCGCGATGCCCGGCCGCGTCATTCAGGGCATGAAGCAGGCCGGCACCAAGAACCCGGTCTTCCTGCTCGACGAAGTCGACAAGCTCGGCGTGTCGTTCCAGGGCGACCCTTCGGCCGCATTGCTCGAAGTGCTCGACCCGGCGCAGAACGACTCGTTCACGGACCACTACCTGGGGATTCCGTTCGACCTCAGTGAGGTGCTGTTCATCGCAACCGCGAACTTCGTCCAGAACATTCCTGGTCCGCTCCTGGACCGCATGGAGATGGTGGAGTTCTCGGGTTACACGGAGCGCGAGAAAGCGGAGATCGCGAAGAAGTACCTCATCCCGCGCCAGCTCGAGGAGAACGGGCTCGACGACAAAGGGGTCACATTCACCGACGATGCGGTAGCCAGCGTCGTCGCCAACTACACGCGTGAGAGCGGAGTGCGTCAGCTGGAGCGCCAGGTGGGCGCGGTCTGCCGCAAGATTGCGCGTCGCGTCGCGACGGGGAGCGCCGGCATGCTCGCCGACAATCGCATCGACGCCGACGAGGTGCGCGAGCTCCTCGGCCGGCCAAGGGTGCACCCCGAACGCGCGGCCGAGCAGAACGAGGTCGGCATTGCCACGGGCATGTACTACACGCCAGTAGGTGGCGACATCATGTTCGTCGAGGCGTCGATTCGCCGACGCGAAGCACCGGCGTCGACCGAGGACGGAGAGACAGCCTCGCGGATGATGCCGGCACCGATGTCGCTCATCCTCACCGGTCAACTCGGTGACGTCATGAAGGAGAGTGCTCGCGCCGCGCTCACGTACGTTACGAACAGCGCGCCGGTACTCGGTATTCCGGGGCATCGACTGGACGGCGCGATGGAGGCGCACATTCACGTGCCCGCCGGAGCGATCCCCAAGGATGGTCCGTCGGCCGGCATCGCGATCGCGACCGCACTGGTGTCGGAAATGTCGGGGCGTCCCGTCCGGAGGGACGTGGCCATGACGGGCGAGATCACGCTCCGCGGCCGCGTGCTACCGATTGGCGGGTTGAAGGAGAAGGTGCTCGGCGCTCATCGCGCCGGTATCAAGCACATCATCATTCCCTTCGACAACGATGCGGACCTCGAGGACGTGCCGGAAGAGGTGCGGCAGCAGCTCACGTTCCATCCGGTCTCGACCCTGCCCGAAGTCCTGCGGATCGCGATGGCTGATGGCGATCTCACGCCGGATTCTGTGCCGGTTGAAGAAGAAGTACCGGCAGCGGTAGGCTAGGAGCCAGGAGCCAGGAGGCAGGAAGCAGGGGAGCAACGAAACGGTTTAGAATCTTGAGGGCCCGCGAACTTGCGGGCCCTCAGTCGTTCCCTGCTTGCTGTTTCCTGCCTCCTGTCTCCTGATTTGACCCATGCGCCTCGCTCCGCTCGCAACAGCCGTCGCCGTAGGCTTTGACACGCTGCGAGTAAACCCGCTGCGCACGATTCTCTCCACGCTTGGCGTGATCATTGGCGTCAGCGCGCTCGTGGCGGTGCTTTCGGTGGGCGACGGGATGGAGCGCTCGGTTCGCGCACAGATTGAAGAGACCACCGATCTCCAGGCGATCACGGTCAGCCCGCGAATGACGGAGGAGGTCGATGGGCAGTACTTCCCGCTCTCCAATCCCGCGCAACTTTCGGTCGAAGACGCGCGAAGCATACGAGCGCTGGATGGTGCGAAGTCGGTAACGCTGGCTGCGAACGCTTTCGGCGAAGTGCGGAATCGTGCAGGCACCGCGCGTCGGATGTCGTTGGTGGTTTCGGAGGTCGCCTTCCGCGATTCGGCCAGGATGAACGTTGCCGCTGGTCGTCTGCTGACGATCGAAGAATCAGCCGGAAGCGCCCCAGTTGTGGTCCTTTCACTCGACCTCGCGCGATCGTTGTCGGCGGATTCGAACGCCGCGTCGATGCTGGGCGATTCGGTGCAACTCGGCACGCGGATGGCCGCCGTCGTTGGCGTACTCGAAGCCAGGCCCGCTGCGGCAATCATGCGCGTCGGCGGCCGGCGTCGCGTTACCGGCGATTACCGGATCATCGCGCCGCTCGAGTTTGTGCCGGGCGCGCTCAATGAGCGGGCGCCGCCAGCCACCATCCAGGCGGTCTCCACCAACGTCGAACAGACCACGCCGCTCAAGCACCGCATCGAACAGCTGCTCGCGTCACGCGACACTGCCTGGGAAAAACGCTACGTCGTCACGAATAGCGAGAGTCGGCTCGACCAGATTTCACGGGGAATCCTGATGTTCAAGCTGTTCATGGGCGCCATCACCGGGATTTCGCTCCTCGTTGGCGGCATTGGCATCATGAACGTGCTGCTTTCGTCCGTCACCGAGCGCACGCGAGAGATCGGCATTCGTAAGGCAGTCGGGGCGCGCGACCGGGACATTCTCCGGCAATTCCTGGCCGAGTCGGTCGCGATTTCCGCCGTCGGCAGCGCGATCGGGCTCGCGATCGGCGTATCCGGGGCCTACGCGATTACCGCTGGCATTCGGCGGTTTTCGCAGGCCCCGTTTCTCAACGCGTCCGTGTCCTGGAGCACGGTAGCTGTCGCTGCAATCGCGGCCGTGCTTGTTGGCCTCACTTTCGGCACATATCCGGCCCGCCGCGCCGCGCGGCTGAGCCCAATCGATGCGATAAGGCATGAGTAAAACATGCGGAGCTTCTCGTGTGCTCTTGAGCGTGCCACAGTCTCCGCCTTAGGTTCGGCCCTCAGCGATTTGATTCGTCCCTTCGTTCGATAGAATGCCCCCTTCCGTGAGGTCCTCCGTGCGTCGCCATCAACTCGCACTCTTCGGTGCGTTCTCCATTCTCGCGACGTCAGTCGCGCCGGGCCAGGCCGGTCCACCCGAGATCGTCGCCCGGGCGCGCGCGATTCACGAACGCGTGATCACGCTCGACACGCATGACGACATCAGTCCGGCGAATTTCACAGCCGAGCGGAACTACACGCAACGACTCGACAACCAGGTGAACCTGCCGAAGATGGTCGAGGGCGGGCTGGACGTGTCCTTCTTCGTCGTCTACGTCGGTCAGGGGCAGGAGTTCACTCCTGAAGCGTACAAGCGGGCGTACGACCAGGCGATTGAGAAGTTCGACGCCATTCACCGCCTCGCCGAGTCGATCGCGCCAGACAAGATCGGACTCGCGCTCACCCCGGACGACGTGCGTCGTATCGCGGCATCGGGCCGCAAGGTGGCGATGATCGGCATCGAAAACGCCTACCCGTTAGGCGAGGACCTGAAGAACATCAAGGCATTCCATGATCGCGGGGGGCGATACCTCTCGCTGGCGCATAATGGCCACTCGCAGTGGTCCGACTCGAACACCGGCGAGACGCAGGGCTGGAAGTGGAACGGCCTGTCGCCGCTGGGCCGCCAGGCCATCGCCGAGATGAACCGGGTCGGCATGATGATCGACATCTCGCATCCGTCGAAGCTGTCGTCGATGCAGACCTTCGAGTTGAGCCGCTCCCCGGTGATCGCGTCCCATTCCGGGGTCCGCGCGCTCTGCAACCACTCGCGCAACATGGATGACGAGCAATTGCTGGCGTTGAAGAAGAACGGCGGCGTGATCCAGGTCGTCGCGTTTGCATCGTATGCGAAGTGCGATCCACCGCCGCCGGAACGCGCACCGGCTCTCCAGAAGCTCTATGACGATTTCGGCATACAAGTCCCGGCCGCTCGCGGTGGCGGAGGTGGCGGAGGTGGCGGGGGTGGCGGGGGTGGTCGAGCAGCTGCTGGAGGCGCTGCCGGTGCTGGAACCGGTGCGGCCGCTGCCGCGCCCGGCGCAGCTCGTGGTGGTGGAGGCGGTGGAGGTGGAGGGGGACGCGGTGGTCGTGGCGGCAGCCCACTGCAGGCCGCGATCGACTCGTTGCCTCCCGATCGCAAGGTCGAGTTTAATCGCCGGCTGGCCGAGATCGATCGTGATTACCCCACCCCGGCGCGCGCCACGGTCTCAGACTTCGTCAACCACATCGACTACGCGGTCAAACTGATCGGCATCGATCACGTCGGCATCAGCTCCGATTTTGACGGCGGGGGCGGCGTCACCGGGTGGAACGATGCGTCCGAGACGTTCAACGTGACGCTGGAACTCGTGAAGCGCGGCTACACGGAGGAGCAGATCGCCAAGATCTGGAGTGGAAACCTGCTCCGGGTCATGAGCGAGGTGCAGCGAAAGGCGTCGAAGTAATCGCGCTTCTTGCTTCTTACTGCTTGCTGCTTGCCGCTGCTGGTGTTGCGTGCTGGAGCTTTCAGCTGGGTCCTGCACCAGCACCAGGACGAGCAAGAAGCAACCAGTAAGAAGTAAGCAGCAATTACTTCGGTGGTAGTAACCTGATCCACCCCGCGCTGGTCACCTCGAGCAGCGGCGCAACGACCGTCTCCCACGGTGGCAACAGCTGCGGCGACAACCGCGGAGAAACCGCCGCGGGAACTGAAATCAGAAACGGGTCGGCCGAAAGCAAGTTGGTCGTGTAACCGAGGTCTTCGAGCGACGCGAAGGTCATGCCGGAAAGCGGCATGTCGGCGTTGGACTCGACGAATCCCGTCATCACTTCACGATCGAAGACGGATTCCCGCCAATGCACTTCGGCGGTTCCACTCCCACCCAGGTTCTCGACGGGGACGCGGCCGTCGGAGCAGTTCGAGAATCCCCCCGAGGAGATGCATTGCGCACCGGCGAGGGTTCCGCTGAACCGCGGGTCAGACGTTCCGGAGCCGACGACCATGTCCCTGGTGCGCCAGAGCGTACCGACCCCGATCACATGCAGCATCTCGTGCAGCACGACCGCGGGCAGCCGACCGTTGGCCGCCAGCGCGTCGATATCGTCGAGGTCGAAACGCATGACGCCGATGACCGGGAAACGGCTCTGCGTGCGCAACATGCACGGTCCCGCTGAAGCGAGGACTCGCCCCACGCCGTCGATTGGCGTGACGATCGCGAAGATGACCAGGTCATCGACGGTCTCGGTGAGCGTTGCGCCCTGCACGCCGCAGCGCGACATGTCGAAGTTCAGGATGGGAACGTCGCTCACGTCTCCCACGATGCCGGCGTGAAGTCGATCGACCGCGATCGTCAGGGCGCTCATCATGTTCTCCGGCAGGGCCGGGCCATGCACGCGCACCGACGGATCGAAGCCCGAACGGATGGACGCGCCGATCTCGGCGCGAAGACTCCCGACCGTGGCGACGAGCTGCTGCTTGCCCCCCAATCGACCCAGTCGCCAGGCGATCCCGTTCGCCATGCCAGTGCCATCGGTGGTCAGGGACGCAGGTGAGACTTCACCGCCGCCCTTCGCCACGGTCAGGTCGATGCCAGCGCCGCCTACCGGATTGCCATAACGATCGCGGACGCGGAGCGTGAACAAGCCGCTGAGAAAGTCCCCCGCCAATCCGTCAAGCGTTCCCGCGGCGGCAGCCACATTTGCCGCCGGCCCGGCCACACCGCTGACCATCACCTTCACCGGAGGAGCGGACCCGGCGACGATCATGATCTCATTCACGGTCGCGAGCGTGTCGAGCGTCCATTCGCCCACGGACGTCGGACCAGCAGCCGTGCGCAGAGGCACATTCTGCAACGTGCCGCTGCCCCTGGTCACGGAGATGGAGACCGGCACGTTGGCGAGGGCGTCGCCAACTGCATTTCGGACTACGAACGTCGGCGCCGGCGTGACCCGCGTGCCGACGACAAGGTCATGGCCCGTCGAGAGGGACGCTTCGATGGAGTAGGGGGCGGTGGCACTGGTAGGCTCATCCCGACACGCGGCGAGCGCGATGACGGGCGTCAGGCGGAGCAACGCCGCCATGGCGGACCTAACGAATCGCCGACCTGCGCCCACGAAGAACTCCCCAGGTATCGAGCCGCACCGGCAGCGGCTCGGTGCCGCCAAGAAAGTACTCCGTGTACCGCGTCTCAGGCGGCGATTCCGGATCGGCGATTCGTCCCGTCACGCGGTCGAGCTCAGCGGAGGTGACGCCGTCCGGCGCCACCCATGGGACGCCGGCCCTTCCTGTGCCCGATCGGGCGACCATTTGCGCCCAGATCGGCGCGGCCAGCGAACCGCCGGCGGCGCCAGGCGTAATGGTGCGCGGGCGGTCAAAACCGATCCACACGCCGGCAACCAGGTCGGGGGTCATGCCGACAAACCAGACGTCGGTGTTGTCATTCGTGGTGCCCGTCTTCCCCGCCACGGGAATCGCGGCTGGAACGTCGTTCCTGATCGACGTCGCGGTCCCTCGCTCGATCACGTCGCGCATCATATCCCGGACGATGAAGGCAACCGACGGGTCAAGAACCGGACGCGGTGCGACAATGGGGTTCTGCCAGACGGTTTTTCCGGCCGCGTCCTCGATATGCGTGATGAAACGTGGCTCGACGCGCGATCCGAGGTTCGCCACCGTCGCATAAGCAGCAACGAGGTCGAGGGGCTGAACCACTGACGCGCCAATGGCGCTCGACGGATACGGCGCGATGTCCGAATCCAGTCCCATCCGGTGCGCGAGTGCCGAGACAGAATCCATCCCGAGGCTCAACGCAAGTTGTATCGCGACTGGATTCCGAGACCGCGTCAGTGCCGTGCGCAGCGTAAGTGCACCGAGGAATTCACCGTCGGAGTTGGCGGGACGATAAATGCTGCGATTCTCGAGCGGGATCGCGAGTGCAGTGTCGGCGACGATCGAGCTCGGGATCATGCTGTCGGCGACAGCCGCGGTATACACGAACACCTTGAACGCTGAGCCGGGTTGACGCTTGGCATCGATCGCTCGATTGAACGGTGCGCGCACGTAGTCGCGTCCACCCACGAGCGCCTCCACGTCGCCGGTGAACGGATCCATTGCAACGACGGCGCCTTGCAGATAGTCGGTGATCGTTGGCGGCGCGCGTGTCGGGGACGATCCCGCGCGAGCAGCCCCCTGCCGGCGCGCCCAGATCGGATGCGAATACCCGGGTGCGGATTCGATCCTGGTGAGTCCGTCGACGAGCGCGGTGGTTGCGGCGCGTTGGAGTGCAGGATCGAGCGTCGTGTGGATTCGATAGCCACCTTCGCGCACCGGGACACCGGCCCGCTCCGCCTGAATCCGTACCACATCGACAAAGTACGGCGACGGCGCGGCGAATCCCGCGTCAGGCACTGTCGTGACGGGCTCAGCCTGCGCAGCCGCGGCCTCGGCCTTTGTGATAAAGCCTTGCCCAGACATCAAGCCGAGGACGAGGTCCCGGCGTTGTTTCGCGCGATCCGGGTGATTGATGGGATCGAAGAGCGCGGGTCCGTTGATGACGGCGGCGAGCGTCGCGCCTTCGGCAATGGTCAGGCGCGACGCTGACTTGCCGAAATAGTGGCGAGCGGCGGACTCGATGCCGAACCACCGATGGCCGAAATGGATCTGGTTGAGGTACGCCTCGAGGATCTCGTCCTTCTTGTAATGGCGTTCCATTTCGCGCGCCGCGGCCTGCTCGCGCAGCTTGCGCAGGGGGTTCATGTCCGACCGATCGATGATCGTCGGATGCATGTTGCCCACGAGCTGCTGGGTGATGGTGCTCGCTCCGCGAGGATTACCGCGAACGGCGTCTTTCAGGGCGCCCGCGATGCCGACGAGGTCGACGCCATCGTGCTGATAGAAGCGCTGGTCCTCGATCGCGACGAAAGCCTGCGGAACGTGTCGCGGCAGCGAGGCGATAGGCACGCTGGTGCGATTCTCTAGTCCGACTTCACCAATGAGCGACCCGTCGCGCGCCAGGACCATCGATGACTGCGGGGCGCGGACGATTCGCCAGGCCTCGGAGGTATCCGCGCGAGGCGGCGTGGCCTGAGCATGAAGCGGCGCACCGCTCGCGCCAGTGGCGAGGGCGAGGACCAGGAGGTGACGAAAACGCATGAAGGGAGCGCGGCTCTTTGACGGCCCGGGACGGGAGGGAGTGTACCCTCAGCAAGCTGGTCGTTCCCGTGGGCCGAGCGTTGTGATCCCGCGCACGGGAGTGCTGGGTGCTGCCGCTGGCTTCACGCAGCAAGCAGCACCAGCCCCAGTTCGGGCAAATCGACCCAGCACCCAGTAATCACCACTCAGTGCGCTTGCCGCGTTGTGGTGCGGGCCACAGGTTCTGCTCGATGCCCCGCTCGTTGACCGTCGCGATCGCCCAGCTGCACCCTCACAAGGGAGATTACCGCGCGAACGTGGCCCGCCTGCGGGATATTTTCGCGCAGGTCCGGATGTTGTCGCCGCACCCGCAGGTGCTCCATTTCCCGGAGACGGTTCTCAGCGGGTACTTCGTCGAAGGTGGAGTGCGCGACGTCGCGGTGACCGCCGGAACGCTGGCCCGGGATCTCGATCAGGCGTACGCCGATGGGCCGAAGGATGATCGGGCACGGCGACCGCTCGACGTGGTGGTCGGATTCTACGAGCGGTGGCGCGATAACCTGTACAACAGCGCGGCATACATCCGTCTTGGCGATGGAGCGGCCCGCATCATCCACGTTCATCGCAAGAATTTCCTTCCCACGTATGGGCTCTTCGATGAGGAACGGTTCGTCGAGCGCGGACACTCACAGCGCGCGTTCGACACGCCGTGGGGTCGTGCGGCGATTCTCATCTGCGAAGATGCCTGGCACAGCGTCACGGGCATGGTGGCAGCGCTCGATAACGCACAACTCATCTTCGTGTGCGCGGCAGCTCCGGCGCGCGGGCTGCAGTCGCGTGAAGGTGTTCCCGGTCCGGGAAGCCTGTCGAGGTGGGAGCGGTTGGTGCGAGACATTGCCGACGAGCACGGGGTGTTCGTGTCGCTGGCCAACCTGGCCGGCAGTGAAGGCGGAAAGGTGTTCGCCGGTGGTTCGTGCATGGCGGGCCCGCGCGGGGACATCCGCGTACGGGCTCCGGCGTTTGAAGAAGCGATCGTGACGCTGACGATCGACCTGGGGGACATAACGCGGGCGCGTTCCGACATGCCGTTGCTGTCGGATCTTCGAACGGCGTTGCCGCATATCCGCCGCACGCTGGACGCGGTGGAAGGACAGGAGCCGTTCGTGGCGCCGTACGATATGGCGGAAGCAGAAGGTCGGCCGCGGGGGGCCCCCCCCGAGAGCGAATTTGGCGCCGCGATCGCGGAAAACCAGCATCGGGGCAACTCACCTGCGATCATTCCAGCGCTTCACATCGCGCGGGACGCCCATGGGTGTCCACCCTCGCTCGAGATCGATCCCGAGATGGTCGAGGAGTGGCTGATCCGATTCCTGCGCGACGAGATGGGTCGGCGCGGATTCGGAAAGGCGGTCGTCGGCTTGTCCGGCGGCGTGGACTCCGCCGTGGTCGCGTACCTGGCCGCCCGGGCGATTGGTGCGGAGAACGTGCTCGGCGTTCGGCTGCCGTACCGAACCTCGAGCCCGGACAGCCTCGCGCATGCGCAGCTGGTGGTGGACGCACTTGGCATTCCTACGCGCACGATCGACCTGAGCGCGGCGGTGGACGGCTACCTGGCGCAGGAACCCACCGCCGACGGCACGCGTCGCGGGAACGTGATCGCGCGACTGCGGATGATCGCCCTGTTCGACCTTTCGGCGTCCCTCGCCGGAGTGCCGTTAGGCACCGGGAACAAGACCGAGCGCCTGTTCGGGTATTTCACCTGGCATGCCGATGATTCACCGCCGCTCAACCCGCTCGGCGACCTGT
>CAZSNV010000186.1:0-9723 GCA_964608035.1 uncultured Gemmatimonadaceae bacterium | reverse complement strand
TTCGGGTCCCGCGCCGTTAGGGTCCCGCGCCGTTCGGGTCCTGCGCCGTTCGGGTCCTGCGCTGTTCGGGTCCCGCGCCGTTCGGGTCCCGCGCCGTTTGGGTCCTGCGCCGTTCGGGTCCTGCGCAGTTCGGTCCTACTGCGCCCGCAAGCGATCCAGCACCGCCATTCTCGCACGAACGTCCCGCACGATCCGTTGCAGTTCCGGGTCCGCATCGCGCCACTGATGCACAAACGCGGCATACTGCTCGTGCGCCTTCGTGTACTCCTTGCGCGCCTCATACAACTCGGCCAGCCGCCGGCGCGCGAGGGCAAGGTCCTGCCCCTCGCTCCAGGTCGTCAGATCGATCGAAGTCGAGTTCACATACCGCTCATAGTAGTGCTGCGCCGAGTCGGCCTGTCCGGCGGCGTCGAACACCTTGGCGAGCCTGACCAGGGAGTTCTTCGGCTGTGCGCCGATGTCGCTGCGCCTGGCGGCCTCGATGGCATCTGCATAACGACGCTCGAGGAGGGCCAGCAGCGACTCGGTCTGCGCGAGCATGTTGCTGCCGCCTCCGGGGCCGGTACGACCAGGATCATCGCGCCGGAGACCGTCCGCGGCACGCTTCAGGAGATCCGAGCGTTGTGCAAAGTAGGCCGCCATGATGAAGTCATCGGTGTACCGTTCGCGAGGCGGCAGAGACTCCTGCGGAAACACGCGGATGGCGGAATCGAGAAGGCGACGCGCGCCAGCGAGGTCGTCGAGGAACAGCGCATGATCCGCGGACGCGTGCAACAGGCGGGCGCCGCGCGCGCCCGCCATCCCGCGAGCTGAACCCAATTGTTCCTCGAACGCCAACGCCTGCCATGCCTCGCGCAGACGGCCGGCGCGGCGGAAAAGACCACGCTGGAGCGTCGCACCCCACTCGGCCACGAGGGGAACGCCGGTCACGTTCCGCATTCGCGTCGCCAGGTCGATCGCAACGGAGTCCTGGTTCGCCAACGTTGCCAGCTGCGCCGACAGGACCACCGCACCAGGGTGACCCTGTGTCGCCGCAGCGAACCGCTCGACCGCCAGCCGCGCGCTATCGAGCTGCCCCAACTCGGCGTGCGCCGTCGATAGCGTATAGTAGACGCTGAAGTCGGACGAGTCAGAGGCGATGGCCTCATGTGACGAGCGTATAGCGCCGGCATAGTCACGTAACTGGTACACCGCTTCGGCAAGCGCGCGCGCGCCACGTTCCGGGTCGATCGCATAAGCGGCGTCCGCCGCTGTCTTGGCCCGGTCCAGGTTCGGATGAGGTCCGGCCCACCAATAATGACGCTCGATGTCGGCGCGCTCGAATGGGGTTGCCCGGTCGCGCATCGCGTGAGCCCGCTCCACCAGTTCGCTCTGTTCCTGCCTGATGCCGAGCACGGCGCTCAGCGTTGAGCCTATGAAGCTGTAAGCTGTCGCGAAGCCCGAATCGATGGTCGCCGCTTCTCGCGCCAGCCGAAGCGCATTCGGGTAGTCGCCGCGCCGCTCCGCTTGCACGGCCTCGGTGAACCGGCGGAGCGCGGGAAGCGATGCCGTGGTCACGTCAGGCAGTTCTGCCGAGGCATTCACGCTGCGCAGCGATTCGCCGACGCGTTCGCGAAGTCGTTTGGCCAGCCGTCCGGTCGCCGAGGTGAAGTCCGCGTCATTCTCCGCCGTCTCCTGGAGCGTGACCAGGGGATCGCCGCCTGACGCGGGCAGGAGCCTGACCGTTAGCGCGTACGACGAGCCCACCGTCCGCACGTCGCCGTCGAGAATCGCCTTGGCGCCGGCGCGCGTCGCCACCTCGCGAGCTGCCTCACCGCTGAGCGCAGCGCCGGGCTGCTGCATCTGTCGCAGCAGCATCCCCGCGCGCTCCGCCGAGATGAGGCGCAGTGCCTTCGACTCTGAAAGTCCGGCGCGCAATCCTTCGGCCAGGACGTCTCCCAGGCCGCTATCGGACGCCGGCCCGCGCATGTCGGCGATGACGATGCGATCCCTTGCTCCCAGGGCCTTCGACCCGATCAACGTTCCAAATGGCCCGATGCCGAACTGCCGCATGGCCATGTAGCCGGCGATGGCGGCGACGAACAGCACCAACGCAACGGCCCCGCCAAGCGCGGTGCGCCGCCACGTGAAACGCCGTGGGTTCTCGACCGCGATGCGTGCCAGTGTGCCCAACGATCCGGGCGACGTGGTGTGATACAGGCCGCGCTGTCGCTCGAGGACCGCGGTGACCAGCACCACCGGCAAACCGAGCATCATGACGCCGAGCGCGCCGGGGAACACCCACGACGGGAGGCCGATGACGGTGATCGAAAGCCTGGCGAGGAGCGCCACCACGGCAAACGCGACCACGTACATGCCTAACGCGCGTACGGTACCCGACCGCGAGACCGCCGAAGGGGCCTGGTGTTGCGCGCCTTCGAGCACGGTGACCAGCGCCGTGGCCGACGCCGGCCGCGCATCAGGAGTCTTCGCCAGGCACTGCATAACGAGAGTGCTGACGGCCACCGGAACCGATGAGGCGCGCACCGCGAGGTGCTCGGGCGCTTCGGCCATGTGAGCCCGGATGAGGTCGTGCGGCGTCCGGTGTCGCTCGAACGGATGGTGCCCCGAGAGTAGCTCGTACGCCATCACGCCCCACGAATACAGGTCGGCGCGAGCGTCAGTCGACGGATCACCGGCAGCCTGTTCCGGCGCCATGTAGGCCGGTGTGCCGAGCGAGGTACCGGCGCTGGTCAGCGTCAGCTCGGCGTTGCGCTCGTGTCGCGACTCCGAGATGGCCTTCGCAATTCCGAAGTCCGTAACGACTGCAGTGCCGGCGGAGAGCAACACGTTCTCCGGCTTGATGTCGCGATGGACCACACCTTCGCCGTGGGCGTACGCGAGCGCTTTGGCGACGTCGCGGAGGATGCCAATGGCGTCGCTGGTATTGACAGCGCCCCTGGCCATCGTCGAGCGCAGCGACTCTCCGGTGACGAAGGGCATCGTATAGTAGGGCAGCCCGTCGATTTCGCCGGCGCGCAGGACGGGGACGATGTTCGCCTGCTGCAGTCGAGCGGCCACCTTGATTTCGCGCACGAACCGCTCGGCGCTGAGCCCCTCGGCGAGTCCGGGGCTCATGACCTTGACCACGACCTTGCGCCCGAGGGCTGTTTCTTCGGCGACAAAGACGCGTGACATGCCGGCGCCACCGAGCTCGCGCTCGACTGCGTACGTTCCGCTCAGGTGAGTCGCGACGCGCTGCTGGAGGTCCGTCACCAGGGTTTTGGGAGGGAGGTTCGCGGCGGAATGTAGGAATGGGCGCAGGCCGAGGATATATCGCCGGTAGCTCCCTGTCGTCGCGCTACTCCACTAACCAGCTAACGTCGCAATTCACGGAGCTCGCCAGCGACGCACACTCCGGGTCAAAGACGGGCGCTTCGGCGTGGGCGCCTCCGCCCAACCTTCACCGAAAGCATGGAGTTCGTTTCGCGCAGCAGCGCCCCAATAATCGCGAAAAAGTTCGCCGAGCTCGGGTTCCCGCGAGGCGACAGCATTCTATGCAGGCTCTTGCTGGGGATTCCCAACCGGGGTGCAAGTCCTTCGAAGCCGATCGTGGCATTCACGACATCCCCGAGCGAGCGACACGCTCCAAACCAAAAAAAAGCAAGGGATCCTGGTTTGACCGCCCACGACGCCCGCAATGCGCATAAAGCGCAAGCCATGACAACGTCGTGACCCGGTACGACAGGATCCCCTGCGAAACTTTCTTCCGAGCGACCCCTTGGCACTACGGTCCGAACAGGACTGAGGTCGTCGTGATTTCTTGACACCCATTTCTACTCTTCACCCTTACGCCGGTTCCGCGCATTTCGTTTCCATGACGCTAGACGACTGTGCTGTAACCGTAAGATGACGACCGCATGCTACCTAAGGAGTAGAACGGCGCATCAAAGTGACGTGGATCGCATCCGCAGGCGTGTTCGGGGGGCTCCGAGTCGCGGTTCACGCAGCTCGCGGCAGCGTCCGCGGAGATTCGCATTGATTCGCGTGATCCGCGGCAGTTTGGCTGTGACGGCCCCGCGAATCGCGCAGATACCCGCAAATCGCACGAGCTCGGGATCTGCCAGGGCGAGTCCAGATGCCGCCGGAGGATGGTCACCACCACCAAGGAAAGCAGTGGCATCTGAACGAGCCCAGGCAGATCCCCGAGCGAGCGACACGCTCCAAACCCCAAAAAAAAAGCCGGGGATCCTGTGATTACGGCCCACCACGCCCGCAATGCGTGTTCAAACGAACAACGCAAAGCCATGACAGCGTCGTGACCCCGTTCGACAGGATCCCCTGCGATTTCCTACACTAGCAAATACCGGACCAACAATCAGGCGCTCCGGTCCAGGCAGGCCTCGAAGTTCGGATTGTTCCTCTCGTCCGATGAGACCGGAAAGTTCACATCGGATCCATACTCACCGCCCTTGTGGTAGTTCCCGACAGGGAACACCGACGCCTGCGGCCGGCCATATTGCCTGACGAGGCGACGTAAATCGCCGAGCCTATGCCCCGTGAGGTAGAGCCAGAACCCCCTCTCACGGAACAGGAGATCGACACGCGCCGCAGCCGTCCCTGGCGTAGCGAGCACAGTCAATCCAGCTGACTGACGCAGGGTGTTGAGTGCCTGCATCGCCAGACCGCTGTTTCCACCCTGCAGCGCCGACTCGGCTTCGATCAGTCGAGCTTCGACGCCCGACGCCAACACCGTCCCCGATTCCTTGTCGGGTACCTTCTGCTGCATGAAGTACTGCGTCTCGCCATCGAAGCCGACTTCACCAGTATCAAACCAATCCACCCGTGGGTCGTTCGCCGACCGCCAGGGCAGCCCGTTGGTTCCTTCACGCTCCGGCACGCTGAAGCCGAAGAAGTTCACCGTGTAGTTCCAGATCCCGTTGTTCTGCCGCGCCGAGTTCGACGAGCCTTCAATAGAGTAGACGAAGCTCGTCGGCACGCTGTTAACGGCCGTCGCCGCCAGCGCGAACTGGCCCTGGTTCACCAGCACACGCCCCCGGCCGACCCGCGCCAGGTTGGCGAGATCGTCGAGCTGATTGGCCGTCGCGAACGTCAGCGCCGAGTCGAACTTGGCGAGCGCGATGGCCAGGACCTGCTCGCGCGTCTGCGGCTGTCCATACTCGATGCCGTCATCGGTCAGCCGGCTGAAGGGAACGCCCGAGCAGTACTGCTCCGCGAACAGGAGATACGAATATCCGGCAAGCGACAGGACCTCGGAGTGTCCCTCGGCGCCCTGATCGAACGTGTTGTAACGCGAGCTGGCGAGATCGGCGAACGCGCGCGCCTGGCTGAGGTCGAAGAACACGCCTTTCACCGAGCCGTTGCCGGGTGCGATGCTCCGCACGTCGACGCCCTGCCGGTCCGGGAACGTCTCGGCGTGGATGAATTCGTCGGCCAGGAGGCCGGAGAGGTTCACCATGCCCTCGTGGCCGCCGTTGCTGAGATCCCCGCCGCCGCTGTACGCGATCTGGAACGCGGACAGCGAACCAGCGAGGAGCGTGGGGAGAGCCTCTTTCGTGTTCAAGGTGCTTGGATCGAGGACGTCGATGTCGCGGACGTTCAACAGACGATCGGGGGAGCAGGCGGCTGCTGCCAGCGCAATCAGCAAGAGCCGTCGTGTATGTCTAGTCATGGAGTACTCCAGCGAGGCGCAAAGCGCAGAGCGCAAAGCGCAAAGGGATTGAATGCGCCGAGGCGCAATAAGAAGCATTGGGATCACCTGATCGCTAATCGCTGATCGCTGATCGTTGATCGCTGATCGCTGATCGCTGCTCACCATCCGATGCTCACGCGGGCGGTGTAGTAGCGGACTTGCGGCTGCGTCAGGAACTCGGCGGTGCTGAAGTTGGATGTGCCGTTGAAGTTGATTTCGGGATCGAAGCCGGTGTAATTGGTCCACGTGGCCAGGTTGCGACCCGAAAACGTTAGGCTCAAATCGCTCGCTCCAAGCCGCCTGGCCCACGACGACGGTGCCATCGCGGTCAGCGACACTTCGCGCAGCTTCCAGAACGTCCCGTCCTCCACGAAGCCGGCGTCGCTGGCGTCGAGCCCGAAGTTTGCCCGGGCACTGGCTATCACTCTCGCCTGCTCGGCCAGTCCAACCGACTTGTCGTTCGCTGCCTGGCAGTTGAGGAACACCGCGCAGCGGAACTGCGCCGTCGAGTTGTAGATCTTGAACCCGCCGCGATGATTCAGGACGCCAGTCGCCCGAAAATACTTCAGGATGGTGATCGACGGCGTGATGCTCATTTCCGTCTGCGGCAACGGCTGGCCGAGGAACGAGGCGTCGTCGGCGAGCGTGACTTCGTCAGGACCGATGATGCCGTCGTCGTTCCCGTCGTCGAACCCGAGAATCGCGCGCTGCCAGTATCCGCCTAACGGATGCCCTTCGGCGTGACGCTGGATGAAGTCGCCGTTGTTGGCGCCCAGTCCGAAGAAGATGGTGTCGACGTCCTGGCCAAGGCGAACGAGCTGGTTCTTGTTCTTCGAGGCGGTGACCGTGAGGTCGAACCCGAAGTTCCGGGTGTCGATGATCCGCGCCGACAGCATCCCTTCGATTCCCTTGTTGGTGACCTTGCCGAGGTTCTCGTAACGGCTGGCCGCGCCGCTGGAGGGCGGCAGGTTGCGAAGGATGAGCGCGTCTTCGGTCGTCTTGTCGTAAAGCGTGGCCTCGAGACTGACGCGATCGTTGAGGAAGCCCGCGTCAAATCCAAGCTCGAATTCCGCGGACTTTTCGGGCTTGAGGCTCGCGTTGCCGACGGGCGCACCGATCTGCACGGCGCCGACGTCGCTGCCCGCGCGCTTGACCGCCACGGCGGTGTAGAACGTGATCGCGTTCCGGAATCCGGGACGCTGGCCCGACTGACCGTACGCGGCCCGGAGACGCAGGGAGCTGAGCCAGTCGTTTTGCGGGAAGAACGACTCTTCGCCGATCACCCACGACAGGCTCGCCGACGGATAGTAGATGAAGCTGAAGTCCTGGCCGAACGCGGAATTGTCATCGCCGCGCAAGGCTCCCGAGAGGAAGACCTTGTCGCGCCAGGCCACCTGCTGCTGCACGTATCCACCGATCGTGATGACGTCGGCGTTCTGTGCGGCGACGGCGAACCCACTCGTCGTCCCGCCGACCGAGCCGGTGCCGCCGGCCAGGCCTTCGCCGAACGCCTGCGTTCCGCGCACGCGCTCACCGACATACTGCGCGCCTAACGCGGTGGACGCCTCGATCGCGGACGCCAGGCGATAGCTGGCCGTCGCGTTCAGGGTGCTGGTGTACGTGTACAGCGAATACGGATTCGACGTCGCGTTGCCGATGGCGCGCCGGTCCGGATCCGGGATCAGGCCCGGCGGTGTAATAGACTGGTCCAGTCGTCCGGCATAGTCGAGTCCCGTGACGCCATTGACGCGTAGCCACGACATCGGCTCCCAGCGCGCCTCGAGACCACCCGTGAGGCGGTCAACTGCCTGGGTCGTCAGGATCTGGTTGTAGACTTCCTTCGGGAACGACAGGTATCCGCCGTTAGGCGACGTGATGGGATCGCGCCCCAGCAGGCCGTTGCCGAGCGGGCCCTGGTCGTTGTTGTCGTTCTGCGGCAGGTCCAGGCGGAGCGAGCCGTAGCCGATCCGCGCCGCCGCGGTGACAGTGGGCGTGAGCTCGGCGTTCAGGTTCGTCCGCAGGTTCACGCGCCGCGAGATGTTGTTGGCGTACACGCCATGCTCGCGGCTGAAGTCGCCGCCCAGGTAGTACTGCAGCAGGTTCACGCCGCCGGCGGCGCTGGCGCCGAACTGTTCGCGGAACCCTTTGACGAAGATGCTGTTGTCCTCGAGCGGGTTGTACGCGCGCAGCGAATCGGGCTTGGGCGTGCAGAGTCCCTCGGCCTGCAGCAGCAACGCGCAGCGTGAGACGCGCCCGCCGCCGGGATTCGTACCGATCTGCTGATAGTTCGCGGGATACGCGGTGATCTCGTCGAGCTGTCCGCCGTCGGCGTACGCGGTCCACCGGGTCTTTCCGGAAAGGCCGCGCTTGGTCGTGATCTGGATGACGCCGTTCGCCGCCGCCGTTCCATAGAGCGCCGCGGCTGCCGGTCCCTTGATGATCTCGATGCTCTCGATCTCGGCCGGATTCAGGTCATCGACACGGGTGGGGTTCTGCCCACCGATGTTGATCGTGCTGCCGCCGGGATCGGCGTTGGCGCGCACGCCGTCGATGATGATGATCGGTTCGTTGGTGAGTGAGACGGAATTGGAACCGCGGATGCGGATGCGCGATCCGCCGCCCGTCGTGCCGCTTACCGTCGTGACCACGACACTTGGGGCCCGCGAGGATAGGAGGTCGCTGAGGTTGTTGATGACCGTTTTTGGAACGGCATCAGCGTTGATCGTTGCGACGGAGTTGCCGGTCTCGCGACGTCGTTCTGACTCACCGGTCGCGGCGATGACGACCTCGTCCAGTCGTGCGATCGTACCTTGCAGCGTGAAGTCCGCGGTCGCGGTGCCGCCTGATGGGACGGTCACCGTTGTCACGCCAGCCTCGTAGCCTAACCGCAACGCGCGCACGCGTGTCGTCCCTGCCGGAACGTTGCCGAGCCGATACTGTCCCGCATCGTCGGTTCGCGTACCGCGCTGTGTTCCGACGACGATGACCTGGGCGTCGGGTATCGGTGCGCCGGTGGTCCGGTCTGTTACACGACCGGTGATTGTCCCGCTCTGGGCCCGAACGACAGCGGGCGAAGCGAGAGCGAGCATGACCAGCAGACGAAAGCTTCGGTGCATCGTGTCCTCCCTGTGTGATGGCCGTTTGCGTTCATGGCCTAACGAGGTAAGGACACCGCTGGAGATCAGAACAGAAGCGTTTCGGTATGAGATGCTGTGTCAGGGATGCATGAGGCGAAAATGGTTGGTGAGCAGTTGGTCCCTGACGGACTGGAGCGGCGACATTCAACGGGGCTGCGTACTGATTGCTGCTTACTGCTGCTGATGCAGCGTGCTGGGGCTGGTGCTGGACGGCCTGCGCTCCCAACCTGCCCAAGCCCCAGCACGCAGCCCTCTTGCAGCAGCAAGTAGCAATCAGCACGCAGCCTGGACCCCCCCAGCCGTTGATAAACCGCAGGCCGGCGGTGAACTTACGAATCGGCCTGAACCTTCCACGCGCAAACTCCGGTCGATACGTGAGTTATCTACTTCTCGCCGACGACAATGAAGAGATGCGCCTGATGCTCCGTGACCTGTTCCGGTCAGCGGGCCACGAGGTCGATCTCGTCGAAGACGGACACGCTGTCCTCGCCTCCATCCAGGACCGCGAGCCGGACCTCGTCATCCTGGACCATGCCATGCCTGGGATGAACGGGTTCGAAGTGTGCCGTCGCATCAAAACGAATCCGTTCACGGCCCGCATTCCCGTGCTCATGCTTACCGCGCAGAGCACGGTCGAATCGAAGGTCGAAGGCTTCGCGGCCGGCGCCGACGACTATCTCGCCAAGCCGTTCGATCCACGCGAGCTGCGAGCCCGGGTCCAGGCGCTGCTGCGACTCGTGCAGCGCGAATCGGACCGCAACCCGACGAGCGGACTGCCGGGCGGGCGCGCGATCGATCGCGAAATTATAGGACGCATCGAACGCGGCGATTCGTTTGCGGTGTGCTACCTCGATCTCGACTACTTCAAGCCTTTCGCCGACACCTTCGGCTTCG
>CAZSNV010000185.1:0-9834 GCA_964608035.1 uncultured Gemmatimonadaceae bacterium | reverse complement strand
GTCCCGAGCAGGCCACGGCCGAGAAGGAGATCTCGGCGCGATCCGACGTCTACTCGCTGGCGTCGGTGCTGTTCGAGATGCTGGCCGGTGAACCGCCGCACAGCGGTGGCTCGGCGCAAGCGATCATCATGAAGATCATCGCCGAGCCGGCCCAGGTGGTGACGAAGTTCCGGAAGTCGGTTCCGCCTAACGTGGCGGCGGCGGTGGCGAAGGCGCTGGAGAAGGTGCCTGCCGACCGGTTCGCCACCGCGAAAGCGTTCGCTGACGCGCTGGCCGATGCGCACTTTGCCGTCGGATCGCTCGCCGGTCCGGCAGGCGCCGTGACGGCTCGCCCTCAGCGCGTGGTGCCGCTCGCGCTGGGGTGTGCGCTAGGCATCATGACCTTCGTGGCCGGTTGGGCGATCTGGCGTCCCGACCCGCCGCAGCCGGTGACCCGCTACGCCCTGTCGCTGCCGGATGCGCAGCTGCCGGATCCCTTCGGTGTCGTTGCCATCTCGGACGACGGCTCCCGCATCTTCTACCTCGGCCGGTCGCCGCGATCGCCGGCTTTCACGCAATTCTGGTTCAAGTCACGCGACAGCCTCGAGGCGGTGCTGGTGACCGGCACGGAAGGAGCGTCGTCGATCGCGATTGCCCCGGACGGCATGACGGTCGCCGTCATCCAGCGAAACAACATCCGAAAGATGTCCATCACGGGGGGCGCGCCCACCATGGTGGCGCAGGACGCGTCCAGCGTGTCGCAATCGGTCACCTGGCTCGACGACAACACCCTGGTGTACGTCGCCTCCGACCAGAAGCGGCTGATGCGTGTTCCGTCGTCAGGCGGGACGGCGTCGGTCGTCTGGACCGCCGACTCGCTGGTGCTTTCGACCCTCACCCCGCTGCCGGGTGCGCGCGGGGTGCTCTTCCAGGCCTGCCGCGCCCCGTGTGGCGAGGGGAACCTCTGGGTGCTCGACCTTCACTCCAACTCGGCGCGGGAGCTGCAGCGTAGTGCGAGGGTCGGGCACTACCTTTCGTCTGGCCACCTCGTCTATGTCGAAGACGACGTTTTGGTCGCGCACGCCGTGCCATTCGACTTGAAGTCACTGCAGATGCGCGGCGAGGCTGTGCCCGTCCTCGACAGCGTGGCGTTCGACGCCGGAACGTCGCCGTACCTGGCGATCTCCGCGTCAGGCACGCTCGTTATGCGTCGCGGCACGACCGTATCGGGCGGTGAGTTCGACCTTGCCTGGGTCGATCGCGCCGGTCGCGAGTCGGTGGTGGACTCGAGCTTCTCGTTCCGCGTGACCCAGACGGCGGGGAATTTCGGGTGGGCCCTCTCCCCTGACGGAGCGCGGCTGGCCCTCGGCCGTAACACGCCGGAGGGGGACGACATCTGGATCAAGGCGCTTCCCCGCGGACCCGCCACCCGTTTGACCTTTGGCGCCGAGTCGGAGATGCGGCCGCGATGGACGAGTGACAGTCGGGCGGTCACCTTCGTGACGACCGCCGGCATCTTCCTGCGTCGTGCCGATGGTGCCGGTTCGGACTCGCTGCTCTGGAAGGGGCTCGCCGACGAGGCCGCGTTCTCACCGGACCGTGCATGGCTCTTGCTGCGCCGGGGAGCCAGCTCGGCATCGGCTGGAGGGCGGGACATCTTCGGCGTTCGCCAGGCGGGAACCGACACCGCGCTCAGGCCGCTCGTCGTCACCCCGTACGACGAGAGCGCGCTCGCGCTCTCGCCTGACGGCCGGTGGATCGCGTATCACTCCGACGAAACCGGACGGCCGGAGGTCTTCGTGCGTCCGTTCCCGAACACGAACGACGCGAAGGAACAGGTTTCCACCGGCGGCGCTCGCGCGCCGCTCTGGTCACGGGACGGGCGCGAGCTGTTCTACCTGCGCGCCGACAACACGATGATGGCGGTCCCGGTCGCGACCGGCGCCGAGTGGCGGCGCAGCGAACCGCGCGCCCTTTTCCAGCTGCGCAGCGCGCTGGCCCTGCTCGAGCCGTCGTACTACACGCCCTGGGATGTCGCGCCTGACGGACGTTTCATTTTCGCGCGGAGCCTCGAGGGCGGCCGCGATCGGCGCGCGCCGCTGATCGTGATCGAGAACTGGGTGGAGGAAGTGAAGGCGAGGGTGCCGCGGTGATCGACGCATAGAGCGGCCGCGTGGTGGCTTGCGCCGTATGGCCTGAACAGCCATACTCATACATATGAAAACCACCCTGAACCTCGACGATGATTTGCTGGCCGAGGCCAGACGGCTGTCGCAGATCGAGGAAAAGACCGCCTTGGTCCATGCCGGATTGCGGGCGCTGATCGCCCGCGAGAGTGCCCGCCGGCTGGCAGCGCTCGGCGGCACGGAGCCCGCGGCAGCCGCCCCACCGCGTCGCCGGTCGCGACCCCGTCGGGCGTCGTGATTCTGGTCGACACGTCGGTGTGGGTCGATCATTTCCGACGGGGTAACTCGCGGCTGGCGAGGATGCTCGATGACGGGGTCGTGGTGACTCACCCCTTCGTGATCGGTGAGCTCGCCTGCGGTACGTTGCGCCAGCGCGGAGCTATTCTCTCGCTCATCGCGGAACTGCCCGTCGCCACGACCGCGACGCATTCCGAGGTCATGGCGTTCATCGAGGCGCGGCGACTGATGGGGCGTGGACTGGGCTACGTCGATGTCCATCTCCTGGCGGCGGCTTCGATTGACGGGGTGCCGCTCCTGACTCTCGACCAGCGACTCCACGTCGCGGCGCGGGCCCTGGGCGTCGCGTCCTGAGCGAGCCCACGGCCGAGGGAGCGCTGAGACTTGACGCGTCACCATTAAGTGACTAGTCTGGTCAGGTGATAAGGACTGTTTCGGTTACAGAACTCAAGGCCAAGCTCAGTGCCTTCCTCGACATCATCCGGCGGGGCGATGAGGTGCTGGTCACGGACCGGGGCCGCCCGATCGCGCGCCTGGCTCCCGTCACGGGGGTGCGATCAGCCGAGGGGCGTCGCGAGGAGCTGCTGCGCACCGGGCGCATGCGCTCCCCCCGCGCGAAGCTGCCAAAGGATTTCTGGGAACGGAAGCGCCCTGACGATCCCAAGGGTCGGGGTCTCGCCGCGCTCCTCGCCGAGCGGGAATCCGGCCGGTGAAATACTGGGACTCCTCGGCCCTGGTGCCACTGCTGCTGCACCAACCGCAGACGAAGCGGGCGAGGCAACTGCTGGAAGAGGACGATGAACTCGTCGTCTGGTGGGGGAGTGCCGTCGAGTGCGCGTCCGCCATCGCGCGGATGCACCGGGACGGGCACCTCAGCGCGCCCGCGGAACGGGACGCGCGGTCGCTGCTGGACGTCCTGCGGAAGAGCTGGTTCGAGGTGCAGCCTGGCGACGCGGTGCGCGAACAGGCCATGCGGCTCCTGCGAGTGCACTCCCTGCGTGCTGCCGACGCCCTGCAGCTTGCCGCCGCGCTGGAGTGGTCGGGATCCCCACCCGAGGCAGGATTCGTGACTCTCGACGACCGCCTGCTCGAGGCTGCGCAGCGTGAAGGGTTTGAAGCATGAGCGGTGTACGTCAGCGCGTCGTAGTCAGCCGATTGCAGTGGCCGAGGTCCACATGAACGATCGCCCCACACCGCACTCTCCAGCCTGCCTGAACTGCCGCAGCACGCAGCTCTCACGCGTCCGCCGGTATCGCACCAAGTCGCGCGAGGGACGGGCACTCTTCGGCGGGAGCTGGCTCGAAGAGTGCGGGGACTGCGGACTGGTGCAGATCACTCCCCTGCCGACAGCCGAGCGGCTGGATCAATACTATCGCGACGACTATCGCAAACTCGGAATGTACGGTTCGGACGTCGCCGATACGTCCAGGTTTCCGCGCGACAATCTGTACTATTACAATCGCGGGCGAGCCGTGGCGGAGTTGGTCGCGCCGCATTTCGCAGCGGACCAACCACTGCGCGTGCTCGATGTCGGCGCCGGTTACGGACACATCCTTCATGCGGTGGGGACTCGTTTCCCGAAGTCACGGCTTCACGCAATCGAATACTCCGAAGTATGCGTTAGGCACTTGCGCGGCATCGGTATTGTCGTCGACTCCGAGCCGGCCGAAACGGTCCTGCGCCGCGACGAGGAACGCTGGGACATTGTCATCCTCTCGCATGTGCTCGAGCACTTGCGCGAGCCCGCGGCAACGCTCGAGACGATCCGCTCGCGACTCGCTCCCGGCGGTCTGCTGTACGTGGAGGTCCCCAACATCCCGCGTGAAGGGCTTCGCACGTATCCGGATCACATGTGGGCACCACGCTATGACGAGCCACACACCCTGTTTTTTTCGCAGGATGTGGTGCTCCGGGTGATGGAGCGCGCCGGATTGGCGAAAGTATTCTGCGATACGGCCGGACCGCGCTACCGATACGTGTCCCGGCTGCGGCACCGGCTGCCGCCACTGCGCTCGACCCTTGCCGGACTGTTACCCAGAGCCATCTTCGATTTCCTCAGGCGTCAGCAGGCCACAAAGGGCGTTCGGGTCCAGGAGCGCGAGCCGACGTTCTACGAGTTTGGTGGCGACCGTATCTGGATCCGCAGTTTGGTGAAAGTCGCCCCATGAGCGATATGGGGCACCGCGTCAGGCATCCTGGAGGAAGTCCCATGCTGCGCTGGGCGTCCGGCATCATCCTGATCACAACCGCTGCCTGCTCGGCGGCCCCGCCGTCGGTGCAGCTGCACTTCGAACGCCGCGAACAAGTGCTGGACGGCAAGGCATTCGGCGCTGCCGGTGCTTATGAGAAGCTCGTCGGCACCGTGGAGTTCGCGATGGATCCCTCACTCCCGGTCAACCAGGGCGTAGTCGACCTGGCACTCGCGCCACGCAACGCGGACGGCATGGTTACGGTCACCGCCGATTTCTACCTGCTCAAGCCCGTCGATCCGGCCAAAGGGAACGGACGCCTCTTTTATGAAGTGGGGAATCGTGGTGGAAAGGGAATGCTGGTCACGTTCCAGCAGGCGTCCGGGTCCACCGATCCAGCAACCGAGGCGGAGTTCGGCAATGGCTGGCTGATGGAGCAGGGATTCACGCTCCTCTGGATGGGTTGGCAGTGGGACGTCCCCGAAGGGCGCATGCGGATGGAGATGCCCATCCCCACCGAGAACGGCGAGGCGATCACGGGACTCGTGCGCGGGAACTTCATCCCGAATGCGCCAACGGACTCGCAGTCGCTCGCCGACCGGGGACATCGCGGCTATCCGGTGCTCGATCGCGAGAGCGCCGGGAACGTGATGACTGTGCGCACGAACCGGACAGATACGCCGCAGGTGGTGCCCCGCGACCGGTGGCGCTTCATCGGTGACTGGACCGTGCGTCTCGACGGCGGCTTCGAGTTGGGGAAGATCTACGACGTGGTCTACGTTGCGAAGGATCCGCGAGTGGTCGGCGCCGGGTTCGCCGGAACGAGGGACCTCATCAGCTTCTTCAAGAATGAGAAGGGTGCCGCCAACCCGATGCCCGCCATTCGTCAGGCGATCGCGTGGGGCGGATCGCAAAGCGGCCGTTGGCTTCGCCACTTCATCTACCAGGGCTTCAACGCCGACGCGCAGGGGCGGCGTGTCTTCGATGGCGTGATCGACGAACGCGGCGGCGCGGGACGCGGATCGTTCAACCACCGCTTCGCACAGGCGTCACGCGACGCGCTGGAGCATTACAACATCCTCTTTCCCGTGGACATGTTCCCGTTCACGGATGCACCGGAGACCGACTCGCTGACCGGCGAACGCGATGGGCTGCTCATGCGCGCCGACTCGAGCGGCACGGTGCCAAAGCTCTTCCACATTCTCACGAACTCGGAGTACTTCAATCGCGCAGGCTCGCTGGTGACGACGGATCCATCGGGCGAGCGCGACGTCGACGTCCCGGAGAGCGTCCGCATCTACCTGATCTCATCGGCACCGCACATCATCGCTCGGATGCCGCCGGCATCGAACTCGGGCACTCGGCTGGGCACGGCGGTGCAGAACCCGCTCGATACCCGTCCCGTGGTGCGCGCGCTGTTCCAGGCGATGGATCGCTGGGTTGCCGATGACGTCTCGCCGCCGCCGAGCCGGTATCCGCGGATCGACGACGGCACGATGGTGCCGCGGGAGCGCGGCGGGTGGCCCGCCATTCCCGGGTATCGCTTTCCGCCTCCGCAACTCATCGCCTATCGACTGGACTTCGGGCCGAACTGGTCGCGCGGAGTAGTGGAGAACGAGCCGCCAAAGATCGGGGCGCCGTTCGTGGTGCGCGTGCCGGCGGTGGACGCGGACGGCAACGATCGCGCGGGGATCAGGGCACCCGAGCTCGAGGTGCCGCTGGCCACGCACTTCGGGTGGAACTATCGCGATGCGAGTGTCGGCGCGCCGGAGCACCTGGCTGGGGAGATCGGTTCGTACATCCCGTTTCCTCGCACGCGCGCGGATCGGCAACAGACAAGAGATCCGCGCCCGTCGATCGAGGAGCGATACAAGAGTCGCGAAGACTACCTTGGCAAGATCACGGCGGTGGCGAACGCGCTCGTCGGCCAGGGTTACCTGCTCGCGCGCGACGTGACTGGGATCGTGGAGCGCGCTACCACGCACTGGGACTGGGCAACAGGGGGCAAGAGCAGGCCATGACGGCTTGCTGCTCTTGAGGCTGTTCTCTACGTGCTCTTGCACGGCTTCGAGTCCTGTCACAAGCTTTGAGGTCGCCCACACCGTCGTCGGAGAAAACGATGAAGGCATGCCTCGTCCTCGCCGCGATGATCCTGACGGCATCGTCCGTCATCGCGCAGAACCCGCAAACCGCTCAGCAGTCGGACTCGGCACGCGCCGCCAACGCCCGTAATCGCGGGGGCGGACAATGCAACCGGAACGCTTACAACTGCGTCGACGCACCCAACCCGTTACCCCCGCCCGCCACGGTCTGGCTCGAGGAGATGACGTGGATGGATGTCCGCGACGCCATCGCCGCCGGCAAGACCACCATCATCATCCCGACGGGAGGCATGGAGCCGAATGGACCATGGCTTGTGACCGGCAAGCATAACTACGTGCTCCAGGCGAACTGCGAGGCCATTGCGCGGAAACTCGGCAACGCACTGTGCGCTCCGATCATCAAGCTCGTTCCCGAGGGGAACATCGAACCGAAGGCTGGCCACATGGCAAGCGCTGGAACGATCAGTCTGCGCGTAGAAACGTTCCGCGCCATGCTCACCGATGTAGTGCACAGCCTGAAACAGCACGGCTTCAAGAACATCATCTTGATCGGCGATAGTGGCTCAAATCAGGGCCCCCAGCGTTACGTGGCCGACTCGCTAACGAAAATCTGGAACGGCAATCCCGTCGTGGCGCACGTCCAGGAGTACTACGACTACGCCAGCGCCGGCCGTCACATGGAATCGAAGATCGTCGAAGGTACCAGCGACAACCTGCACGACGACCCGATCATCACACTCAACATGTTCATTACCGACCCGAAGTCGGTGCGCTACGAGGAGCGCGTGAAGGCGAACAAAGCCACCATCAATGGTTTCTCGATCGCTGACAGGAACAAGAACCTGGAGCTCGCGCGGGAGATCGTGGCGTTCCGCGCTCAGGCCACTGCCGACGCCATCAACAAATCGATCGCCAACAAGGGCACGCTTCCTCCGCCACCGCGCCCATGACCAGGATCCGGAACAGGACGCTTAGGCGCTCCGCCTTCGTCTTCATCGTCGGCGCCGCGAGCGCCGGCGCGCAGCAGCCGCATGTCGGTCATACGTCATCGGCGCTCACTCGTGAGGAAGTCGCAGCGGTTGCTCGCGCGCACGTGGCTATCACCGCTGCCCGTGATTCGAATAACGTCCTGCGCGCAAAGTCCGGGAACAAAACCGGGCAGGCGCAGCAGCAACTCCAGAACCAGCTGCGCGCGCAAATCGACGATATCCTGCGACATGTGGGGCTGACCGACACCGAATATCAGCGGCGCTCGTTTGTCGTGAGCAGTGACACCGCGAGCCGCCGGATCTTCGATAGCGTCGTAGTCGCCGTAACCGGAGCTCCGCTTCCCGGCTACGCGGCTCGCGCCGCCATACTTGCGGTGCCGCCCGGGCCGGCGGGTATCCACATCGGGCACGTGGTGAACAGCTTCAACGAAACACCTACACTACAGGGGCTTCTCCCGGCGGCGATGGCCGAGGCTCGCATCGCCGTCACGCATGCCACGCTCGCCGGTCGGCAGCCCACGAACCTGGAATACATGAAGACGCACGCGGGGCACGTCATCCACGCGTTGGATCCGAGGGTAATCGCGATGGGTCCCGGTCTGGGCTACGGTGTCACAAAGGGCGCCGCCGGCGCTGCGACGCACATCGATCTGGCGGCTGCCGCGCAAGGCGCGTCACCGGCCGTCGTTATGCACGCAAAGCACATTGCCACCACGGCACGCAGTGTTGTTGAGCGTGCGGGCGCGGCGCTGGCGATTGCGCAGAAGGTCCTGGCTGCAACCACGCCAGCCGAAGCCGCTGCCCTCGTGAGTCAGCTGACGTCAGCAGTCGAACAGCTGATCGCCGGCGTCGACTTGAACGGTGACGGCCGCGTCACCTGGGATCAGGGTGAAGGCGGGCTGCAACAGGCGGACGAGCACGTGAAGCTCATGCTCGCACCGCCGCAATAGATCCAGGGGCGTGCTCGAAAAAGCGTGCTCAAAAAGCGTGCTCAAAGAGCGTGCTCAAAGAGCGTGCTCAAAGAGCGTCCTCTAAGAGCGTCCTCTAAGAGCGTCCTCTAAGAGCGTCCTCTAAGAGCGTCCTCTAAGAGCGTCCTAGGCGGGGCTGGCGGAGCGCGTTGTGTTGATGGAATGAGCGTTGAAATGGTGACATACGCGCTCAAAGTACCGCGTAAAGTGCTGCCATGTCTGCAAGACCCAGGCTGCGGGTACTCGACGGCGCGCGAGAGGTAGTGGACGACATCAACCAGCTGCTCACGGGCCGTCGTCTGCCGAATGCTGCACAGCTTCGCGGTGCTGCCGAATCGATAACCGCAAATATTCAAGAAGGTTTTGGTCGAGACGCTGGGCCGGACCGTAACCAGTTTCTCCGTTTCGCACGGGCATCTGCCGAAGAGACCAATGAGCGCCTACGCGCTCGATTCGGTGCGAGGGACATACCCGCCAAGGTCTACTGGCCTCTTCACCATCGGCTCGTCGCCGTCAGCCGAATGCTGACCAACCTCATGTCCAAAGGAACGGGCGCCTGATTGGGCCTCCACAGTGCGCACCTGACGCACGCCCCCTAGAGCACGCCGTTAGTGCACGCTCTTTAGTCCACGCCGCTAGAGAACGCTTCTAGAGCACGCTTCGAAAGGCGTGCTCGAAGGGCGTGCTCGAAGGGCGTCCTCGAAAAGCGTCCTCGAAGATCGTTCTCAGCAGCCTACGCAGCGGTGCGAGTTCTTGGCACCGAGTTTTTCCAGGAGCGCGATCGTCTCGGGGAAGGGGCGCAAGCGCTGCACTGGCCCGTTCGCCAGGTCCACCGTGGTCTGGCCTCGAACCGAAACCGCCTTCGGGTCGGCGCCCTTGGAGGCGAGGTAGTGAATCATCTCGTTGTCACCGCGCGATGCCGCGTGGTGCAGCGGCGTCATTCCGTTGGCGTCGCGCTGGTTGACGTCGGCCTTCAACTCCTCCACGAGGTACTTCATCGCCGGCATCCAACCGTCGGGTGCGTGGCGATGTGAGTTGCCGGCAAAGCCGTTGCCGTAGCCCACGCCAGCCGCTGCGTGCACCGGATAGACGCCAATCCCCGGCGGCACGGCCTTGGCGGCCGAGTCGATAGCGGGATCGAGTTGAGGGCCACCCGCTCGCCCGCCTCCGCCACCTCCGCCGCC
>CAZSNV010000184.1:0-9874 GCA_964608035.1 uncultured Gemmatimonadaceae bacterium | reverse complement strand
TGGGATGCATCAGGATAGCCGCGTCCAGCCCCTCGATGTCGTCGCGCGCGCGCACCATCGCGTGCCACCAGCGGTCCTTGATGTTCCTCTTCAGCTCGACGCCTAACGGGCCGTAGTCCCAGACGGATCCCGTGCCGCCGTACACTTCCGACGATTGGAAGATGAACCCGCGGCGTTTGCAGAGGGAAACGAGCTTGTCGAAGACGTCGGGGAACATGGAAACTGGGACGGGGGACGGGGGACGGCCGACGGGGGAGACGCTGACGCGGATGGAGAACGCGCTCTCTCCCGTCTCCCGTCACCCGTCTCCCGTCCAGAATTGTAGCGCGACCAACGGTGTCGTTGCGAGTGAACGCCTGAATCCGGCTCTACATGTCGAGGTCCCGACTCACACCAGGAGTATCAGGAGCTGGGAGCCCTCTGAGTCGCGCCACGATCCGCTCGCCGTGGTAGCGACCGTTCTCGATGAAGACCTTGTTGGCGTCGAAACCGGCCACCACCACCCCGGCGATGAAGAGGCCGGGCACGTCGGTCTCGAGGGTCGCCGGGTCGTGGCGCGGGATGCCGGTTGTCGAGTCGATGCTGACACCGGTCGCCCGAAGCAGGTCGACGTTTGGCGAATACCCGGTCAGGAGGTAAACATGTTCGGCAGCGATGCGGTGCTCGTCACCCAGCGCCCCGCGCAGGTGAACGGCGGACGGTTCGATGGACGTGACGCGACAATTCCATCGCACCCCTATGCTTGCCTCGGCGATCCGGTTCTCCACGTCAGGCAGGATCCAGGGCTTGATCTTCTTGTCGAACGTGGGGCCGAAGTGTGCCAGCGTCACCCGCGCTCCGGCACGCCACAGGTCCAGCGCTGCCTCGGCCGCGGAATTGCCACCGCCGACCACGACGACGTCCTGCTGAAACGCGTGGTGCCCTTCGTGATACGCGTGCGACACGTGCGGCAGGTCCTCGCCCGGAATGCCTAACCGGTTGGGAGAACCCCAGTAGCCGGTCGCAACCACGACCGCCTTCACGCTGGTCTCGGTCGGTGGCGCGCCGCGTCGGCTGGTACGCACGATGAATGCGCCAGCCGAGCGCGAAATCGATTCGACGGTCTCATACTGGCGAACGTCCAGCCCGAAGTGGGACACGACCGTCCGATAATACGCCAGCGCGTCGCGCCGCGACGGCTTCGCCACCGCCACGACGAACGGCAACCCGCCTAACGAAAGCTTTTCGGCCGTCGAGAAGAACGTCGCGTACGGAGGGTACTGCGTGATACTGCTGACAACGCAGTCGCGGTCGTAAATCCTGACCGACAACCCGGCTGCCTTCAGGGAAATCGCCGCGGCCAGCCCGCACGGCCCGGCGCCAACGACAAACGCGTCGACGGCGCTCTCTCCCGTCCCCCGTCCCCCGTCCCCCGTCACGTCCCTATGATCTGGTCCCGCCGGGTCCCCACGCTCACGTAGCGAATTGGGGCCTCGGAGAGTGCCTGGATGCGATCGAGGTAGCGGCGCGCCGAGGCCGGAAGGTCCTCGAGCCGGCGCGCGTCGGCGGTGGACGACTGCCAGCCGTCGAACCACTCGTATTCCGGCTCGACGCCATCCAACGCGGCGATGTCGGCGGGAAACTCGTTCACGTGGTCGCCGCGAACACGATACCCGGTGCACAACGCGATCCGGTCCAGCGTGTCGAGGACGTCCAGCTTCGTGACCGCAAGATCGGTAAGGCCGTTCACGCGGACCGCGTAGCGGACCACGACCGCGTCGAACCAGCCGCAACGGCGTGGGCGACCCGTCGTGGCGCCAAACTCGTTGCCCAGCGTTCGAATGCGGGTGCCCAGCTCCTCGTCGAACTCCGTCGGCAGCGGGCCATTCCCGACGCGTGTCGTGTACGCCTTGACCACGCCTAACGCCGAATGCATGCCGTTCGGCGCCAGCCCCGCCCCGACGAACGCGCCACCCACCGTCGTGTTGCTCGATGTGACGAACGGGTACGTGCCGTGGTCGACATCGAGCAGCGATCCCTGGGCGCCCTCCAGCAGCACGGCGGCTCCCGACTGCCGCGCGCGATGGATGACGAGCCCAACGTCCTCGGACAGGGCCAACAGGCGTGGCGCAATGTTCTGCAACCGCGCCATCGTTTCATCGACGTCGGCACGACGCGTCGAGTTGAAGCACTGCAGCTGCCCGTTGGCGTGCGCGACACCGCTCTCGACGAGTTGCCGGAGCCGGTCGTTATGCCGGAGATCGGTGACCCGCACACCCCTGCGTCCGACTTTGTCCTCGTACGCCGGACCGATGCCACGGCCCGTTGTGCCGATCGCCTTGCTGGCTGCGCTTTCTCCGTCGACCAGCTTGTGGTACGGCAGGACAAGGTGGGCGCGATCGCTCACATACAGGCGCCCCTCCACATCCACGCCGTCGCGCACCATCTCATCCATCTCGGCGAACAGCGTTTCCGGGTCCAGCACGACCCCGTTGCCGATCGCACAGCGCACACCGGGGTGCAGGATCCCGCTCGGCACCTGGTGCAGCACAAAGGACTTGGCTCCGATGTCTACCGTGTGGCCGGCATTGGCCCCGCCCTGATAGCGGACGACCCAGTCGGCCCGCTCCGCCATGACGTCCACGAGTTTTCCTTTCCCTTCATCGCCCCACTGGGCGCCAACCACCACGACGGTACGAGTGCTGGAGTCAAACATTGAACTGAGAGGAGGCGGGAAACAGGAAGCAGGAAACAGGGGAGGCACGGACAAAAAAAATCCGCCCCGGTCCGGCCATGGGCGGCGGGGGCGGGGCGTTGTTGAAGTCTAAAGGGCAGAGCCCAAAGCGCCAAGCGCTGACCTGACTTCTATCCTCGAATCATTGCGAAAGTGAGCAGGAAGGCGATGGTGAAGGCGATCGCCAGCTTGATCGCGGTCGCTGCTGCCTTGCCGATCAAAGCACCGGTCGCCACGCGAGTTGCGGACGATGCGTCCGACTGGGGCTGGGTGTACTCGGCAACCAGGGCACCCACAAAAGCGCCTGCGAAAGCGCCGATCATGGAACCGATGACTGGAACCGGAATCCCCATGAACGCGCCAATCAAGCCGCCAATGATGGCTCCCCATCCGGCACGCCTGGAACCCCCGTATTTCCGGGCAAAGCTGGCCGCCAGAGTCCACTCGAGGACTTCCGCGGTTACCGCCAGCACCAGGGCGATTCCGATCGCGATCCAGCCAATCCCGGCCGCGGCGAAATAGTCAGCGGCAATCGCGGCGACGACCATGATGAACGTCCCCGGGAGCCCAAGGGGCACCACGAAGATCGAGATCAGCATGATGGCGATGAACAGGACGAGGAGCATTGCACTGTTCCCTACGCTGGTCGCGTCTGTCGGGATTCAACGAGGGTCGAGGCTTGAGGCTCGAGGCTCGACCCTGTTCTAGCGCCGATTCGCTAGCTGAGACTCGCGCAGGAGATTCTCGATCACCCCGACGTCTGAGGACGGCACGGGCAGCAGGGGCAAGCGAACATGGCCCCCGCGCAGCCCCACCCGATCCATCGCCGCCTTCACACCGGGGACACCCATGCGCGCTACGATCTCCGCTGCCATTGGCACCAGCGGCCGCTGGGCGGCTTCCGCATCGGCGGTGCGTCCCTCGGCGTGCGCTTGCCAGACCTCGAGTGCGAGCTCGGCTGCGAACAACGCGACGGCCAGAATCCCGCCGCGAGCTCCCAGGGTCAGGGCAGTCGCGAACGTTCCGCCGTGACCGGTCAGCACGTCGAACGTGTCACTCTGCGACTGGGCATAACGAGCGAAGAACGTCATGTCGCCGGCCGAGTCCTTCATGCCGGTGATGTTGGGGTGCTTTGACAGGTCGGCGATGAGTTCCGGTTCGAGCCGGAAGTGGGCGTACTTCGGGATGTTGTACAGCAGCACCGGCACCGGACTTTCGTCGGCGACTCTTGTGTAATGCGCCTTCAGGGCCGCCGGTGTCATGGAGCTGGAGTAGTAGTGCGGCGCCACGACCAACACCGCGTCCGCGCCTGACGATGCCGCATCGCGACAGCGTGCGATGCACTGCCTGGTGGACTCCGCGCCCGTGCCGACGAGCAGCGTGCGATCGCCCGGAACGATCTTCCTGGCCGCCTCGATGAGCGTGCGGCGTTCGTCTTCGTTCAGCAGCGCTGCTTCTCCAGTCGATCCCGCCACGAGCACGCCTTCGAGTCCGGCGCTCAGGTGAGCGCGCACGTTGGCCTCGAAGCCCGCCAGATCGAGCGACTCGTCCGCATTGAACGGGGTCACCAGTGGACCCATGACCCCGCTGAACCGTCGCGCCATCGATTATCGCCCCCCGCCCGTGACGCTCGTAAACTGCGTATTCTCGCCGGAGCCTTCCCGGAACATGTTCATCCTGAGCTCGAAGTCAGCGGGCTGCGTTGACGCCGACAACGCCACGTCGAACGCGACGATGCCCTGTGTGACGAGCTCCGCGAGGTGCTGGTCGAACGTCTGCATCCCGTATTGTTCACGACCCTCGGCGATGAAGTCGCGGATCTCGCCGATACGCTGCTGAAGGATCAGATCGCGTATGGTCGGCGTGACCACCATGACCTCACAGGCCGCCACCCGTCCCTTGCCGTCCATTCGCGGGAGGAGCCGCTGCGAAATGACTGCGTGCAGGTTTTCCGCGAGCCGCAAGCGCGTTCCTTCATGCTCCTCGGGAGGAAACATGGAGATCATGCGCATGATGGTCGTTTGCGCATCCGGCGTGTGGAGCGTCGACAGCAGCAGGTGTCCGGTCTCGGCGGCCTTCATGGCCGTGTCGATCGTCTCGGAGTCACGCAGCTCGCCGAGCACGATGACGTCAGGATCCTGCCGGAGTGCCGCTCGCAACCCGAGGCGGAAGGACTCGGTGTCGACGCCGATCTCACGCTGCGTGATGGAAGAGCGCACGTCGCGATGCAGGAACTCGATCGGGTCCTCGAGCGTGACGATGTGCTTCTCCATCGTCTCGTTGATGTGCCGCATCATCGCTGCCAGCGTGGTCGATTTTCCAGAGCCGGTTATACCGGTCACGAGGACCATTCCGCGTTCCGTTTCAGCGATCTTGTCGAATTCCGCGGGAAGGCTCAGTTCCGCGACGCCGGGAACCTTGAACGGGATGACGCGCATAACGATCATGAAGCTCGAGCGCTGACGGAGAATGTTGACGCGGAACCGTCCGATTCCCGGCGCGCCCCACGAGCAGTCGTAGTCGGTCATCTGGTCGATCCGCTCGCGCACCTTTTCGTTCGAGATCAAACGGAGCGCGATCGCCCTCGTTTGCTCCGGCGTGAGGGCCTGTTTCGTCATCGCCACCAGCCTGCCGTCGATGCGGGCCCGAAAGACGTCGCCCGCCTTGATGTGCAGGTCTGAGGCGCCGCGATCGATGGCGGCCTTGATGATCTTCTCCATTCAGTCAGTATCCCGCGTGCTTGTCGATCTGGTTTCTGAGCGGCATGCCCGCACGATACCGCTCCCAGTTGTCGATGAACAGTTCCAGCTCCCGCTTCCAGAACAGTCGCGGAGAGACCGCCGCCACGTGAGGGGTAATCAACACGTTGCGCATGCCCCATAACGGGCTGGTCACCGGAAGTGGCTCCTCCGCAAAGACATCGAGGACGGCTCCGCGCAGCCTGCCGGCGGCAAGGCTCCGCGTTAGCGCGTCCTCATCGAGCAGCGCGCCGCGCGCTACGTTCACGACGATTGCGCCCTGCTTGAGGCAATCGATTCGGGCCGCGGAAAGGACCCCTTTGGTCAAGGGTGTCAGGGGCGTGGCCAGCACCACGATATCGGCCCCAGGTAGCTCGGAATCGATGTCGTCGAGGGTCCCGGCGCGCTCGAAACCCTCCGGCAATGGCTCATTGGACCTGCGGCGCAGCCCCGTGCAGGGGCATCCCAGCGCCGAAAGCCGGCGCGCCAGTCCAGCACCTATCCCTCCCATGCCGACAATCAGGGCCCGACACTCGGCCAGTTCGCGCACCATGGAGGCATCGTCGACAAACGGCGTTTTGTTCCACTCGGACCTGCGCTGCTGGTCGACCGCGATGTCCAGATTGCGGACGAAGTAGAGGATTCCGGCCAGCGCCTGTTCGGCGATGGGATCCCCCATGATGACCGCCGAATTCGTGACCATGACGTCGCTGGCCAGCATTTCCGGATAGAGGAGACTCGCGACGCCGGCAGAAGCGGATTGTACCCAGCGGAGTTTTTTCGCAGCGGCAAAGAGCGGCTTTGGGAGCCCGAAGCCGAAGTAGACCTCGGCGTCCCGCACAGCGGCGAGAAGTTGAGGGTCGGGCGTGGTACCTCCGTCGCCGTCCGACACGGCGGGGGTGCTGGCGAAGAAGACGTCCCAATCGGGCGGCGCGGCCTGGCGAATGCGCTCGATTCCCTCCGGCTTGAGTGCCCAGTTCTTCGACGTAGCCGCAAGATCTACGACCAGCCTACGGCTGGCGACGGGAGACGGGTGACGGGAGACGGGAGACATCAGCCCTCTGATCTCTGACCTCGGACCTCAGGTGAGACCCATGCGGTCCCGCACTTCCGCCATCGTGTTCCTGGCGATGCCGGATGCGTGTTCCGCACCCGCGGCAAGCGCGTTCTTCACGAGCGACGGATTCGCTGTGAGCTCCGCTGCCCGTGTGCGAATTGGCGTCAGCTCGGCGTTCATCGTTTCGAACAGGACTTTCTTGCAGTCGACGCAGCCCCACCCCGCGGTGCGACATTGCACGGCGACGTGATCGACGGTTGCCGTCGAAGAGAACGCTTTGTGGAGGTGGAAGATGTTGCAGATCTCGGGTGTGCCGGGATCCTCGCGTCGCACCCGCGCCGGATCGGTCACCGCCGGACGCAGCTTCTTCCAGATCTCGTCCGGCGTCTCGAGCAGGCCAACCGTGTTGCCCAGTGACTTGGACATCTTGGCGTGTCCATCCAGTCCCATGATGCGGCGCGTTGGCGTTAGGCGAGCTTGCGGCTCCGGGAAGAATCCCTCGCCGAACCGCGCGTTCCAGCGGCGCGCCACCTCGCGGGAGAGTTCCAGGTGCTGCACCTGGTCCTCTCCGACGGGAACCGTGTCTGCCTTGTACAGGAGGATGTCGGCGGCCTGCAGGACAGGATAGTTCAGCAAGCCGGCCGCGACCGATTCCTGCCGTGCCGCCTTGTCCTTGAACTGGGTCTGTCGCTCCAGTTCACCGAGTGGGGTGATCGTGTTGAAGATCCATGCCAGCTCGGTATGTTCCTGCACCCGCGACTGGACGAAGATCGTGCAGATGGCGGGATCGAGGCCCGCGGCCATCAGCGAGACTCCCATCTCGTACGTGCGGCGGCGCAAGTCCTCCGGCACGTAGGGAAGGGTGATCGCGTGATAATCGACGATGCAGATGAACGACTCGATCTCGTGCTGCAACTGCGCCCAGTTCTTGACGGCGCCGAGATAGTTGCCGATGTGCAGTTCGCCCGAGGGCTGGATGCCGCTGAAGATCCTTGGCATCCGGGCAAACTAAGGGCGGCGTGAATGGCGTCGCAACGAGCAGGCAGCGCGCGGCACACGACATTGCTCGATGCGTCGGTCGCCGCCGCCAGGGTGGCTGCCGACTACATCAGGTCCCGCGAGGCCGATCGCGCCGGTCTCGACATCCGTGAGAAGCAGGCCTCCGACTTCGTCAGCGACGTCGACACCGGAGCGGAATCGAGGATTCGCGAGGTGCTGGACCGCGCGGTTCCGGGCGCGCTGGTGGTCGGCGAGGAGCTGTCACCGACCGCATCGACGGCGGGAGAGACGGTTTTCGTCGTCGATCCACTGGACGGGACCACGAATTTTCTCCACGGGTTTCCGGTCTATTCGGTCTCGATAGGCGCCATGATCGAAGGCGAGGTGGTGGCCGGCGTGATCCTCGATGTCCCGCATGGCGAGTTGTTCACGGCGACTGCCGGAGGCGGTGCATTCCGCGACGGGCAGGCCCTGCAGGTCTCGTCGGTGAACAGGCCCGGGCGGGCATTGGTGGGGACGGGTTTCCCGTTCAAGAACCTCGAGTTCCTGGACAGCTACGTCAGGCAGTTCGAGCGGATCACCCTCGCCCAGTGCGGCATACGGCGCGCGGGAAGCGCCGCGCTCGACCTGGCGTCGGTGGCATGCGGCCGCTTCGACGCGTTCTGGGAGCTCCGCCTCGCGCCCTGGGATATCGCCGCGGGGTTGCTGCTGGTTCGCGAGGCCGGTGGCCGCGTGACCGACCTCGAGGGTCGTGATATCGTCCCAACGCATTCACCAGTGGTCGCCACCAATCGTCATCTCCATCCGTGGCTTCTGGATTGCCTGCGAGCAGATAGTTGATCAGGCGCAGGGATGGCGACGCGCTCGCAGTGATCCCAACTGATCAAGTAGTTTGCAACGATCTCCCGACTCCCGTCCCCCGTCCCCCGTCCGCACGTGAAACTCGTCGAATGCGTTCCAAACTTTTCGGAAGGCCGGGACCCGGCAGTAATCGCCGCAATAACTTCAGCCATCGCCGCAGTGGACGGTGTCGCAGTACTCGACGCCTCGTCCGATGCCTCGCACAATCGCTCGGTCGTGACATTCGTCGCCCCGGTCGATCGTGCGGTGGATGCCGCATTCGCCGCCATGAAGGAGGCGACCGCTCGCATCGACCTCACGAAGCACCAGGGTGAGCATCCCCGCATCGGCGCTACCGACGTCGTGCCGTTCGTGCCCCTGGACGGTGCGACTATGGACGACTGCGTCCTGCTCGCCCGCGCGTTAGGCGAGCGCGTCGCGCGCGAACTCGGGATCCCCGTGTACCTCTACGAACGGGCCGCGACACGGCCCGATCGCGCAAACCTCGCCGACGTGCGCCGCGGGGAGTTCGAGGGTCTGCGGGACGAAATCCTCACCAACCCGTCGCGCGCGCCCGACTTTGGCGAGCCTCGCGTCCACCCCACGGCCGGTGCAACCGCGATCGGCGCCCGGCCATTCCTGGTCGCGTTCAACGTCTACCTCGGCCCGGCGAGCAACATGCAGGTCGCGCGCGATGTCGCCCGCGCCGTTCGTTTTTCGACGGGCGGGTTGCGACACGTGAAGGCGCTCGCGCTCGAAGTCGAAGGGCAGGCTCAGGTGTCGATGAACCTGGTCGATCTCGAGGGAACTCCCTTGCACCGCGCCTTCGACGTGGTGCAGATGGAGGCTGAGGCCCATGGCGTGACTCCAACGTGGAGCGAGATCGTTGGGCTTGTTCCCGAGCGCGCGCTGTACGAGGCTGCGGCGCGACACATCCAGCTCCGCGGTTTTACACCAGCGATGGTTCTCGACCGCCGAGTGCGGGAGGCGGTGTCCGGCGGTGAGACGGTGACCGGATTCACCGCCGCGGTGGCATCCTCAACGCCCGCGCCAGGCGGTGGCTCAGTGGCAGCACACGTTGGGGCGCTGGGTGCCGCGCTCGCCCAGATGGTGGCTGGCCTCACCGTCGGTCGAAAGAAATACGCTTCGGCCGAATCAGAAATGAAGGAGCTTGGCCTCAAGGCGGCGACGCTGGTCCGTGAACTGCAGTCGCTCGTGGTGCGCGACGCCAAGGCCTACGAAGCCGTCACAACGGCGTACAAGCTCCCGAAGGATACCGACGAGCAAGCGGCGCTTCGGACCGCGGCGATCGACAGCGCACTGGTATACGCGGCGCAGGTCCCACTCGAGACGGCTCGCGCCTGCACTCAAGTCGCTGAATTGGCTGCAGCTGCAGCAGAACGCGGCAACACAAACGCCGCATCGGACGCGGGTGTGGCCGCGTTGCTAGCCGAAGCGGCGTGTCGCGGGGCCGCTTACAACGTGCGTATCAACGTGTCGTCGATGACCGACAAGTCGAAGGGCACG
>CAZSNV010000183.1:0-9881 GCA_964608035.1 uncultured Gemmatimonadaceae bacterium | reverse complement strand
CTGACAATGACGGTCCTCGAGCTCGTGAACGCCTGGCGCCAACGTGCGCACGAGCTGGAGCCCTACGCGGCGCCGGCTGCTACGGCATTCACGAAAGCAGCGGACGAACTTGAGGCCGCGCTCACGGAGGAAACCAATCCCCTGCTCTCGCTCGCCGAGGCGTCACAACGAACCGGGTATCATCGAGAATCGCTCGCGCGACTGCTTCGCCGCGGCAAGCTCCGAAACTACGGCACGCCTCGCCGGCCGCTGGTGCGTGCTCAGGATCTCCCGAAGAAAGCAGAACGCCCGCGCTTGACGTTGACGCCGCGGCCGATAGTCTCGGGGGCACAGTGATCGCGTCCGTATCTCTCAACACCGGAGACACGATGACGCGACGGAGAAGGGGCTCGCGTTGGAGCTGGTCGACCGGCGAGCGAGGAGTGAATCGGGTCCGCGTCTACGAGCACGCGGCGAGCGGAGTGCTGTACGTCGAGTGGTACGAGGATCGGCAGGACGAGCGGGGCCCGTTGCGGCGAGCGCAGAACCTCGGCCATCTGGAGCACGAACGAGCGAAGGGTGAGGCGTACGATCTGGCCGCGCGGTTGTTGCGAGGGGAAGTCGAGCGGAAAACGGAAGCGGCAGAGACGCAGCGCGGTCCGCTCACGTTGGGGACGCTGTTTGACAACTACCTGGCCGAAGTAACACCGGGGAAGGCGACGGCGCGCCACGATCGGCGCGCGGCGGGCCTCTTCTTGGCATTGTGGGGCCGTCACCGCGTTGTGCGGTCGCTCTCGGAGCGGGATTGGAACGATTTCATCCGGCGCCGACGTTCAGGCGAGCTCGCGCCAAAGGGGAAAGAGAAGGGCAGCGCGGTTCGAGATCGCGTCGTCGAGCAGGACCTCAAGTTCCTGCGGGCCGTGTTGAACTGGGGCACGCGATTGAAGGACGCCAACGGAGACTTTCTAATGCCGGCGGATCCGTTGCGTGGCTTGAAGATCCCCACGGAACAGAATCCCGTGCGGACCGTGCTCCTCGAGGAGGATTATGAAAAGCTGCTCGAGGTGGCACCGAAGATTGATGTACGGTTCGGGCTGGCGCTGGTGCTCTGCGCGGAAACGGGGCACCGTCTCCGGAGTGTGCGATCGCTCCGGTGGGCGGATGTTGACCTAACGTCGGGGGTCGCGACGTGGCCGGCGCAGTTCGACAAGATCGACAACCAGCACAGCACGCCGCTTTCGGACGCTGCGTTGGTCGTGCTGAAGGCGGAACGGGGGCGCCAGGGCGCTATCGCGGGTTGGGTGTTCCCTGGACTCGCCGGCCGCGCTCCGCTCGGTCGTGCACGGTTCTACAAATGGTGGAAGGCTGCATGCGCACTCGCGAAGATCACGCGGCCCAAGGGCGCATATCACACCTTGCGCCGGCGGTTTGCAACCGATCGCCTCAACGTGCCACTCAAGACGTTGGCCGCGCTCGGCGGTTGGAGATCCACAGCGACGCTGGTACAGTGCTACCAGCATCCCGATATGGGCGACTTACGGGCCGCGTTAGAGGCGCCACGGCGGAAGGCGGAAGGGTCCTGAAAGGCATCCAACCGCGACCAACTACCGCGACCAGTGGCGCTACAAAGAGCGAAGAGAAGGGGCTAAGTTGTGATGCAGTATAGAGTAGGGCCTGTAGCTCAGGTGGTTAGAGCGCACGCCTGATAAGCGTGAGGTCGGAAGTTCAACTCTTCCCAGGCCCATCTGTTGCAAGTCCTTGCCCCGCTTTCGGCTCATTGCTGAAGCGGGGCTTTTTGCGGGTGCGCATCCCGACCCCTGGAGACCCTCCGTGCCCGCTCTCCCGAGCGCGTTCGCGCCGTGGTCGGGCCCTGGTGGGCTGGTTCGCGCGCTCGGGCTCCGGTGCGCACCGATGACCCGCCCCGCGCTTGCCGACGGCCGCGCGTTAGGCCTCTCTGCGCTTCTTCAGCTACCGCACGACCCTCACTCGCGACCCTGATCCCAACCCAGACGCAGTTGACCGTTTTACGCCGTTGACCGTTTTACGATTTCGGACGCGGACTCTTTCCCGCAGTTTCAGTTTTTACCTATAGCGCTGTTTACGCGCCTGAGAACCTGAACGGCGGCATAAGTAAAGACAGATAACTGCGGGAAACGGTCGGCGTTCCGAAATCGTAAAACGGTCAACGGCGTAAAACGGTCAACGTCGAGCGCGAACGATTCCCATGAAACCCCGCCTCGACTTACGTCAGGTGGGGTTTCTGATTGCGATACGCGTGCCGCTTCAAGCGGACACTACACCGGGGTCCGTCCCCGCCCGAGGCGGAAACCGGGACAACGACCTCCGCAACTCCCAGAGAATCGGCGCGACCTTGGGCGCTCGACGCATGATCGAGACGGTCATCGGACGGATCTCCTCCAGTTCGACCGGCAGTTCCAGCACACGATGGCCCAGGCGCCAGGCGAGCAGCACCAATTCGGTCTGAAACACCTCATCCCCGCACACCGCCAGCGAGCACAGATGCCGGGCCAGAGTCCCCTCCAGACTCTTCAGACCGTGGGTGTCTGAGCCCGGATACCCGATGAGCACCCGCAGCAGCAGGTTGAAGCCTCGGGTCATGAGGCGGCGCGCGGCCGGGCGGCGATCAACCGACCGTGGGTGCAGCTTCGAACCGACGATGACGCAGGCCCGCTCTTCGTGGAACAACCGAATGGACTCGCCCAGGAAGGACACGGACAGGGCATCACACTCGAGGATCGTCAGATGGCTGCCGGCCGCCTGCTCGATACCGTGACGTATGGCGGAGCCGTAGCTCGCTTGCGCGATCGAGCTCACGCGGACCAGCCCGGGGTAGCGAGTCGCCAGTAGCCCGGCCTCTTCCCTGGTTCTGTCGGTCGAGCCGTTCTCCACCAGGAGCACTTCGGCCAGTGTCTCAGAAACCTCCCGCGGCAGGTTCTCCAGGAAGGCGGGCAGCGCCGTGCGAACGGTTGCCTCCTCGTTATGCAGCGGGACGATGACCGAGCACCTCATTCAACAACACGCCGCGCAGTAGCGATCCCCGAGAGGATGGAATCCTCCATGCTCGTGTAGTCCCAGCAACCGTACCGGCCAATGGGATACACCCCTGCGTGGGCGAGCCGTTGAAGGATCTCAGCCACGATGCCGTCGCGCTCCGGAGTGAGGTGCACGTAGGCGCAATCCAGGAGCTGCGTGACCCGGCACACGACCGACTCGGGTCGCACCCATCCCAACTGGAACAGCGCGTCACAAGCCCGCGCCTCAATCGCCACAAGGATGGCGCCGTCTCGTGCATCTTCTGGCCCCAATCCGACCTCTACGTACACAGAGGCATGCCCCGGCGGCGCGACTCTGCCTCCGAGGTTGGAGTACACGCCGAAGCGGTAGAATGGAATGTTCTCGTCAGGAACGTAGACCCAATGGGCATTACGGACAGCATCCGCCAGCGCGCCGCGAATCCCCAGATTGATGCACAGCGTCGCGCTGTTGGTCAGAGTCGAACTCAGGGCCGCCAGGTCGCGATCGCCCGACATCCTGGACAGCGCGACGAGCGGCATGCTCGATAGCAGGACATCCCAGCCGACTTCGGTTCCTTCTGTGGTTTTCAGCCGGCGTTCGGACAGGTTAAGTGAGACCACGCCGGTCGACAGGTGCATCCGGTCGATCCCGCGGGCGAGGCCACGCACCAGGCGGGATATTCCGCCGACGCGCGGATACCAGAAACAGGAGTTGTATCCCCCATCAACCGGGCTTCCGTCAGGCGCCATTCCCCGCCGGACGCGGGCCTCGTCCGGGCGTGGGAAGAACCGACGGAGCGCGCCCTCGGACAGACGGTCGACCGGAATGGCCAGCGTCTTCTCGTTCTGCGGAATGAGGAAGACCTCGGCCAAATACCGCCCGAAGCTTTGAACGATGAAGTCGCGAAGATTGTGGCTCGACCCGGCAACCTCCTTATCCCGGTCGTCATACGATCGGATGCAGTCGCTCCGCATGCCTTCCGGGAGAAGGCCCATGTTGTACTGAATCGGGGCTGGCACCAGCGTGTTGCCCAGATAGCAATACGATCGCCTGTCGATCCGTTGCCAGTCGGCGTTGTCCTGACCAGCATATGGGAGGTCGGCGGGCGTGTTGTGGCGCGCGAGGTGAAGCAAGTGACCGGTGTAGTCGAAACTGAACTGACCGACCACGGTGGTCCGCGTTAGGCCCCCAGGCTCGGCACAGACCTCGAACACATCCGGTGAGCGTCCCAGATCTGTCAGGGCCCTCGCCGCCGCGAGCCCTGACAGGCCAGCTCCAATGACCACGCTGCCGGACCGGGATGTCAGGCTCGCCATTCGCTAATCCACCAGATACAGCGCGGCGGAGCCAAGCGTTCGTACAGTCGTCAGGCGGGTGCTCATGGAGATCTGATCACGAAGCACCTCCGCCCGCTCGTACCCCACGTCACTGAAGAGCAGCCATAGTCGTCCGGGGCGCTGAATCAGGGAGTCCAGTTGAGCGATGGCCGTCGCTGAATCGGTCTGGCGCACGCGGAGCCCGGCATGCCAATCAAGCTTCGACTCGCGGTTGTAGTAGCGAAAGGCGCTGATCGTGCGCTCCGACACGTAGAGCTCATCATCCGGCGCGCGGCCTCGGACAAATTCGGCGATCAGCGGCCGGATCGGCTCAGATCCGTCATCGACGTAGTGAGACCTTACCCCCCGCAGCCCGGCAAAGGCAATCAGCGCTGCGATTACAGCCAATGGCTCCCAACGGCGGGACGCAGTCCCGATCGCTCTGGCACCGACTGCGGCCATCACGTAGAGCATCGGCGTCAGGAAGATGGCCTGTCGAATGCCGCCGAAAGGATAGGCATGGACGAGCGCTGCCCCGATGGCGATTACCAGGGAAGCCACAACGATTGCCAGGCCCCGTCGCGCGGGTCGGTCACGCACGGCGCACAGCATGCCCGTTGCCAGCAGGAAGACGAAGAGCGCTCCCGCGAACGCGAACTGGCTCAGGCTTTCGGTCCGGCTGATGATGAATGTCAATGGGGATTCGTTCCGATCCCAGTAGCCTGACGCCAGATACCGGACCGTCCTCGTGACGCCGCCTTTGCCGTCGGCGAGTTGCCTGGCCAGTCCGAGTTGGACGATCGCGGCGACACTGGCGAGTGCCGCGACCTGGACGAGCGCCCACCGACCCCAGATCCGGGCTGGCTGACGGGAACGGACCAACCACAGCACGGTGACAATTGCCAGGGCTGCCGCCAGAAGCGCGAGGCCGTACTGGGTGAAAAGGGCCACCACGGTCATGACGGAGAGCGTCAGGGTTTGCCTCGGCTCTGGACGGTCCAGGAACGCCTGCGTTGCCAACGTCAGCGCCGCCGCGAGCAGGGCGGTCAGGCTGTACTCCCGTACCTGTTGCGAGAGAATCACCTGCGTGGGGGATAGGGCCACGAGGGCGGCAGCTGCCAGGGGCCACGGTTTCTCGACGTATCGGCGGGCCAGCAGGTAGACCGTCGGAATGAGAGCGATGCCGGCGATGCACGGGACCGCGCGAAGGGCGAACTCCGATGTTCCGACTCTGCACACCGCCGCGATGAGCAGCACGAACAGCGGCGGGGCGCTGTTGATGCTGGTGTTGTTCTCCAGGATCTCCGAGAGTGTGCCCTGTGACATCCAGAAGATGTTGGCCTCATCCAGCCAAAGTGCCTTGGATCCGAGGTCGTAGATGCGCAGGACGGCGCCCACAAGCGTGACCACGCCGAGGAGCGCCGGGGCCCACCGGGAGATCCACGCCAGCGTCTTCTCCAGCGACAGGTGGTCCTCCCCGGAAACAGCCCGGTCGTCAGCCGGAAGGTTGAAAGCCACCCCGCGTCTCCTTTTGCGATCAGACGGTCTGGATGCCGCAAGCCAGGGGCCACACGTTCCCGTGTGTCGTTAGGCTCGGGCGCCGGAAGCGCCCGGTGGCCCCCCCAATGTAGGGTGGGCGCGAATGCTCGTGGCCGCGCCGACCACAATAGCGTGAAACGAGCCACTTCGGGCACCTGTTGTCGTGTGGGGGCGTGATCAGGAAATCACCGAGATCGGCACCTTTCTTGCGCACGCGCCACGAGACCGTGACGAGCGTTCCTTGCGCGAATTGGGCGGGGGACCAATCATGCACGGTCGCTAAAGTTCCGGGTTGACCGGCACGGCCGAATCCGGGCATCGGCCAGGAGCCGTGAGTGCATGCCGACCAGGATCACACCGACCAATCAAGGACACAAAGTCCCGGAGGATTCGTGAGAAGTCGTCTCGCTGTGTTAATCGCCCTTCCCGCGCTTGCGGCATGCGGCAGCTGGACCGATCAGGTGGCAGGACCGAACAACAAACTCCCGACGCAGGTCCAGTCGAACGTCTCCGCCCAGGACGTACGTGACCGGTACATCGTGGTCTTCCGCAACGACGTGCAGGACCCGTCGGCTCTGTCGGATGCTCTCGTGAGGCAGGCAGGAGGCACCGTCCATTTCCGCTACGCGCATGCCCTCAAGGGGTTCGCGGCCACGCTTCCGGCGGCCGCCGTGGCCGGGATTCGTAACAATCCGATGGTGAGCCTCATCGAGGCCGACGGGATCGTGTCGACTACCGCCACCCAGAGTAATGCGACCTGGGGGCTGGATCGAATCGATCAACGGGACCTGCCACTGAGTACCACGTACACGTATGACCAGACCGGAGCCGCTGTGACGGTCTATATCATCGACACCGGCATCAGGTACTCGCATAACGAATTTGGCGGGCGCGCCTCGCTGGGATTCGACGCGCTCGGAGGAACCGGTGAGGACTGTAACGGTCACGGAACGCACGTCGCCGGAACGGTCGGCGGCACGGTGTATGGAGTTGCCAAGACTGTTCTCCTCAAGGCCGTTCGCGTGTTGGGCTGTAGCGGAAGCGGCTCGACGAGCGGCGTCATCGCCGGCGTCGACTGGGTTACGGCTAACCATGCGCCACTGGCCGTGGCGAACATGTCGCTCGGCGGAGGCGCGAGTTCTTCGCTGGACAACGCCGTGAACAACGCCGTTGCCTCGGGTGTGACTTTCGCCGTTGCCGCGGGAAACAGCAGCGCGGATGCCTGCAACTACTCGCCGGCCCGGGCAGCCTCGGCACTCACCGTCGGGTCCACCACGAGCAGCGACGCGCGGTCTTCGTTCTCCAACTTCGGCACCTGCCTTGACATCTTCGCGCCCGGCTCTGGGATCACGTCCGCCTGGTCAACGAGCAACACGGCCATCAATACGATCAGCGGAACGTCGATGGCAAGCCCGCATGTGGCGGGGGTCGCCGCCCTGTATCGCGAAGCGAATCCTTCTGCCGATGCGGCGGCGGTAGCTGCAGCAATCAAGAGTGGGGCGACGCCAAACAAGGTTACGAGTCCAGGTACAGGATCGCCCAACCGCCTGCTTTACAACCTGAATACAGGTGGCGGCGGTCCGCCTCCGCCCGATCCTACCGACATTACGCTGACTGCGTCTGGCTTCAAGGTGAAGGGGGTTCAGAACGCGAACCTAACCTGGTCCCCCTTCGGAAGTGGAAACGTCGACGTCAAGCGGAACGGCGTGAAGCTTTATGAGACGGCGAACGACGGCGCCCACATCGACAACATCGGCGTCAAGGGCCCCGGCTCGTACACGTATCAAGTGTGCCTAACGGGAGCCAGTCCCGCCGTGTGCTCAAACATCGTGACCGTGAACTTCTGATCGGGCTCGACTGAAAACAGAAACGGACGCCTTTCGCGGCGTCCGTTTTCTTTTCGCGAGCGACCGAGTCGAGCTTAGTGCTGCCGCACGGCGTCGTAACCAACCAGGCGACGCTGCTCAGGATCCCAGAGCTTGAGCGACGTAGTGCGCAGGCTCTTCCAGAACGTCAGGACCGGCACTGACCGGAATTCCGGAACCGCTTCATGCGCGGCTCGGAGGCGGTAGTTCGGAATGCGCGGATCGACATGGTGCACATGGTGGCGCCCGATGCTCCCCGTGAACCACTCGAGCACGCGCGGCAAACGATAAAACGAGCTGCCGTGCATCGCCGCGGTCACATAATCCCACTCCTCGTGATGGTCCCAGTGCGCGTGGTCATGCTGGTGCTGCACGTAGAAGAGCCAGATCCCGGTCAGCGATGCCAGATACACCACGGGGAAATACACAATCAGCATCGCGCGCCAGCCGACGAGCCAGGTCAGGGCCGCAAGCATGAGCACGATCACGAGATTCGTGTAGTGCACGCTCGAGGCCTTCGCGGCGCGCGTCGTCTCCGAAGGCGCCGGACGCCGATAGTGCACCATCAGGTAGAGCGGCCCGATCACGAGCATGACGAACGCATTTCGATAAAACCGGTACTTGAAACGTCCCAAGCGACTCAGCGCCCGGTACTCGTCGACGGTAAGCGTGTCGATGTCACCATGCCCGCGCCGATCGAGGTCGCCTGACGAGGCGTGATGCAGCGCGTGGTCGCGACGCCACTGCGAAAACGGGGTGAGGGTCAGAACTCCGGTGATGAACCCGATGATCTCGTTGGCGCGCTTCGACCCGGTAAACGATCCGTGGCCGCAATCGTGCATGATGATGAATGTGCGGATGAAGAGCAGCGACGTCAGCGGCAGCAGGAGAACGGTCAGCCACCAGGCATTCCACAGGCCCCAGAACATCAGGCCGAATGCGGCGGCGAGCGGCACGAGCGTGTTCATCATCTGCCACGTCGCGTGACCGGCATCGCCGTTCCGGAAGGCAGCGGCGCGCTCCTGGATGGTCCGCGAGCGCGCGGTGGTGGCGACAGGTTTGTCAGCGGCGTCAGGCATGACGAAGGGTACTCAGGCAAGGCAGAAAGCGCAAAGCGCAATGTCGGCTGCAGAGCACTGTACGGCCGCGTGGTGTCAGTGACGTCCGATCACTCAGGATATGGATCGATGCGGAGTCACAAACATCGCGCACGACCCGGTTCGCTCGGCGTGCGTCCGCGCGGAGCTTACGCCTGGTGCGTGCCCACACCTAACGAGTGCCCCGCAGGCCGAGGGGTAACCACGTGCACGGTCTGGGTCGGGAAGGCCAGGGAAGTGCCGGCGCGCTCCACGACGCGCAGGAACTGAAGCAGAATCTCCTGGCGGATCGCCTGAAACTCACCGTAGTCCTCCGTCTGGATCGACGCCGTCACTTCGATGTCCAGTGAGGACGTGCCAAGCGCGCGGAGCAGGACGGTGACGCCCTCGGGCCACAGCTTCGGCTGTTCCCGCAGCACGCGCTGAAATCCCTCGAGCACCTCGCGGACCTGCGCCTCGGTCGTGCCGTACACCAGTCCGACGTTGGTCGCCAGCCGCATGCGGTCGCGCGCCGTGTACGATTCGATCCGGCTGTCGGCGAGCTTGCCGTTGGGGATCGTCACGATCGTGCGGTCGAGCGTGCGAAAACGCGTCGATCGCAGGCCGATGCGCTCGACGGTCGCGACGAAGTCCTCGATTTTCACGGTATCACCGACGCTGAACGGCTGATCGACACCGATGGAGAAGGCTCCAAAGAGATTCTCCACCGTTTTCTGGGCGGCCAGCGCCAGGGCGAGGCCGCCGATCCCCAGTCCGGCGACGAGGCTGGCCACCGGATACCCGAGGTCGGACAGCACCGCTACCGCCGCGATGGCGAAGACCCCGACCTTGGCGATCCGGCTGCCTAACGGGACCAATGACCGCGAGTGCCCCGATCGCGCCCACATCGTTTCGCTGAGCACGTGGAATCCCACATCCACGAGCCGGAACAGCGACCAGAAGAAGACCGCGAAGTAGCCGGCCCGGATGAATCGGTAGGCTGTGTCGCCGGCGTCGGACGTCAGGTTGACGACGGGGACCAGCGCTGCGCCGAACGTGAGCCCCAGGGC
>CAZSNV010000182.1:0-9947 GCA_964608035.1 uncultured Gemmatimonadaceae bacterium | reverse complement strand
CGGACCAGTATACGCATAGAAAAATGTGAGTCAACCCCAGGGGCGCGTTATGCCATGAAAGCGATGAAATCTGGACCTTTTGTGGCACACGGACGAGATTTTTAATGAGAAGGGCGCGCTTGAGGCGCGCCCTGAGGTCGCAGTAGGCGCGTCCCAGCGACGCGTTAGGCGAGCGGGGCGCCGGCGCCCCGGGAGAGGAATTCAACAGCGTGAGCGACGAGATGTCCGGGGGCCGTGCCGGTACGCCGGTGATCGCCTCGTTCGCGACGGCCCGAAACGCCTCACGCAGGTCGCTGTTCGCCTTCACGAATTCGGCTTCATACCGCGCGACGTCGTTCTGCAGCTCGCAGACCGACATCTCGCGGTCGCTCTTGTACGAATCGGCGCGCGTCGTCTCCAGCTGGTTGGCCACGCCCTCGACGCGAACGTAGTTCCGGTCGAATCGGGCGCGCTGCAGCCGGCCCGGCTCGGCGCGTGGGACTTCGAGCGTCGAGCCCTGATACAGCGTGAGCAGCAGATCCCGCCCGTTCGCGGCGAAGGCCAGCTCGCCACTGTCGGCGTAGATCGTACGGCGCCGCATGACATCGGTGAGGTCGTAGATCGTCACGTCGGTCATGCGATTGTCGGGCCACAGACGCATCGCCTTCAGATAGACCTGGCGGTCCGCGACCTGGTTGATGATCTGCTCCTTCAGGGCAAAGGTGGGCTTCTTCCGCGCGATGTCGCCCTGCAGCTTGCGCAGCTGGTGATTCGAAGCCGGCAGGACCACATCGTTGAAGGCGATCATGCCGACCGAAATGACGCTGGCCGACAGCAAAACGGGGACGAGAAGACGCGACAGGCTGATGCCGTTCGCCTTCATGGCGGTCATTTCGTTTTCGGCTGCGAGCCTGCTGAACGCGTACAGCGTGGCGACGAGCACGGACATTGGCGTCGTCATCGCCACGGTAAAGGGAATCGAGAGCGCGAAAAACTGCCCGATCACCCCGGCGGAAAGGCCCTTTCCGACCAGTTCATCGATCTGCTTGGCGATGTAGTTCAGGAGGAGCAGCGAGGTCAGCGCCGTGAGGGCGAAGACCAAGGGCCCCACGTGCTCTCGCAGCACGTATCGGTGGATTATCTTCACGCTCGAATTTTGGGGCTCGCTGGGGGCCCGACGCGCTGGCTTCCCGGCGCTCGTGCCGACGCGCTGGGGACTGCGGCCAGGGACGAAGACCCGTGGAATATATGGACTTGGCGGTTCCTACGGTCGACCTTAGGGCCGCCTTGATACCCACGTGTCTTTCCTTCGTGCGGCTGAGATTCAGGCCAGAGGCCAGAGGCCGGAGGCCCGGGCGCAGGTATCGGTTCATGTCTGGCCTCTGGCCTCTGGCCTCCGGCCTCCCATGGGCTTTGGCAACCGCGCAGGTCCCAACCACGCGCCCCGATATCGCCCGCAGCGCCGTCAGCGATTCGGCGAGAGTCCAGGGCGACTCGGCGCTCACCGTCGACCTGTTGGGCCGCCTCGCGTTCAAGGGAGAGCGCACCTCCAACGACCGCTGCTTCGCCAACCAGGTCTACAGCCTCACGTTCCGATGCGCGTCGCAGATCACGCCGCAGCTCGACTTCCAGTTCTCGCTCCGTTCGGCGGGTGTTGTTGGTGATCGCGTTCGCGTCGACGTGGACTATGACTCGCAGCGCGAGTTCGACGGATCAAATAACATCTCGCTTGCCTATCGCGGCGGGCTGGGTGACTTCATCGAACGGCTCGAGATCGGCAACGTCACCTTTCGCACCCCGGCATCGAGATTCCTCACGTCAGGCATTCCGAGCGGCAACTACGGGATCCAGGCGTCCGGCAACATCGGTCCGCTCCGATTCAGCGCGATTGCCGCGCAACAGCGCGGCAATGTCGTCCGGGACACGGTGTTCACGGTCGGAGGGCGCGCGTCGCGTATTCCGGATCGCACCATCCCCGACTATCAGGTGGAGGCCCGGCGCTTCTTCTTCACCGTCGATCCCGCGCTCTTCACCAGCCGCTATCCCAACCTCGACATCCTGAACGCGAGCCAGATGACGGCGCTCTCGGCGTCGTTGCCCGAGACGCAACGGCCGGTCCGTGTCTCCCTGTACCGGCTCAACCTCGGAGGCCAGCCTCCCAATCCGAATGGACCGCAGTTCGCGCTCCTCGATGATCCGGAACAGCGCGTCGGCCAGGTTTATGAGCATTTGCGCGAGGGCGTCGATTACTACATCGATCCATCGCAGCTCTGGATTGCACTCGTGAGGCCACTCACGCTGCAGAACGAGCGACTCGTCGCGGCGTGGACGCTTCGCGTTGGAGGCCGCGACACCGTGATCGCCTCGCTCGGCGGGACGCCGGACCTGGAATTCACTCCGGGGCAGCCGCAGTTCGCGCACCGGCTCTGGGATCCGCGCCTTACGCCTGACGATCCGGCGTTCCGGCACGAGATCAGGTCCGTGTACCGGCTCGGCGGCGATGACATCCACCGCGCAACCGTCACGCTGCGCATTGTGGCCGGCACCAGTGGCGACCAGGAGAAGCCGCCGGGCGTGCCGAACACCTATCTGGAGATCTTCCGGCTGGCGCAGTCCACCAACGGCGCGCTCTTCGACTCCGAGAACCGCCTCTGGCCCCGCCAGCAGGATCCGAACTTCAACCTCGGCTCACCGACCGTCTCACCGACCGCGCTCATTCGCGACGTGTTCATCGTCTTCCCGTCGCTCGAGCCATTCTCGCGCCGCGGCCTGGCCTCCTCGCCCGCGCTCGTGCCTAACGACTCGATCTACCGCACACCCGGGGAGTACCTGTATTCTCCGCAGCACCCCCAGTCGTTCTACCGCATCCTCGCGTCGTACGAGAGTTCCGGTTCGATGAGTCCCGGAACGATCGCGCTGTCGTCCTCGCAGATCCGTCCCGGCAGCGAGCGGCTCTTCATCGAGGGACGACCGCTCACGCGCCACGTGGAGTACGAGATCGACTATGACCTGGGCACGGTGAGACTGCTGACGGCGGACTCGCTGGCCCTGCGGCCGCGGCGCGTGACCCTGCAGTACGAGGAAAACCCGCTCTTCACCAGCGTGCCGACGTCGGTGAGCGGCCTGACCGCCGAGTGGATGCTCCCGTTCGGGAGCCTGACGTTCACCGCCATGTCGCAGCGGCAGCGCACGAACTTCACCCGCCCACCGCTCGGCTTCGAGCCGCAGGCGTCGCTGGTCGCCGGCATGGGAGCGAACCTCGCATGGCAGCTGGGCGGTGTGTCGCGCCACCTGGCGAAGTGGCTGCCCCTCGTGGACAGCCTGGCGCCTTCGCGGCTGGACATCGTCGCCGAATTCGCGGTGAGCCGGCCGAGGCAGGGCGGGGGAGAGCAGGCCTACATCGAGTCGTTCGAAGGCCAGGGCGGGCTCGGTGTCAACCTCCTCGAGTCACAATGGCAGTTGTCCAGCCAGCCGGCGTTAGGCTCGCGCCTGCCGGCGCGCATCGGCGCCGCCACCCTCGACACGACGCGCGCGTCGACCATGGCCTGGCAGAATTACGGCACCGATGTCGATGGGCGCGCCGTGACCTTCACTTTCCAGCAGATCGATCCGTTGACGACGCTGCCCGGCGGCGCCATCGCCGGATTCGAGCAGGTGTTGTGGCTGACGCTGTATCCGTTGCGGATCGGCGGACTCGCCGACGCCGAAACCGGTCAGGCGCGCTGGCGTGTTGGCAACAGACCATCCGGCCAGCGATGGCGGTCCCTGCGCACGGTACTCGGGACCGGAGGCACGGGCGTAGATCTCACGCGCGGCGAATACGTGGAGTTCTGGACCCAGGTCGACACCGCGCCCACGCGGAGGCCGCAAAATCCAATCCTGATCCTCGATTTCGGTGACGTATCCGAAAACAGCGTGGCGTTTGCGCCGGAGTCGCTGCAAGTCGTCGCAGGCGACTCGGTCTTCAGCGGGAAGCAACTGCAGGGGTGGAACCGGTTGGATACCGAGCGTGATCGGTTCAGCCGTGCGTTCAGTGCCGACGTGAACGACCTCGGACTTCCCGGCGATGTCATCGAAGAACTGGAGGTGCGCGCCGAGGGTTTTCCAATCCTCGCCCGGAACTTTCCAATCTGCCGGTTGGGCCCCGGCCGGCTGCTGCCATTGGGCGACGCGCGGATTGACTGTACCGTGCGCAACAGCCGCCTCGACGAGGAAGACATCGATCAGGACGCGACGCTCAACTATTCGTCGGACCAGCGCGAACAGGAGCGGCTTCGACGATTCATTGTCGACCTGTCCCGACCGGGGAGCTACAACCGCATCGGGGTCTGCGGACCCGCCGTCCTCGACGTGAACCAGAGCCAGCCACCGGGGAACACCGTGTGCTGGGTGCAGGTGCGCATTCCGTTCAACTCGCCTGACGACACGATTGCCGGAGGACCGCTGCTGCGGCGCGTGCGGGCGCTTCGGGTCACGATGGTCTCCGGCGCAACGGCGACCGACGACCGGTTCATGCAGGTCCCGCTGGCGCGGCTGCGCGTCACGGGCGCCGGCTGGCTCAAGCGCGCGCCGCGGCCGCTGCTCGGACTGGGCGGCGAGCAGCAGGCGTTAGGCGGATTCGTGATCGCGTCGGCGATCGGCACGCAGGACGTGGATTCGTTGCGGGGCCTGATCTATGAGTCGCCGCCCGGCGTCACCGACGCGCCCGAGACGCAGGAGACGGGAATCGGGTTTGCCGGCGGCGCGATCAATGAGACGTCGATGCGCCTGCTGGCCGGTGACATGCCCAATCAGTCCCGCGCCGAGGCCTACCTGCGCTTCCCCGAGGGCGATCGCAACGTGATGGCGTACCGGGAACTCCGCGCCTGGGCGCGTGGACGCGGCCGTGGGTGGGGATCCGATGGCGACCTGCACTTCTTCATCAAGCTCGGCCGCGACGCCAACAATTTCTACGCGTACCACACCTTCGTGAACGTCGATGGTCGCGGAGCCTGGGAGCCCGAGATCCGCGTCCCGTTCGCGCGCTTCTATGCGCTGCGCGCTCGCCTCGAAACGGAGTATCTCCAGGGTCGCGCCGACTGGACCGGGTGCACCGCCGCGGACTCGGCCCTGATCGGCAGCTCGGGCCCGCCGCCCACGGCGTCGGGCGCTCGTTATGCAGCGTGCGACGAGGGATTCATCGTGTACACGGCCGATCCCGTCGTCACGCCGCCGAACCTGGCCGCGGTGCAGGAACTCGCGGCCGGGATACTCCGCGTGGATTCACTGGGCGGCGCGAATCCGCCGATGCCCGGCGACACGCTGGAACTGTGGATCGACGACATCCGGCTCGCCGACGTGGAGCAGCGGCCAGGGTTCGCGGGTTACATCGGCGCTTCGTTCTCCGCGGGCGATGTCGGCAGCGTCAGGATTTCAGCCGCGAAGCGTGATCCGTTCTTCCGTCAGTTGGCCGAGCGCCCGTCGTATCTGGCGACCGACGATCTCGAGATTGCCACAACGTGGCGGCTGGAGAAACTGTTGCCCTGGCGAACGGGTCTTGCCTTGCCACTCTCGGTCACCTACAACGTAGCCCGCGCCGATCCTGAATTTCTCTCGCGCTCGGACCTGCGCGGCGACGCCATCGATAACCTGCGCACGCCGAAAGGCGGAACGACGTCCGTCGTGCTCCTGGCGCGGCTTGCCACGCCCGTCGCGCCCTCGTGGTACGCGCCCATCGTCAACAACGTCGGGCTCTCGATGACGTGGAACGGCGCACAGGCGCGCACCGCGTACCAGAGCGGTCGCGCCCGCGGGTTCGACGTGGGGGCCGACTATACCCTCATCGCGCCGAGCCCGGAGGCGGGAACGCGTGCCGGATTGGTGCCGACCGTGGTGCGGGTGGTCAGTAACCTCGCGCGCTCGTCAGGCTCCGCGGATGCGTTCGTTCGCCCGACGCTCGTCGGCGAGGATGAATTCCGGCGGACCGACGCGAGCCAGAGTCTCTGGCGGAGCTCATCGTCGGTCGAGTTCCACCCGTGGCCGTCGGTGACAGCGCGCTGGGACGCGAACAGCCTGCGCGACCTGCGGGACTACGGCAACGTGTCACCCAATGCGCTTGCCGCCACACGAGAACGTGCGGCCTGGGCCGGCGTGGATGTTGGTCTCGAGCGCGAACGGATCCTCGGCGCCACCGTGCGCATCGCGCCCGCCCCGGAGTCCTGGCTGCGGCCGCGGCTCGAGCTGGCGTCCGGGTACTCGATGCTGCGCGATCCCAATGCGCCCGGCGTGACGACGCCGGGCGCCGATGGACTTCGGCTGGCCCGGCGTTTCGGAAACTCGCAACGTGCCTCGGCGGCCGCGGTGCTGGATCTGCCCAGGATCACGTCGGGCCTGCCCGAGCGCTCGTGGGCCCGCGGCATCGCGCAATTCCTTGGCGCCATCGATGTCAGCGTCGGACGCGACCAGCTCAGTGCCTATGACGCGGCGCCTCTGACGCCGGGATGGCGATACCAGTTCGGCCTGGCCGAGTTCGACGATGTGCGCGAGGTCGGCAGCGTGCTGGCGACGACGGCCGGTGAGGGCACCCGGTACGCCGCCTCGAACACACTGACGCTTCCGTTCGGAGCGTCGATCGCGCAGCGAATGCAGCGTACGGAGTCGCGCCACTACTCGCGGCGGCTCGTGGATCGTCTGACGGTTGTCGATGGCGAGCAGGTTGTCTATCCCGACGTCACGTTCCGATGGAGCGGGCAGCCGGTGGCGCTGACCTGGTTGCTGTCGAGCGTGTCGGCGACTGTTCGTGCCGTTCATACGCGACAGGCGTTCGTGTCGCCGCCCGAGACGCCCGACCGCCCGTTCGAACGCCGGGCCACGCGACTGCGGGCGTATCCGGCGACCCTCACCATGAACGGACCCGGCGACGACTTGTCCCTCACGCTCGGGTTTTCCCGTGCTGATCGAAGCGACTCGCTTCCAGGCTCTGCCGGGGAGTCGCGGTCCACTGACGCGACGGCTCAGGTGACCAAGGCATTCCCGTTGCCCGCTTCCTGGGCGCTGCCCGGCGGTCTACGGACGCGATTGTACTACCAGCGAACGGAAACGCAGAGCTACGTTTCTAACCTGGCGTCGTCGTCGTTGAGGAGCCGACTCACGGACAACGGCCGCAATTCCATCAGTATCAACGCCGACACGGACCTGGCCGACGATATCACGTTCAGCCTCCAGGCGTCGCGGGTCGTGACGTTCGATCGCAATTTCAACCGTCGGTTTACACAGACGCTCATTTCGGCGGTGCTGAACATTCAATTCTTCGGTGGAGCGTTGTGAGGTGAGAATGTCGACACTCTGTGTCCTCCTGCTGGTGGTGCTGCAAGGCGGGGCGTGTGACCGCGGCGAGGCGACGGTGCCCAGTCCATTCGATGGCGAGCGCGCGCTGGGTTACGTGCGCACGTTCATGGACTTCGGGCCGCGTGTTCCGGGAACGGACGCCCACCGTCGCGCCGGCGACTGGATCGCGAAGGAAATGCGCCTCCGCGCGGACACCGTGTATGAGCAGACCTGGACGCATCGCACGCAGGCTGGTGTATCGCTTCCCCTGCGCAACATCATCGCGAGGTTCCGGCCCATGGCCGAAGAGCGCCTGCTCTACGTGACTCACTGGGACTCGCGGCCGGTCGCGGAGAAGTCGTCGAACGACTCGCTGCGGAAGCTGCCGACGCCGGGGGCCAACGACGGCGGGTCAGGGGTTGGATTGTTCCTGGCGTTAGGCGACGTGCTCAAGTCCCTGCCGCCGGGGATCGGCGTCGACCTGGTGTTCGTCGACGGCGAGGACTACGGGACGTTCACGCCGGACGTAGATGTCCTCCTCGGATCGCTGTATTTCGCCAACAACCTCCCATCGGCGAACTATCAGCCGCTATTTGGCGTGGTGTTCGACTTGATCGGCGAGACGGATCTCCGGATTCCGCAGGAGGGGCATTCGTTGAACCGGGCGCCGGAAGTCGTGGAGCGCGTCTGGCGCACCGCGTCGGACATGGGCTACGGCAACGTATTCGTGCCGGCAACGACGTTCGAGATCACCGACGATCATCTGCCCCTGCTCGACAAGGGCCTGCGCGTCATCGATGTCATCGACCTGGACTACGCGCACCACCATACCGTCGAGGACACGATTGACAAGCTGTCAGCTAGATCTCTGAAGATTGTTGGTGATGTCGCGTGGAAGCTGCTGCAGAGATAGCGCAAAGCGTTAAGCGCAAAGCGCAAAGAGAAAACCAGGCTTGAGCATCCCTTTGCGCTTTGCGCTTTGCGCTCTGCGCTTTGCGCTGCATCAAAACGCTCCAACCGCATCACCAGGGTTAAGCACTTCGCGGATCACGCCCCACTTTCGGTGCGTGTCCACCGCTTCCGAGCGCCGCGCGCTTGCCGTCATTGCCGCGATAGCCGCCCTCGGCGTCGTGGCTCGCGCTGTCAAATCGCGACAGGCGCGACCAACGCCAACCGCGGCCGAAGTCCTGGCGCTCGATGCCCAGATCGCGCGCGTGCAAACCGCGCGATCGGGAGGCCGGCGCGGTGGTGGACCGGCACGCGCCGCGCGCCGACCTGGGGCCGCCGGTGAATCGGCTGCAACGCAACGTTCATCACAATCGCCGCGTGATACCGCGCCGCGCCCACTCGTCGATCTCGACACCGCCAGCGCCACCACGATCGAGGCGCTTCCCTGGGTCGGTCCGTCCCTCGCCGCTCGTATCGTGGAGAGTCGAGAACGGTGCGGTCCATTCGGATCGATGGAAGCGTTGACGCGTGTGTACGGCATCGGTGAAGGGATGTCGAAACGCCTCGCGCCGCACGTGACGTTTTCCACCGCTTCCCGTCCTATTGATGCGGAACGGACACCTGCGTGTTCACGAGCCGCCAAGGGCGCCGCGTCCACCCGGAAAGGCCGGTCGTGATCGACCCGGTCCGCAGCCGCGGGAAGCGGCGTCATCGCGTTCTGCTGGCGCTGTCGTTGCTCAACAATTCTTCCTCGCGTCCAACCGGAATGGCCAGCACTGTCGCCGCGATGCCCGAGCGCATTACCGCGCTCCTGCTCAACGAGGGGATCGTGTCGCGCGAGCTTCTGGAACGCGCGCAACGCGACGCCAAGCAGAACGGCACGACCGTCACGCTGGCGTTGATCCGCACTGGCGCGATCGATGAAGTCGAGCTCACGAAGATCATCGCGCGGACGTACCGGATGCCGGCCGTCGACCTTTCGAAGTTCGAGGTCGATCCCAAGATCCTCAGGCTCGTGCCGTCCGAGCTGGCGACCAAACACAGCCTGCTCCCGCTCAAGCGCGACGGACGCACGCTCACCGTTGCCGTCGCCGACCCGACCAACCAGGAGATCCTCGAGGATCTCAAGTTTGTCACGCGCTACGACATCTTCCCGGTGCTTGGCGGCGAAGCCACGCTCCGCTCGGTCATCGAGAAAGCCTACGATGCCGGCGATGCCGCGATGGACAACCTCCTCAAGGACATCGTCGCCGAAGGCGAGGTCGAAGTCCTGGAGGACAACGAGGAGGACATGTCCGCCGCCGCCCTCGCGGCTGCCGTGGACGACGCACCGGTCGTCAAACTCATCAACGCGATCCTGACTGACGCCGTGAAACGCGGGGCGAGCGACATCCATTTCGAGAGCTTTGAACACGAACTGCGCGTGCGCTATCGAATAGACGGCGCGCTGCAGGAAGTGATGAAGCCGCCGCCAAAGCTCAAGGCGGCGCTCATCTCGCGATTCAAGATCATGGCGCAGCTGAACATCGCCGAGCGCCGCGTGCCGCAGGACGGCCGCATCAAGCTGAAGATCGGCAACAAGGTCATCGACTACCGCGTCTCCACCATCCCGACGCTGTTCGGCGAGAAGGTCGTGCTCCGTATTCTCGACAAGGGCAACCTCACCCTCGACCTCGAGAAGTTCGGGCTGGAGCCGCGCGCCGAGAAGGAACTGA
>CAZSNV010000181.1:0-9948 GCA_964608035.1 uncultured Gemmatimonadaceae bacterium | reverse complement strand
GTTCGCCATACATAGACCCGGGGTTGGTCTCCTACGACCGGTCCTGGAACTCGCGGCGGCGAGCGCGCGCGCCTGGAAAGGCGGCGATCGCATCGCACTCATCGCCGGCATTTCCGGCGGCACGCGGCAGGCGCTGCGTGAAGCCGAACTGGCGCGAACGCTGGGCTACCACGCCGGGCTGGTGAGTCTCGGAGCTCTCCCCGACGCCACCGAAGCCCAGCTGGTGCGGCATTGTCGCCGCATTGCCGACGTGATTCCCGTCTTCGGATTCTACCTGCAGCCGGCCGTCGGCGGACGCGCGTTAGGCTGGCGCTTCTGGCGGGAGCTGGCCGAGGTTCCGGGAGTTGTTGCGATCAAGATCGCGCCGTTCGATCGTTATGCAACGCTGGACGTGGTGCGCGCCGTCGCTGCATCGGGACGGACTGACATTGCGCTGTATACGGGCAATGATGATGCCATCCTGAGCGATCTCATGACGCGCTTCCCCTGTGAGGTCGGCGGCAAGAAGGTCACCCGGCGCATCGTGGGGGGCCTGCTGGGTCAGTGGGCGGTATGGACGCGGCGGGCGGTGGAGCTGCTCGAACGGGTCAGGAAGGCCAAGGGGTCAGGGCTGCGCGGCTGGACGACACAGGCGGCCGCGATCACCGATGCCAATGGAGCCATCTTCGACGCCAGGCACGGATTTGCGGGATGCGTTCCCGGGATTCACGAAGTGCTGCGGCGTCAGGGGCTGCTGCTTGGGACGTGGTGTCTCGACCCTAACGAGAAGCTTTCACCTGGACAATCGGCGGAGATCGATCGAGTCATACGCGCGTACCCGCAACTGAACGACGACGCGTTCGTCCGCGAGAACCTCGACGGTTGGTTGAGCTAGTGGTCCGATGCAGAGTTGGTGTGATTCGCGGGAAATCGGATTCGCCGGATTCCGACTGCGTCTGGGGTTGCCAGTTTTTGTCAGGAACTCGCCCCTAGAGCACGCCGTTTGTGCACGCTGTTTAGTTCACGCCGTTAGAGAACGCTCCTCGAGCACGCTTCGAAAGGCGTCCTCGAAAAGCGTGCTCGAAAAGCGTGCTCGAAGAGCGTGCTCGAAGAGCGTGCTCGAAGAGCGTGCTCGAAAAGCGTCCTCGAAGACGGTCACGCCTTCGCGGTAATCGACAGCAGGTCCCTGTGCCAGGAGTCACCCGCTCGGCTGGTGAACGCGGTGCGGTAGGCTGTCGCCGTGGTGACTGTCGTGTCGAAGACAGGCGTGTCGGCATCGACTTCGCCTGACGTGGCCTTCGCGGCGAATCCAGCGCGTGACGTGGTTTCGACCTCACCGTCGCGCCGCTGAAAGAACACGCGACTACCGCCAACCATCGAAGTGCCGAGCGAGCCTTGCAGATTCTGCAGCTCTCGAAAAAGCGCGTCGATGGAGCAACCCGAGGCCCCTTCGGTCGACTGATCGACGCCGATCGCGAGGAATCGATCCTCACGCCAGTCGCGAGCGCAGGTGAGCGGCTCGCCATGTGCTTTCCAGTCCGCGAGCCATTCATCAACGGCAGCTAGCAGCTGATCTGCACGGTCGCCGGTGACACGATCAGACGCGGCGAACACCCAGAGGCGAGCGTCGTCGGGAATGGAGTGAAATGAGACTACGGGCACGGGTGAAGGGGGACGGGGGACGGGGGACGGGGGACGGGTGAGGAGCGAAGAACGAAGAGCGACGAGCGACGAGCGAATTGTACCCGGAGCTAACGCACTAGTGCGGATTGCACAGCGGCGGGGACCCCTGTTCCAACGGCATCGGGGTTCGCCAACGTCGTCAGGAACTCTCCTTCAAGCGCCTTCCTGCCATCCGATAACAGAAAAGCGGCGAAGCGCTCGGCGAGCGCGGGATGGCTCGCCTTCAACGGAATCGAGAATGCGTACCGGATCGGTGCTCCTTGCATGGTAACCGTGTCGCGCGCCGATGCTCCAATCACGTGGACCGTCGCCAACGCGTACGACTCGCGCAAATCAGCGCTGCTGAGGTCGATCGCCGCGGGCAGACGGACGTGTCGAACCCCCGACGCTCTCGCCATGGATTCGTAGAACCAGGCATAATCCAGGTCGCCTGATTCGAGCAGGGCGACCAGTTCGATCTCCTTTGGCCGCATGTTGCGAGGAGGCGCCGCCCGCTCGAGCGCCGCGGCGAGGCCAGGACCGCCATAGTGCCGTTCGGCGAGCTGAAAGACCATGAGTGTGCGATAGCCGGCCGGATCGAGATCGGGATTCGAGCGACCTATGTCGAGACCGGGCCGCTGCAGCACCTGCCACCAGTTTGTCGAATCAATCTCCGATGCGAAGCGTGACCGGTCGGTGTATGCCAGGACGATGCGGTTCTCGGCGAATCGGACGTACCAGCTGGCGTGAGATGGCACGAGCAGTTTCGGGAATACGTCCTCGTCCGCCAATGCGATCACATCGGGAATCTTCCCGAGTTCAGTGAGTTTGCGCGCTGTTTCGAGGCTTCCGGCTGACTCGAGCTCGTAGCGTACGCCCTCGCGAGCTGCGAACGAGTCCAGCGCGGCGCGCATTGGCCGAGCGAGGCTGCCCGCGGTGAAGACAACCAGCGGTCCCTCGTCGCCGGACGTTTCCCTGGCGGCACATGCGAGGGACAGCACGAAAAACATTGAACCACAGAGGCCACGGAGGACACAGAGGAAACCCGAATGCAGCCCGCGCTTGGTCGGGGTGTTCCTCCGTGAACCTCTGTGTCCTCTGTGGCCAAATGTTTTTCGGGAGCAGAGCCGTGGAAACATCGTCAGGCGGACTTCAGCTCGTGGGCAAGCGCCTGCTTGAGCGTCGGGTGATCGAACTGGAATCCGGAGTCCATGAGCTGCCGCGGAATTGTCCTCTGTCCGGAAAGAATGGTTTGGTCGCCCATCTCACCGAACATCAGGCGCACAGCAAATTCGGGAAGCTTTGTGAGGCAGGGTCGATGCAAGACGTTGCAGAGAGTCTTCATGAATTCGGCATTGCGAACGGGGGTCGGGGACGCGACGATCAGTGGGCCGCCTAACGACTCGTGCAGCGACGCCCAGGCCAGCGCATGGATGGCATCAGTGCGGCTGATCCAGGGCAACCATTGCCGGCCGTTCCCGATTGTTCCGCCGATGCCCAGCCTGAAGACCGGCAACAGCTTCGCCAGCATGCCACCACCGGGGTGCAGCACCGGCGCGCCTCGCGGGTGGACTACACGAATACCCGCCTCGCGGGCCGGATCGGCGGCGCCTTCCCAGGCGCGCACGAGTTCGGCCAGGAAACCGGAGCCCGCGGTGCTGTCATCTTCGAGTTCCTCTTCGCCACGATTACCGTAGTACCCGATCGCCGACATGTTGACGAGCGCGCGGGGATGCGGGTCCATCTGGGCGATCGTCCGCGCGAGAAGCGCAGTGGGCCGCACGCGGCTGTCGACGATCCGCTTCTTTGCTTCCGGAGTCCATCGTTGGTCGGTAGTCTCGCCGCACAAGTTGATGACAATGCGGACGCCGGCGAGACTCGCGGGGTCAAGCACGCCCTTGTCCGGATCCCACCTGATGTTGTGGTGTCGCGGATCCTCGCGCCGGCCGATGCGGATGACCGCATGGCCCAGGTCCTCGAGATGTTTCGCCAGCGCCGATCCGATGAATCCGGACGCGCCTGCAATCGCGATCCGGCGCGGACCCTTGGTGGGACTCATGCGGCCTTCGTGGCTATGAGCTCCAGCACGCGCCACATGTACCACGAGCCAACCGTGCGATACGGCGCCCACGGCGCGGCGATCTTCTCGACGCGCTTCGCGTCGGGAAGCTTGCGCAGGCGATACGCCCGCTGCACGCCCTTGCGGACGCCGAGATCGAGGACCGGAAGGACATCCGGCCGTCCGAGCCGGAACATCAGGAACATCTGGGCAGTCCACACGCCGACTCCCTTCACCTGGATCAACTGGCGCGTGACTTCGTCGTCAGGCAGTTCAGGAAGGCGAATCGTCTCGAAGCTCCCATTGGCGGCGCGCGCCGAAAGGTCGCGCAAGTATCCCAGTTTCTGCCGCGACAGTCCAGCGCCTCGGAGAGCGTCGTCGGAAAGACTGATCAGCGGGTCAGCCGCTACTGTGCCACCACAAAGCGCTTGCACACGACCGTGGATCGTCGCGGCGGCCTTGGTCGACAGCTGTTGATAAACGATTGCGCGAGCGATGAACTCGAAGTGGGATCCGTCGGTCAGCGGTCGAAGCCGGCATGGGCCAACCTGTTCGATGACCTTGCGCAGCACGGGGTCCGCGCCACGAAGATGTGCAAGAGCTTTTCGGTGCATTTGAACGGCGAGGAATCGGGAATCAGGAAACAGGAACCAGGGAATGAATAACCTTCGATTGAAGCAAACGGTGGCCGAGGATAGTTTGCGCTTTCGTCAAATGAGCAGGAAATCGCCGTGAACAGAAGGCTCTTGCTGTTGGTGGGCCAGATTTCGCTCGCAACTGTCGCTGCGGGGCAACAGGCCACGCCGATCGTCGTGCTGCGTCACGCCAACCTGTCTGACGGAGCGCGCGGCGCGATAGCGACGAACGCGGCGCTCGTCATCCGCGACGGGCAGATCGCCCAGATCGAAAGCGAGCCATTCAACCCTCCGGCCGGCGCCACGGTGATCGACGTCGGTGGGCGATACGTGGTGCCCGGGCTCATTGACGCCCATACACACATCTCGACGCTGGCGAATGCGCGACGCGCACTGGAATCGGGCGTGACGACCATTCGCAGCGCGAGCACGAACAACTATCAGGATGTCGCCCTGCGCGACCTCGTCAAGCAGGGCGTCATAGCGGGGCCTGACGTGATTGCCGCCGGGGTCTTCATCACACCGGAGCTCGGCGAGACCATGCTGGCGGACGCCCGGTTAGGCGCCCTGAACGGCGTCGTCACGACCGAGGCTGCCCTGCGCGCCGTCGTGCGTGTGAACCTCGATCATCGAGTCAACGTCATCAAGACCCGAGGTACTGAACGGGCCGGCCTGCCGAACACCGACCCGCGAAAGCAGACGTACACGGAACAGCAGCTTGCGTGGATCGTGGACGAGGCGACGAAAGGCGGCGTTCCCGTGATGGCGCACGCCCACGGCGACGAGGGTGCGTATGCCGCCGTAAAGGCTGGGGTGCGCTCGATCGAACACGGGACGTATCTCTCAGATTCGACGCTCGCCCTTATGCGCCAGCGCGGCACCTTCCTCGTGCCGACGTATATCACGGTGGTGGACCTGACCCGGGTCGGAGGCGACTACGACGATCCAGTGCTCACGTTGCGCGGCGCGCATATGCTGCCGCGACTCGGGGAGACCATACAACGCGCGCATCGCATGGGCGTGAAGATCGTTACCGGCGCTGACACGCAGTATGGACCGGAGAGCCTGTCGCGGATTTCAGGCGAGGTCGCACACCTGGTCGAGTTGGGCCTCACGCCCGTTGAAGCGTTGCGGGCGGCAACGACGGTAGCTGCCGACCTGCTTGGTCTTTCCGGAAAGACCGGCGCGATTCAGATCGGTCTCGAGGCGGACCTCATTGTGGTCGAGCGGAATCCGTTGCAGGACGCCCGCGCGCTGGCCGACGTCCTCGTCGTCATCAGCAATGGCCGCGTGGCACTGAATCGGTTGCCGTTCGGGCGGTAGAAACGATGACAATGCTGCCGAAGAGCGAAGAGCGAAGAGTGAAGAGCGACGAGCGAAGACGCTGGCGCGCTGGTCCACGCCTCGTCTTCCATGTTGCGCTGCTCGCCATCGCGATAGCGCCGCAGATTGCTTGCTCGCAGAAGCCACCGGCAGTCGGAGAAGGCGCGATCAACGAGGCGTTGATCCGCCGGCACGTGAATGTCATCGCCGACGACTCGATGCTCGGCCGCAATACGCCCAGCCGAGGCCTCGAATTGACTGCGGCCTACGTGGCCGCGCAGTTCAAGCGACTGGGGCTCAAGCCCGGCGGTGATTCCGGAAGATTCATCCAGCGGTATTCGCTCGCCAAAGGGCCGAACGCTGGACGCGATGGGCCGACACCAGCAGCGCCCGGTTTCGATCCAATGTCGGCGCCGAACTCGGTGGGCATATTGCCGGGGACTGACCCCGCACTGCGCGACGAGTACATCGTCATTTCCGCGCACATGGATCACGTGGGCGTGAACGGCGCCAGTGTGAAGGACAGCATCTGGAATGGCGCGGACGATGACGCATCGGGGACGGCGGGAGTGCTGGCACTGGCCGAGGCCTTTTCGCATGCGCCGCCACGCCGCTCGATCATCTTCCTCACCGTGAGTGGTGAGGAGCACGGGCTGTGGGGCAGCTCCTGGTTCGCATCGCCCCCGCCGGTGCCGATCGATCGCATCGTCGCCAACTTCAACCTCGACATGATCGGGCGGAACTGGAAGGACTCGATCGTGGTGGTCGGACTCGAGCACTCCGACCTCGGTGGGACGCTGGCCAAGGTGAATGCGGCGCACCCGGAACTGGGTATCACCGCGATGCGCGATCCCTGGCCGCAGGAAAACTTTTTCGGTCGTTCAGACCATTACAACTTCGCGAAGCGCGGCGTGCCGGCGCTCTTCTTTTTCAACGGGGTTCACGCCGACTACCACCAGCCGAGCGATTCGCCGGACAAGATCGACGCCGAGAAGGAAGCGCGTGTGGTTCGTTTGATCTACCATGTCGTGGCGGCCGTCGGCAATGCGACGCCTCGGCCGAAGTGGGATCCGGAGTCGTACAAGAAAATAGTGAAGTAGCCTCAACCTTCGATCATCCAATGCCCTCCACCGAATCCGTCACCTTCTACAAGTGGTCAGAGGTTCCCCTCGAGACCGTCAGTCCCATGCTGGATCGCAAGCTGATCACGGGCGACCGCATGATGCTGGCGCAGGTGTTCCTCAAGAAGGGATGCATCGTGCCGCGCCATCAGCATCACAACGAGCAGCTCACATACATCCTGGACGGCGCGCTCCGTTTCTGGATCGGCGAGGATGAGTCACACGTGCAGGATGTGCATGCGGGCGAGGTGCTCTACATCCCGTCGAATGTCTGGCACAAGGCCGAAGCACTCGTCGACACGCTCGACGTCGACGTCTTCTCGCCGCCGCGCGAGGACTGGATCAAGAAGACGGACGAGTATCTCAGAAGATAGGTCAGAGTCAGAGCTCAGAGGTCAGAGGGGAGCGTTGCTCTGAGCTCCGAGCTCTGAGCTCTGAGCTCTGAGCTCTGAGCTCTGACCTGCCCTCAGCCGCGGAGCCTGTGCCTGACCGCTGCGACGATTCCCACGAGCACACCCAGGCCGACAATGAACAGCCCCATCTTCGACTGGGCGACATGGAAGTCCGCGACGGCGACCGCTGTCATCCCTTCCGGCATGTCTCTCGTGCCGTTGCCGATGCCGGTCAGCGCCTGACGCGCGAATGCGAACAGGCCGATTCCACCCACGACCATGAACAGGGCGGTGGCGTCGATGATCCTGTCGGTGGAACTCGGGACGGCTTTCATAGTGTGAGGTGAGTGGTCGCCTTCTGGACGATCGACCCGAAATCGAGGCACGTGAGGTCGAATTCCGGGCCTTTGTCGCAGGCGTCGCGCTGGTGTTGTGCGGTCCGTCACGGGAAGGCGTGAAACGGGCAGAAAGAGGGTTGCAGGCCCCTCGCGGAACTCGTCTTTCGAGTGATGCGACTCCCTCAATTCCAGTCGCGCCAATTGCTCCGATATACAGCCATTGGCGCATCGCTTCTTTTCTCCGTGCCTATCGCGCGCGCCGCGAATGCGTTCGGGAGTTCCGAACGCGAAGGTCCACGCGCGGAGCTGGTCAACCTGCCGGCCAGAAGCGTGGTTCCCACGCCGATTTTCGACTCCCTCGCCGGCCGCAGTGGCGCGCTTCGCGTCGCGTTTCTGACGCGGGAAGATGTCGAACAGCTCCCCTCGCTCATCAAGCGCTTCGGGTCTGACGCAAAGCTGCCCGGCGTTCGCACGCTCTCGTTTCCGCGCGACGGGTCCAGTTTCGCATTCGTGACGCTGAAACCCTGGGTTGAGAAGGCCGGCAACTTCGTCAACACGTACCACGTTGGCAGGTGGCCGGGCGAACGCCGCAACATGCCCGATAACTACGACAATCCGATCGGGTTCATCGAGGTCACGCCGGACAACCAGGACCTCAGGTTGTCGACCCACTTCACGCTGCGCAGCTTCATCACCAACGACCAGGAGCGCGTCTGGCCGAAGTACGTGGTCATGCGCGAGGAACTGCTCGATAAGCTCGAACTTGTCCTGACGATGCTCGAAGCCCAGGGAGTGCCGACGCGGAATGTCGTCGTGCTGTCGGGTTTCCGGACGCCGCAGTACAACCGGCGGGCTTCGTTCGAAGGTGCCGCGTACGCCAGCCGGCACCAGTACGGGGACGCGGCCGATCTGATCATCGACGCGGATCGCAACGGACGCATGGACGACCTGAACCGCGACGGCGTCGTCAACTTCATGGATACGGACGTGATCAATCGCGCCGTCGAGCGGGTGGAGCGTCAGTTCCCGGATCTCGTGGGCGGCCTGGGCCTCTACCACGCGAAGGGCCCCAGCGGACCGTTCGCGCACATCGACGTCCGTGGCACGCGCGCCCGCTGGACCAACTCTCGCGCCGGCCGCGTGGCCGTGAACGCGATCGCGGAAGCGCCGGCCAATCGGGCGACGCCGACCGGCACTTGCAAGGCGCCACCGGAGTTCGCGCATTTCTGTAAGCAGAAGTGAGACGTGAGATGGGAGAATTGAGATAGACTGCTCACATCCTTGATCGGATCTGATCTTCGTTAGGAAACACGGTTTTCCCGATCAAGTCAGACCTGATCAGAGATTTGAGCAGGTTATCTCAACTCTCCCATCTCCCATCTGAGATCTTGTGGTAGGTCCTGCGCGCCCTACATTCGCGGCATGCTCTCCCGCCGCACCTTTGTCAGCTGGCTGAGCGGTCTCGGTGCCGCGCTCGGCTTTGGTGTGCGTGCGCGCGCCATCGACGCGAAGCCGCGCGATGAAGTAGCCCCTGAGCAGGGCGCGGCGCTCGACAGCGCGATGCTGTCGCGAGTCGCTGAAGTCGTACTCCCCAGCGAACTGGGACCCGACGGATTCGACCGCGTGAGCCGCGCGTTTACGTCTTGGGCAGCCGGATACAAACCAGGCGTGGAGCTCGTGCATCCATACGGGAGTGCAACGCTTCGCGACACCGGCGAGTCACCGGCAGGCCGGTGGCGCGGACAGCTCTCCGCGCTCGATCGCGATGCGCGCCAGAAACATCAGCGTGGATTCACCTCTCTCACGCGCGACCAGCGTCGTGAACTCGTGACGGCGGCGATTTCCGCCGAGCGAACGAATCGGATGCCGGACCCGCTCGAGGCTGGACACGTGGCGCTGGCGCTCGTTGGGTGGTACTTCGCCACACCCGATGCGATTGACCTCTGCTACCGGGCGAAAATCGGCCGGAATCAATGCCGGCCACTCGTGAACGTCCCGCGTCAGCCGCTGCAACTGCTGGACGGGAGTCGGGGGACGGGGGACGGGAGAGCTCGTCCATCATGACGGCGCGCGTCATCGAAACTGACGTCTGCATCGTCGGGTCGGGAATCACGGCCGCAATGGTGGCGGAGAAACTCGCCGACGAGCGAAATGTTCGCATCCTGGTGGTCGAAGCGGGAGACGACATGCCGCCGGTGCAGGACTGGTACCGCCTGAGGCGCCGGTTCCTCGACTACGGCGAGAGTCCGTGGCCGTCAGATCATCTCGACGACGCGTCGGTGGAAGGCATCCAGTCGCGTTCGATGTGCGTCGGTGGCCTCGCGATGCACTGGGGTGGCGTCACGCCACGCTTCAGCCCGGAAGATTTCCAGCTCAAGTCGACCTGCGGAGTCGGCGACGATTGGCCCATCACCTACGACAACCTCGATCCTTTTTATC
>CAZSNV010000180.1:0-10010 GCA_964608035.1 uncultured Gemmatimonadaceae bacterium | reverse complement strand
AGAGGTGCGCATTCAGAGAGAAGAGCAGCCCTGAATCACGGCATCCGTAGCCGAGCCCCTCCATGACTGCAATTAGCGGAATGATGCCCAGTCCCATGCCGCCGTATTCCTGCCCGATTGGCATTCCCTGCACGCCGAACTCGGCGCACTTCTGCCAGTCTTCGCGCCTGAAGTGCTCGGCGCGATCCCGGCTCACCATGTCCCGGCCCAGCGCCTGCCGCGCAAACTCGATGGCTGCATCCTGCAGTTGTTGCTGTTCAGCCGAGAGTTCGAATACCAAAAGACAGTCCTTGACCTTCACCAGGTTTCAAGACACGCGACGCGCGATAGCCATCAGCGTTTTCGGTATCTTGACGCCCCGCCGCTCCAGCGCTGATTGCCACCGATAGCCGACCCGCCGCGTCGTGGCAAGCGCCCGCGAGGTCGCCTCGTAGGCCAACAGACGTATGCGCCGCCGGTCGCCCACGGCTGGCACACACACGTATTCGCCACGAACCGTGAACTGTCCCTCTCGCAACGCCTGGAATACGGCCTCTTTCGTCAACGCGGGAGCGCTTACGTTTAGAACGAACGGCAGAAACTTGTTCAGATGATGCCAATCCAGACCACCGAACCCAAATGCGCGCCCGCCGCGCGTACGAACCCGCCGTAGCAACCGCAGATCTGACGCGCTGGGGACGAACCGGTTGCCGTTCTTGACGTTCCAGATCTCAATACCGTCTAACTGACTCAGATCGTCGGGCGCGAGCCGCTCAAAGGCCCGCCGGTGAGAAGGATGGGCGAGAACGGCGAGCCCGCCCGCATCGTGTACTGCATCGATGAGCGACCTTATGGTGCGCTCAGCACTGGTCGAGTCAATGAAATGGCGGATTCCGTATGCAAGCAGGTGCACGCGGTTCGCGTCGTACGCCAGCTCGAGCCCAGGAACGATCAACAGTTGCTCATCCGACAGCTCGTCACACCGGCGGACAAACGCGCTCACCTGCTCGGGGTTCATCCGGTTATTGTGCTCGGACATCAACACGCACTGAATCCTATGCAGGCGGGCTGTTCGCGCGATGTCAGCCAAGTCGGTCTCGCTGTCGTACGAGAAGGACGAGTGCACGTGGAGCAGGCAGTCGATGCTCATGTGTCCTGAGTTCCCCCTTTCGCCGCTGCGGGGCCGCAGCCGGCGGGCGACCGACCGGGCCTCTTGCAGGAGAAAGTCGCCCGCTTCGCGCAGGGCAGGAATGGGGTCGGTCGCGCGCAGATTATATGAACGCCACCGCCCAGGCCATGGCGTAATGGCGACCAGGGCCTCGAGGCGCTTCGGAAACGGGCCAGTCCAGTGGCGCGGCCGCCCCTTCATGGTGGCAGCCAGGTAACTGAGGTCGCCTTTCAGGTGACGGCACCGAACGCCGTACCTGTAGCTCCCGGGTGGAGTGATGTCCAATCCGAGAAGCTGCTGGACGAGCAGCAACGGGAAGTCCACACCCGCCGCAATCGCCAGCGGCAGCGAGCCCCAGAATCTCCCGTTGATCTCCATGACGACGGGCGGGGCCGGCGCGCCAGGATCCTTGAACTCCACCATGGCCACGCCGGTCCAGCGGAGCGCGTGCAGCAGGCGAAGCGCGGGTGCTACCACGCGGTCCTCCGGCGCGATGCTCTCTGCCAATGACGCGCGTCCCCCCGTAGGGTTCGCTTCACGTAGTCTCCGATGCGCAAAGACGGCTCGCGCGTTGCCCTCCTCCAGAAGCGCAAATACGCCCAGCCCGTCGCCATGAATGAGCTCCTGGACGAGAAACAACTCGGGATCGAGACGCGCGGATCGGAAGATGTCACGCAGCGACTGTGCGGAATCTGCGTACCGCACGCCACCCCTGGCAATCGGGCCTGCGCCATCCCAGTAGCAAGAGAATCGAGGCTTGACGACACACGGATATTCGAGATCGTCCGCCGCGAGATCGAGCTCGCCCAGCGAGCGAAAAATCCGCGTGCGCGGAATCGCGACGTCGCTCTCGCGGGCACGCTCGATCGTGATCTGCTTGTCTTGCGCCGCTTCCAATGCGTCGTTCGGAGGAAGGGCCACTCGGACCAGAGTTTCAATCCGCTGTCGATGCGGCCGGAGAATCGCAATGGTCGTATCTGTCGTCGGGATCAGAACATCATAAGAGCCACGCTGCAGCTCTCGGACGAGTTCCTCAAAATACGCGGCCGGATGCTCTTCGGCGGATGGCAACGTGACGACACGGCATACGTAGCGAGAGTAGCTCGCCAGGTTGAAGCGTCCGAGCTCGCCTGCGGCCGCCACCGACATGCCTGCAGCACCAAGCGAACGCACTATGGCCAGTGCGCTCGTGGTGTGTGCGCCGGTCACGAGCACGCGATGCTTAGCTTGCTCTTTCACGCGCGGACTACCTCTTGACGTAACGCCGAGCGCCTCGTCGTGCCGTCGAATAGGCGACGGACCGCTCGTCCACGCGCCAATACCCCGGCGACCTCTGCCTGAAACATCGAGTGATCCAGCCGCCGTCCGATATTTATTCGGTCCAGCTGGAACAGATCGGGATAACGCCCATTTACGCTGCCTCGGAGCGATAGCGCGCAGCGATAACCGACGGCGCGGAGGGCCCTCTTCTCGCGTTCTCCGTAGTCAGCAGCAGATCCATTCGGATATGCGAATGCGTAGCACGGCCGCCCAAGCGACTCCTCGATCTGCCGTTTCGATTCGACGATCTCTGACTGCAGCGTGGCCACATCGAGCGTGGACATAATCGGATGCTGCACGGTGTGAGATCCGAATTCCACTCCCGCCGACGCCATTTCCTTAATCTGACGCCAGGTGAGAAAGTCGTAACGCTCGCGCTCGTCCGGGCTTAGCGAGGGACGTCCGCACACGCGTTCGATGGCGTCCAGCTCGAGGTTCCGCTGCCCGACCGGTAACCCTTTGAGCATCAAGAGAATCTTGAGCGCCACGGCCTCTCTGGCCTGCAGGGACGAGAGTGAGCAGTGAATGTCGCGACCGTGGACGTCCAAAACGACTGAATCGCCAGAAAATAGGTGAATCGCCCGTTTTACGCGTTCCGTCCAGAGTTGAGCGCCCGGTCGATCGATCAAACCTGTGGTGAGAAACACAGTAAACGGTATTCCGTAGCGGCGCAGCAGCGGGTAGGCCACCGTGTAGTTGTTCGCGAAACCGTCGTCGAACGTCACCGCAAGAGCGCGAGGAGGCGGAGTTTTCCCGTTCTCGTAACATGCGACGAGATCTCGCAATGCGATCGGCCGGTAGTGGCGGCAGATGTAGTGGAGATGCTGCTCGAACATCTTGGCCGGAACAAAGTTATGGTCCAGAAAATCGTCCTGGTTCCCGTCACCTGAAAGCACACCGTGGTAGGTCAAGATCACCGACCCCGTGCGCTGACACGCTCGAGCGGCCCTCAACAGACCGAACCGGTGCAGCAATGCGACCGCGCTACGCTTCATTGACCCGCAAATGACCAATCGCATCAGGTTTACGCCTGGCCAGGTTCAAGTACAGAGTTTCGTACTCGCGAACCATTCGGGCGAGCCCAAAGAGTGTCTCGGCTCGACGCCTGCCTGCGTCGCCCATAGAGTGCCTTCGCGCGGGATTGCGCACCAGCGACCCAATCGCGTCTGCCAGCGCGCGAGGGTCCCTCGCCGGCACGAGGATGCCGGTCCGATTCTCCTCAACCAGTTCGTCCGCCCCACCCACGCGTGTCGCGACGACGGGAAGTCCTGTCGCCATAGCCTCTTGAATCGTGTTCGAAAGACCTTCCGACTCGGAGCTCAACACGAATATGTCGAAACAGGCGAGAACGCGGTGAACGTCGCCGCGGTTGCCGAGAAAGGTAACCGTCGGCAGCTTCATCGTCGTTGCCAGCGCAACCAGCTCACCCTGCAACGGTCCCGCGCCCGCTACGATCGCGCGATGGGCTATTCCGCGATCCCGCAACAACGCGAGCGCGCGAAGGAAGTTCGGGTAATCCTTGACCGAGACCAACCGACCGATACTTCCGATTACCAGTTCGTCAGGAGCGATGCCGAAAGCTGCCCGAGCCGACGCCCGATGACTGGGATTGAACCGCTCCAAGTCCACGCCATTCCGGATTACCTTGATACGGTCCAACGGAAAGGCGATTTCCCGCGTCATCCGCTCGGCGAGCCGCGAAGAAACGGAGAGCACCTGGTCGACACGCTTCCAGAGGCGGCGCTGCACCCAGGCGTTGTGCTTCCGAGTCTCCAGTGTCCCGTGTTCGCCATGGATGACGAAGGGCACACGCGCGAGCCGCGCCGCGATAAGTCCCTCGCACAGCGTCGCCCAGCGATGTGTGTGCAATACGTGCGGTCTCTCCCTCTTCAGCAATCGATAGAGCTGCACAACCAGAGCCGGATCGTTTCCTCGTCTCCGGTTGAATTCGTATAGCTCTACGTCTGGTCGCAGCCTTTCCTTCAACGAATCGCCCGGACAACAGCTACAGATGCTACTCCGCACGCGCGAGCTGTCGAGAGCATTAACGAGCTTCGTGATCCCCACTTCCATGCCACCCACACCAAACGTGTGCAGTAGATGCATCACCCGCACGGGAACGGCTTGCCCTGGCACTCGTGTACTCACGCGATCACCCACGGCGTCAGACTCCAGCCGCCACCGGAGATGGTGCCGCCGGAGCACTTTGCGGGCGCGTATCAATGAACATGCGGTGCCACGACTCGAGCATCAGGAGGCTCCAGAGCTGATCCTGCCACCCGGCACGTCCTTGCCAATGCTCGTCAAGCAGTCGTTCCACCATCCCAGGTTTGAAGTACCCGCGCGCGGCGAGCCGCCCGTCGAGCAGCAGATCGCCGCTGAGCTCGCGCAGCTCGTTCCGAAACCACGACCCGAGCGGCACACCAAAGCCCTTCTTGGGCCGGTCGGTGATACCGGTGGGCAGGAGGTCCCGAACTGCTTGCTTCAGAATGTACTTGGTCGTTTCACCGCGCAGTTTGAAGTGCGACGGAAGACTCGCCGCGAACTCCATGAAGTCGTGGTCCAACATTGGCGACCGTCCCTCGAGGCCGTGCGCCATCGTCGCGATATCCACTTTAAGGAGCAGACAATCCGCCAGGTAGTAGGTCACGTCCACGTCAAGCAAGGCATCCACCATGTCGGTGGCGTCCGATGCCTCCAATGCCTTGACGAGAAATGCATTCGCGCCGGATCCGTCGGTCGAGGCGATGAATCCCGGATCACAGATTTCGACTTTCAGGTCTGGATCGAACACTGTCGCGCGCCGGCTGTAACGGCCCGCCGGCGTATCAGCGAGATGACGCAGCCAGCGGCGACCACGATAAAGGACGGAATCCGACCGCAACGGAGCAGGTGCCCTCTGTGCGACAGCTCCGACGAGTTGACGCACCGCTGGAGGCAGCCGATCGTACTGTTTCTCGCGCTTCGGTGAGATGTAACGGCGGTACCCGGCAAAATTCTCGTCACCCGCATCGCCGTTCAACGCAACGGTGACGTGACGCCTGGCGAGCTCAGCGAGGTAGTACGTCGGGATGGCCGAGGGGTCGGCATACGGCTCGTTGTAGTGCCACACCAGCTTGTCTAGAATCTCGGTCGCCTGCGGCCGTACGATGAATTCGTGGTGCTCGGTCGCGTATCGTTGCGCAACACGCCGCGCGTACGGGAGCTCGTCGAATTCCTTTTCGTCGAAGCCAATGGAAAACGTCTTCACCGGGGCGCTGCTCAGACCGGCCATTAACGCCACGATCGCACTTGAATCGATGCCGCCGCTCAGGAAGACTCCGAGAGGAACGTCGCTGATCAACCGAAGGCGCACGGCCTCGCGCAACCGTTCGAGCAGTTCTTCACACGCCTGCGGCTCGCTTATCTGGCGCTTGCTCGCGTACGACAGCTTCCAGTACCGCTCGACCGTGACCGTTCCGTCGCGCACCACCATGAGATGCCCCGGCGGAAGCTTCCGCACGCCTTCGAACGCTGACAACGGGCTTGGCACGTACTGATAGGTCAGGTAAGCCGATATCGCCTGCACGTTGGGCCGCGGCTGGAAACTCCGATCGGCGAGAAAAGCCTTCGGCTCAGACGCGAACGCGACGCCGTCGTTGTCGATGAGATAGTGGAGCGGCTTCTTGCCGAGACGGTCTCGTGCGATGAAGAGCAGGCGCTCTCTCCAGTCCCATAGCGCAAACGCGAACATGCCACGGAATCTTGCCAGGCACTCGACGCCCCATTCACGATACGCCGCGAGTATCACCTCGGTATCGGTACGGGAACGGAATCGGTAGCCTCGAGTTTCCAGATCACGACGTAGTTCGCGGAAGTTGTAGATCTCTCCATTGAACGTGATGACCAGATCGCCATCTGCCGTGGTCATCGGCTGCCGGCCGGCCGGGCTGAGGTCGATGATCGCCAGCCGCCGATGACCGAATCCAACCGAGCCATTGGTCCACACGCCGTCACCGTCGGGGCCTCTGTGCGCAATCAGGTCGCACATACCCTGAATCAGTTCTGGCGCCACAGGCGCTCCTGAGCGGTAGTTGAACCGTCCTGCAATGCCGCACATCAGCTGACTCCTGGACGGTCGATATCGGAATCGCCCTGGGTAAGGTACCAGTTATCCGCCGATGTCAGCAGCGACAGCTCGTACTCGGAAACGTGCTCCGCGTCGATCAACAGAAACCGGTTCGGCTTTCGAAGGCGGAATCCGCAAGCCTTCAGGGCCCGGGTCACGTGCGCGTTGAGGTGCATACACACGAGCGCGTCTGCTCCTCGTTCGGCGGCCGCGCTCGTCGCAAGCTGCACCAGTCGATGCAAGACGCTCTTGTCCCGCAGTGAACTGACGATATCCACTAGAAACGCGCGTCGATATGCATACACGGCGTCGGGCTCGCGCAGCATCAAGACCACAAGGCCCCGCACGGTGCCGCCCTCCACGCCGCCCTCGACGCCGTCTTCCACGACGCCCTCCACGCCGCTTTCCACGAGCTCAAGGCGAACGAATTGCTGACCCGGCTGATCGACGTACTTCCAGTTGAGGAAAGAGGCGTCGCGCACAACAGCACACGTCACGTCGCGCGCCATGGCCTCCCACAGTGCGTCGTGGCGGCCGTCAAATATCGAGATCTCACGCACGTCCATGTGCGATCGATCGCGGAATACCTCTCGCAAGGCAGCCGATGCGCGAAAGCCGAGCCCCGCAGCCCAGGCGCCTGGCGTCCCGAGCTTGCGTTTGAGGACGTTCTCGGGACGAATCAACAACTGCGCAATCTGAAGGGATGCGACTTGCCTCCATCCAAGGCGGAACTGGATTTCCCGCATTTCAGCCGATTGCCCCAGAGACAGGCTGAACGGTAGGTCTTCGTGGGCCTGGAGCATCATCCTGGAGCCAACCGCCTGAGATCGATGTGACTCGAGCACCATGGTGTCGACCAGCCACGCCGTGTCCCGATGTCCGCAACCAATTTTCAAGCGGACGGGAATCGCGCCCATGTGACCGACAAGGCGATCGGCATCGTGATGGAGCCACACCCGAGGCTCGCGTCCAAGGCGCCTCGCTGAATCGACGAACATCCACGTCCAGCGCGGCACGATCCATTCGGGGTTCCTGTCGGGGAACATCCTCGTTTGGGACGCCAACATCTGAGAGTCGTCATCCGGCGAATAGTTCGAGAATCGCGATGCAGACGCTGCTGCGGCCGTGGAAGCCGCGGTGCCTAGTGTCCCGGCCGCTGCCAGCGACTCGTCCAGTGCTTCGAGCAATCTCGGCACGAGCGCCTGCACGTTTGGATGATCCAGGACGAGTCCCGTGCACGACACGCCGACGCGCTTCCGCAACCGCCCGACGAGCTCCGCGGTCATCAGCGAATCCATCCCGAGCTGGTAGAAATTCGAATCGAGTGGCACGTCATCCGGCCTTTCGAATCCGAGCATCTCAGCCACCTCTTGTCTCAGGAGCCCCTCAAGCAGCGACGCACGATTGGACCCCGCTGTTGCGGCAAGTCGAAGGATCCATTCGGGATGCTCGGACTCAGGGGCCCGGCGGTCGTCATCCGTCGTCTCCCAGGTATCCACGTGAAGCGCTGCCTCGCGTGTCTCGCGACTCGGTGTCTTCAGCCCCGACACGAGCGGGCTCACGCGGCGAGCCTCGTAAATCGGGCGGAACTGGTCCCAATCGATATCAGCGATCATGCCTTGCGCAGGCGATCCTCCGAGGGCCTGCTCGAACAACCGCAGCGCAGCGTCGGGCTCGAGCCCATAGTTGCCAATGCGCTCGAAATCACGTAGGTGCTCGTCCGAGGCCATGCCGCCGCCTTTCCATGGCCCCCAGTTGACGGCCAGCGCAGGCAGGCCGAGTCGGCGGCGCTCTAGCGCCAGGGCGTTGAGGAACGCGTTGGCCGCCCCGTAGTGGGCGCGGCCGTTCGACCCGAGCACCGAAGCCACCGACGAGAACAGGACGAAGAAATCCAGCGGCAGCTCACGCGTCCGCTCGTGCAGCAGCCAGCCGCCCGTGACCTTTGGCGCCATAACGGCGCACAGATCGCCTACCGACAATTCGCGCACAGGCGTTGGGACGTCAATGCCCGCCGCGTGCACAACGCCGCGCAGCGGAGGGCCACCGTCGCGGATGGCAGCCATCAGCGCATCAACACCCTCAGCGCGCGACACATCTGCAGCCACCACTGTGACGGTCGCGCCAAGCTCCTCGAGAGCCCGCACACCCGACTGCGCACGTGCGTCCGCGCCGCCGCGGCGGCTTGCAAGGACGAGGTGACGCGCCCCACGTGCGACGAGCCATCGCGCCACGTGCAATCCAAGTGCACCGACGCCGCCGGTCACGAGATAGGCCGCATCCGCTCGCAATGCAAGGGGTGAATTGTCACGGTCCTTTCGGCTCGCCAGACGTGCGGCGTAGCGGCGGGAGTCGCGCAACGCGATCTGATCTTCCGCGCCGCCGGCAATGATTTCGTTTGTCAAATGCCGCAGGTCGGCCGCGCAGTCGCCGTGCGGAAGATCGATCAGGCTGCCCCAGATTTCCGGATGCTCGAGGGCCACGGTTCGTCCGAAGCCCCACAGCGGCGCCTGCGCAACGGCAATGCTGCCCTCTGCGGTCTCGTCGACCACCACGGCACCTTGAGTCACGCACCAGAGCGCGGGTTTGCCGTGGCCGCTCGTCGCGATGGCGCGAGTGAGGTGCAGGAGCGTTTCAACAGGCCGACTGAAGTCGGCCCCTACGTACGGCGAAGAGGAGTCAGAAGAGCAGTCAAGCGAGGCAGCATCGAGTCCCCAGAGGTGGACAACGCGCACGTCCGTGCCCGACCGCTGTGTGACAGCCGACCAAATGCGCGCGTAATCGTCAGCGTTCGCACTGTCGATCTCGTATGCGTGTGCGTCAACCTGGCGATACCGCTCGCCGGCTGTCACGACGGTTGGCATCGCGCCGTTCTCGGCCAGCAGGCGCGCCAGCTGCGTACCCATCCCGTGCCTATCCCCCTGGCTATCCGCAAAGATCACCCACGCGAACGACCTCGCCCGCTGCACGGCATCGGGCAATGGCGGCTGCTGCCGCCACTGAACCTCGTACAGTTGTGGGCCCGAGGCGCTAGACGAGGGAGCCGCCGGCATGGGTTCTACAGCCGCGTGGTCACGCCGGGTCTCCGAAGTAGTGTCGACGCTGCGCAGCCAGTACTCCTTCTCACGGAAGGCGTACGCCGGGACCGACACCCGTCGTCTCTGGTACGGGGCGTCGAACCCTTTCCAGTCAACCGGCGCGCCTTTGACATAGAGCGTCGACAGGCTCCCGAGCAGCGTCTGCCATGCATCCGCGTCGGCCCTCAGCGATGGCAGCCAGTCCACATCCGCGCTTTCGTGGTCGAGGCACTGGCGACCCATGCCAAGCAGCACGGGCTGCGGACCGATCTCGATGTATGCGCGCACGCCCTGCGATTCGAGGATGCGCATGCCGTCGGCAAAGCGCACGGGCTCCATCACCTGGCGCAGCCAGTACTCC
>CAZSNV010000179.1:0-10087 GCA_964608035.1 uncultured Gemmatimonadaceae bacterium | reverse complement strand
CACACCATCCGTCCATCGATATTTCGACAGTCTGCTAGCAGCCCGCCGGTGACTCCTCCAATACCAGCGAACAGCTCGATCGTACGCAGACTAGGCATGGTGGCCGAAACGTAAGCTTCCGGGGTCCTGTTCGGCGTCAGTAATGATAGCGCGCTTGAACGAACACGACGCGTTCCTCGAATACGATGTAAACGAGCCGATGCTCCTCAGTGATGCGTCGTGACCAAGTATCCGCGCCCAGTCCTCTCAGGGGCTCTGGCTTTCCGATTCCGCCAAACGGGTCTCGCACCACAGCGTCGATCAAATCCATGACGCGGAGTGCGGTCTTCCGATTCGTGTCTACCCACCACCGAAGGTCTTCCCAACAGTTCTCGTCAATCTCGCATGCTCGCTTCTTGGTGCTGTCTCTTCGTCCGCTGCCTTTGGCACTCGGCATGGCACATCCTTGTATGGCATCCTACCTGTCCTCAGTGGTCAGCCCCAAAGTTGAACGCAGAGCTGCCGAATCCACCGATTGTGTTTCCCCCTGCACGGCTCGTGCGATTGCCTCAAGCAGGCGACGCGTGTTCTTGGGCGATCGTAGCAGGTACGCCGTTTCACGTAGGCTTTCGAGTTCATCGGCCGGGAGAAGAGCCATGTCCTGGTGCCCACGTCGCTTGACGATGATGGGCTCCTGCGTGTCCTCAACCCGGTCCCATAGTTCTGCGAGATTCTCCCGCAAGTGGCTGTATGTAGCGTTACCCATCGTTAACTCCTTGCTGTATAATAGTTTATCCAAAATCGGCCTATTCTCTTAGGCCGTTTAGTTGGACAGAAGTATTGTACAACTTATGTATATGACTGTCAAGTGAGTCCGGCGTAACGCAATCGGTCGTCAATGAGTATCGCCAAGCTTTCGATCACGGATACGCCTCGCGGCCGCAAATGACTCCAAGCGTGAATGGTCCGGATGAACTCGCGGAGCACGAGAAGGTGAGCCGGAAGCTCGAGGGAATGCCGGTCGCTCGCTATGGTTCGCAAGCGTGCCGCTCTTCCCGTGCGAATGGGGGACACGCGGATGTGAATCTGCAGGTGTTGGGCGGAAAGTGCGGATCGCAGATCTGGGATCACTCCCGCCGCAACGACGCCGCCGGATCCGCCATCCCCGCCCGCCGCGCCGGCCACCACGCCGATGTCATCGCAACGACCGTGAAGATCGCCGCGACGGGGATCACCGCCACGAGATCCACCGGCGCCAATCCCACCGACGTCGCCTGCACTACCTTCGCGACGGTCGCGCCGAGCACGCAGCCGATTCCCACACCAACCACGATCGCCACACCAGCCGGTCGCATCGCCAACCGCACGAGACTCGACGGCGTCGCACCGAGCGCGAGCCGGACCCCCATCTCGGCCGTCCGCCGTTCGACCGCGTAGGCCACCAGCCCCCACAACGCCATCACCGCGAGCCCGAGCTGCACGATGCCGACGACACCGCCAATCCACTGCGCGGCACGCTCGCCAGCCATCGCCCGGTCGATCTGCGCGCGCAGCGGCATCGCGCCTTCGATCGCCACGCGCCGGTCCACCGCGCGTACCGCGGCATCGAGTGCCACCAGCGTCTGTCCGTCACGGACCCGGGCGTGAATGAGGAACCGCGTCGCAGACGTCTGGCCGATGGGAAGGTAGACCAGCGGCTGGAAAGGTTCGGAGAGGCTCCGGTACCGCGTGTCCGCGACGACGCCCACGACGTCCCGCCGGCGCTCGTGGTGGACCAATGACCGGCCGATGACATTCGGCGTTCCCCAGACGGAGCGGGCAAACGTCTCCGAGACGATCACCGTCGGCGCTCCGCCCGCGCGGTCGCGCCGGTCGAAGTCACGCCCGGCGCGGATCGGGATCTCGAGCGTCGCGAAATGCCCGGGCGAGATGACGTTGCCCAGGAAGCTTCGCGCGGAATCTCCGTTCACACCCACGGCAAACCCGATGTTGCTGCCGCTCATCGGGACGATGCCGGCGAGCGAAACCTGGCTCACACCAGGCACGCTCCCGGCCGCCTCGAGCAACCGCTCGGTCACCGCCGCGACTTCGCTGTCGGCAACGGCGTCGAGGTGCACAGGGACGACGGCCACACCCGCACCATTGAAGCCTGGCGATACCGTCGCTCCGCCCGCCACCGCCCTCACGAACAGCGTCGAGACCAGCAGCAGGGCGATCGACACCGCGACCTGCAGAACGATCAGCGCCTCGCGCGCACTCACGCGAACCCGCCGCATGCGGGCAGCGAAGAGGCGACCCTTGAGCCCTTCGGCAAGCGCGAGACGCAGCGTGTGCGTGGCTGGCACCAGGCCGAACAGCAGCGCCGCGACCATCGCGAGCACCACTGCGAACGTCAGGACGCGCCAGTCGATCGCGATGTCGAATGCCGGCACCTCGGCCGGGCGATACGCTTCGAACAGACGAACCCCAAGCGATACCACCGCGATCGCGGCAGTGGCGCCGAGGAAGGCGATGATCAGGCTTTCCGTGGCAAGCTGCCGAAGCACGCGACCGCGCGAGGCACCGATGGCCAGCCGGATCGAGATCTCGCGGGCGCGCGACGCGCCGCGCGCCAGGAGCATCGTCGCGAGGTTGAGGCATGCGATCGCGACGATGACGCCGATCGCTGCGATGACGCTCGCGAAGATCCCGGCGGCGGCGCCCGGTGACCCGGCAAAGCGCGCCTCCGTCTCCGGCATCACCGTCACCTTTCGCGTGGTGCCGGCCGCGTTGGTCCATGCGGGTGCGTCGAGCCGGCGCAGCCGCGCCGCGACGACCGCCAGCGCCGCTTCCGCCTGTTCGCGCCCGACGCCGTCGCGCAGGCGGGCGTAAACGGTGAACATGCGTTGATGACGATCGCGGAGCACGCCCGGCGGGAAGACGACCGGCGCGACCTGCACCGGTGCCCAGAACTCGGCGCCCCCATCCAGGCTCGTGCCCGCGAATCCCTTCGGCGCTACGGCGGCGACGGCGACGGACATGCCGTTCAACTGGATCGTGCGGCCGACCACCGATGAATCGCCTCCGAGCCGCCGCACCCACAGCGAATGACTGATCACCACGGGAACCGCTGATCCCGTCGCCTGGTCCTCCGAGAAGTACCGGCCCAATGGCGGCGAGAGCTTCAACGCGTCGAAGCATCCCGGGCTCACGACCTCGCCGTGATGCATCGCCGCGGCGCCGTTCACCAACAGGTTGGCACGCACGCGCTCGGTGGCGCACGTGGACGCAATGACGCCGGTCGCCTCGCGGAACGCTTCGTAGTCCGGATACGACGACGAGGAGTAAAGGCTGCCGCCGCTGTGATCCGAGGTAAAGATCCGATACAGGCTCTGTCCGTCGCCGACGCCGATCGACCGGTACACGATGGCGTTCATGACCGCGAAGATGCCCGTTCCCGCGGCAAGACCGCCGGCGATCGACAGCACCGCTACCATGGTGAAGACCGGCGAGCGCCGAAGCGACCGCAAGCCGTACCTCACGTCCATCAGCACCGACTCGGCTGCCGGGAATCCCCACATCTCGCGCGTCCGTTCGCGCAGCACGGTCGCGTTGCCGAACAGGCGGCGCGCCGCGGCGTCCGCCGCGGCCGGATCCATCCCTTCATCGACGAGCGACTTGCGACGCAGCTGGATGTGGGCCTCCATCTCCTCGCGCAGCTCCCTGTCGAGGCGCGCTCGCGAGAAGAGGGCGACGATGCGTCTGAGGACGAGCAGAGGTGAGCCCATGGATTACCGGGGCGGTTCCAATAGACTGACCATGGGGGCTAGGTCGCGGGCTCCATCACGCGCCCGATCGCTTCCATCAACCTCGCGAAGCTCGATTCCGTTTCGCCGAGGTGGCGTCGTCCGGCGGCGGTGAGGCGGTAATACCGCGCGCGGCGATTGTTTGCCGACTGCCCCCACTCTGACGCGATGAGCCCCTGCAATTGCAGGCGTTGCAGTGCAGGGTACAGCGAGCCCTCTTCCACCTTGAGCACGTCGGCCGATAGCTGGCGGATGTGGTTCGCGATCCCGTAGCCATGCATCACCTGGCGTGAGAGGGTCTTGAGGATCATCATGTCGAGCGTGCCAGGCAGGAGATCCTGCCGATCTGTTCGCGGGTTTCCCATAGGCTGTCTATGTAATACGGTGGATTGCTCTGCTTGTCAACTTCCCATCGCAAGCGTCCACCTCGCGATGAAGCGTTTGAGGGAGACCGGGCCCGCACATCCGGTGAGGTGACAAAGTTAGGTGGCAGGACGCTCCAAGGTCTTGTATAAGTAGGATTCGCCGTTTCCCTTCACGTTGGAGGAGAAGTGCGCCGATCCCTCTTCGTCGCGGCCCTTATCAACGCCGCGTTCGCGCAGCCAGCGCTCGCCCAGACCACTGTGAGCGATTCCGTCCTGGCCGCGCGACTCGCAGGACTTGCGCATGTCTGGAGTGCCGTTCGATTTCTGCATCCGTGGACGGCCTATCGCGATGATCTTCCCATCGATTCGTTCGCGATCGCCGCGATCGCCCAGGTGCGAGCGGCTCGAACGCCCGCCGACTTCGAGCGTGCCATCGCTCATTTCGTGGAGCCGCTTCGCGATTCCATCACCCGCATCAGGTCCACCAGGGCGCCCCATCCGCCGAATCGCTGGCCCACTGGGACATCGGATACGGGGCCGAGTGTCGAGGTCCTCCCCGACAGCACGCTAGTGATTGGCATCCACCGCTACGCTGACGTCTCCGACAGTGTCTACGGCGCGGACGTTGTTCTCCGCTTGGACAACGTTCCGCGCGCCAGGGATCGCGACCTGCGCAATTCCGGCGATGGGTCGCTCGCAGGCAGGGACCCTATGGCCATCGCGCGCGCGGTCGTTCTCGATCTCCGCACCGACGATCTACGAACGCGCACAAGGGACGACGTGTATTATTTCCGAGCCGCCGTCCAGTCGCTGCTTCGGCGGATGACCACCCGACGCGTGACCCCGCCCGGCCAGCGGAACACGCTTCACGTCGAATTTCAGCGGGAGGCCGCTCCGAACGGGGATGTAAGTGCCGCTTCGACGACTCTCCTCCAGCCAAGTGCGCGAGTCACACCGGACGCCGGGGCGCGCGATCTTCCCGTCGTCTTCGTCGTGAACGAACACTCGGAACTGCCGTTATATGCCGCGGGGCTGATCGCCGACGGCCTGGCGGCGATCGTGAGCGAGGGTGAGCTCGGTGATGCCCCCTACGTCGATCACCGGGACGTCGATGCCGGCGAAGGTGTGAGGGTGCGTGTGCGCACGAGCGAGGTCGTCGATTCGTCGGGTCGCGCAGTCGGGCCGGCTACAGCGGTGGTCAGCGGTTGGGTGGGGACCGCGGCCGATCCAGCGATGACGCGGGCTCTCGCGCTGCTGCGCGAACCCTGGCCCAGGCGGTCCGCTGCCGGTGTGCACCGACCTCCGTTCGTGGTGCAGCGTGCCGCGGCCCCATCCGCGGGCCGTCTACCGTCGCTCGACGAGCGCATCTTCGCAGCAGTCAAGTTCTGGGGCGTGATCACGACGTTCTACCCTGGGATCGAGCTGCGCGGAAAGCCCTGGAGTGAGGCACTGGCGGAGTTCATTCCGCGAATGCGCGATGCGTCGACTGTTACGGAATACCACTTGGCGTTGGCGCGGATGACCAGTCGGCTCGAGGATTCGCACGCCACCCTGATGACGCCAGAGCTGCAGGAGTGGCGCGGGCGGGCGAGCCTTCCGCTGCGCCTTGACGTCGTCGAGGGGCGTGTCGTGGTAATCGAGGTGGCCCACGACTCACTCCTCCGGGGAGCACTCATTCGTCGCGGGGAGGTGATCCGATCGATCGACGAAGAGGACGCGCTGGCACGTGGGCGGCGCATCGCGGACACTTTTTCCGCATCGACCGCGGCTCGGCGTGATCTCGCCGCCGGGCCGGCCGCCGGTCGCGGCCCGCTTGGATCGACCGCAAGGCTTGTCATCGAGAATGGGGACGGCATGACCCGGACGGTGGTGGTTCCCCGCTACGCCGGGCCGGTGATCGTGGCAGACATAAGGAGCCGATTTGCACCACCGGTGCGGATGGTCGCGCGCGACATCGGTTACATCGCTCCCTATCGCGTGCACCCGGACAGCGCCGACGCCGCGTTCGACCAGCTGCGCGATGCGCGGGCGATCATCCTCGAGTGGCGTGAGGGCACCGGATTCACGTATCCCTTCGTGTCTCAGCTCGTACGGGTTGATTCTACGCCCGGCACGGCACGGCGGAACTTCATCGGATCTCTTGGAGGCCAGTACCGCCAGTCCGATGGCTCGATTACGCTAACCGGGTGGTGCGTATGCCGTAACGCGACCCGCACCTACACTGGCCGAGCGGTATTGCTCATCGGACCGAGCGCCCAGAGCTCTATGGAGGTCAACGCCGAACTCGCGAAGAAGTCCGGAGGCGCTGTCTTCGTCGGCTCGCCGACGTCCGGGACACTTGGTGGCACCACGGGGATGTACGTCCCTGGAGGCATTGCGCTCCAGTTCACGAGCGGCAATGGCCCGGACCGCAAGGGCCTCCAGCCAGACATACCTGTTGAGAGGACGATCGCCGGCATCCGCGCCGGGCGCGACGAGGTGCTCGAGGCCGCCATCGCGTATCTTCGGAAAGAGCCGCGCTGAAGCGCACGAGAATTGGAGTATCTGGTCGTACTCGCGGGACGGAGCATGACCGGCGCCGTGACTCACCTCCTGTATCTTACGGAAAGGAGACGACCGATGAATCCCTGGTCGATCAGAGCGATGCACGGCATCGGTGCGCTGGCCGTGGTGTGCCTCTCGGCGAGCCCCGCCATTGCGCAGCCGACGACTACCCGCGTCGTGAGCGCCGCCAACGCGTTCCTCGCGACGCTGGATCAGACGCAGCGTGGGAAGGTGCTCTTCGCGTTCGACGACGCGGCGCAGCGCACCCGCTGGTCGAACCTCCCGACGGCGATGTCACGCCTCTCCGGGGTCAACCTCGGCGAGCTGAGTGCAACGCAGCGCTCCGCCGCGCTCGCCCTGCTCTCGTCCGTGCTGAGCAAGCGGGGCTTCGAGAAGATCCACCAGATTGTCGAAGCGGACGAGCTACTCAGGGTCAACGAGCGGAGCAGGGCGATGTTCGGTCGCGACCTCTACTACATCTCGATTCTCGGAACGCCCTCCGTCGACAAGCCGTGGATGCTGCAGTTCGGCGGCCACCACCTGTCGCTCAACATCACTATCGCCGGCGAGCAGGGTCTGCTCACCCCGAGCCTGACCGGCGCACAACCGGCGCTCTACACGGCCAACGGCAAGACAGTCCGCCCGCTCGGCCAGGAGAGCGACAAGGCAGTCGCGTTGCTCAACTCTCTCGACGCCAATCAACGCGCGCAGGCGATCCTTAGCTTCGACGTGCGCGACCTCGTGCTCGGACCGGGACAGGACGGAAAGACGATCCAGCCCGAAGGACTGAAGGCCTCGGCGATGACCGAGCCGCAGCGCGTGATGCTGCTCGACGTGATCTCCGAATGGTCGGGCATCGTCCACGAGAGCGCGGCGGCGGCGCGCATGGCGGAGATCAGAGCCGGCCTCGCCGACACCTGGTTCGCCTGGAGCGGCCCGACCGACGTCACGCCGGGAAAGAACATCTCCGCCTACTACCGGATCCAGGGGCCGAATCTCGTCATCGAGTACGCGCCCCAGCCGCTGGGCGGTGATCGGACGATGCACGTTCACGCCATGTATCGCGACCCGACGAACGACTACGGTCGGAAGCTGACGAGGCCATGACGACGATCCTGGCCGGCGTCGGCGCGATCATCCTCGCCGCCGCCACGCCCGCGTTCGCGCATCGGCTGGACGAGTATCTCCAGGCGACGACCATCGCCGTGGAGAAAGGCCGTGTTCGCACGGAGCTTCGACTCACCCCGGGCGTCGAGGTGTTCCCGGTCATCCTCGCCGCCATCGACAGGGACAGGAACGGCGTTTTCTCGGAGGCGGAGCAACGGGCCTACGCGGCGCGCGTCCAGCGCGATCTATCGCTCGCGGTCGACGACGATCGCCTGCGGCTCCGATTGGTCTCAGCGAAGTTCGCGACGATCGAGGAGTTGAGCCATGGACTGGGGGCGATCGAGCTGGCGTTCGACGCGGACGTGCCGCCGGGCGGCCCTGAGCGAAAACTCGTCTTCGAGAACCGTCACCTGGGCGGGATCGCGGTCTATCTCGTCAACGGCCTGGTTCCGAGCGACCCGGACATTCAGGCGGGACCGCAGCGGCGAGACCAGCGGCAGTCGCATTACCAGTTGGACTACACCCAGGCCGGGGTTGCCCCGGCATCTTCATCGCCCGCACGGTCGGCGGTCGGACCTGCGTGGCTTGGTGTGGCCGCGCTTTCTCTGGTCGCGGTAATTGCGCTACTGTGGCGGAAAGTTCAGGTGCCGGGCTCAGCGCGGCCGCTCACCACGACGGGTTCCCGCTGATCGGCATCCCCGGCGTGAGGTTCCGCTGGTTGCTTCCGTCGGCATTCATGGCCCAGATCGTCGTTACCTCGTATGCCGTGTTGCGTTGAAACGCGATCTGCTCTCCATCGCTGGACCAGGTCGGGAGCCGGTCGTTCCCGGCACCGGTGGACAGCTGCACCGGGTTCGAACCGTCGGCATTCATGACCCAGATCTTCGGCCCGGGACCGCTCGAGAACGCGATGCGCTCGCCATCCGGGGACCACGACGGGTCGAGACCTCCCCGACCCACCGTGAGGTTCCTGACGTTGCTGCCGTCGGAAGCGTTCATCACGAAGACATGAGCGCCGAGATGGAAGGCGATCAACGCGCCATCCGGCGACCAGTCCGGCGAGAACCCGTCCTCGATCAGCACCTCCGAGATCCCGGTGGCGAGATCGACTCTCCGGATCTGCCGGCCCGTGCCCTCCCAACCGCCTTCGATCGCGAGGTGCCGGCCATCCGGCGACCAGGACAAATGATCGATGATGGTGTTCGGCTCGGTGTAGAGATGCCTCATCCCGGACCCGTCGGCATTCATCACGAACACACCTCCCGGCTGCCTCGTGGAACGGAAGGCGATGCGGGTCCGGCTTTGGTTCCACGTGGGATAGACATCCTCGATCGTGGATCGCGTGAGATTGCGGAGTCCAGTTCCATCGGCGTTGATCGCGAAGATATCCCAGACGCCTTCCTCGTCCCGACTCCCGAACACAATCTTTCTGGAGCCCGATCCCGGCCCTGTGCTGTCGTCGCAGGACAACGAGCCAGCGACCGCGATCGCCGCGATCACGAACAGCATTCTCTTCATGATTATCCTCAAGATTTTGGTGTGGGCGCGTAATCATGCGTCGGTTCGGGCGCGCTCGTCCTCACGGACCAATCGTACCAACAAGGTAACGCGCAATATTCCCAACCCTCGTCGCGCCACCGGTGTCCCATCAGCGCGCGGCTGCGCGTGTGCTACGGGAGCTTTCCACGTATCATCTTGAACCACAGCCATGAACGCCCTCGCCGACGTAACCTACGCCCTCCGCCGCATCCGCCGCGAGCCCGGATTCGCGATCTTCGCCACGCTCATCGTCGCTCTCGGAGTCGGCGCGGTCACAGCGGTGTTCAGCGTCATGAGCCCGCTGATGCTGCGACCGCTGCCCTTCCGTGAACCGGAGCGGCTCGCCTGGGTTGCCAACGCACCCGGAGGTGGGATGTCGTCGGTGACGTCGCGCGTCGCCAACCTGCGGGATTACCGTGAGCTGGCGCAGTCGTTCGAGGCGCTGACCGGATACTTCGCCTTCTTTGACTACGGGAGCTACAACCTCGTCGGCGATGGACCACCCGAGCGCCTCATTGGCGCCGGCATCGCGCAGAACTTCCTCGACGTGCTGGGCGTCCGCCCGCTCCTCGGCCGCGGCTTCACCACCGAGGAAAGCGTCTGGAATGGCCGGCCTGCGGCCATCCTCACCCACGACTTCTGGATGCGCCGCTTCGGCGGCGACCCTGCCGTTGTCGGGCGATCGATCTCGCTGAACAACCAGGCGACGGAGATCGTCGGCATCCTCCCGCCGACGTTCGACTTCGCGTCGACGTTCGCGCCGGCGTC
>CAZSNV010000178.1:0-10188 GCA_964608035.1 uncultured Gemmatimonadaceae bacterium | reverse complement strand
CGGGACGCTCGTTGCGGAAATCGTCAAAGAGGAGGAACGGGTCATACTCGCTGGTGTTGCCGAAGCCGAATGCGCGGCGGAGCTTCACGCCCGCGCCTTCCATGGTCGGCTTGGACTCGATGATCTGCTTTACCGGGCGGATGGACATCAGAATTCAGAATGCAGAATGCAGAATGCAGAATTAAGAAACGGGGGCTGAAGTCAGAGATCCGGGGTGAGGGCGCCAGGAATGGCTTTGGGGCTGTCGTACGACAATTCACGATTATCCATTCCCGACTCCCTGAAGACGTTCGCGCCCGATGACTCGATCACCTGGGCGTAGAATCGCGCGCTCGACTTCATGGTGCGTTGCTGCGTTTCGAAGTCGACTTGCACCAGTCCAAACGGCATCGTGTACCCGCTGTTCCATTCGAAATTGTCCAGCAGCGACCAGACAAAGAAGCCGCGAAGGTCCACGTCCTGTTCCATGGCGCGAAACGCTGCCTTGATGTGCTCGCGCAGGAACTCGACCCGCTCGGGATCCTGCACGTCGGCGCCGTCATCCGAGCGGGGATCGGTGAATGCCGCGCCACATTCGGTGATGTAGATGGGGACGCGCCCGTAACGCTCCGTGATGCGAAGCAGCGTCTCAGTCAGTCCACCCGGATAGATCTCCCAACCGAAGAGCGTTCGCGTCGCGGGTGACGTGACACTCCTCGCTCGGTGCGGGAGCGTTTCCGGGTCGTCGCCGACGACGACGCGCGTGTAGTAGTTCAGCCCGACGTAGTCGATCGGCTGGCTGATGAGCTTCATGTCCTCGTCTGACAGCGGACGCCAGTCCCGACCGAACATCTCCGGCAACTCGTCAGGCGTGCGGCCAAGCAGAATGGCGTCGAGAAACTGCAGATTGCGGAAGGCGTTCGCGCGATTGGCGGCTTGCTGGTCGGCCGCGCTATCGGTCGCCGGATACTTCGGCTGGATATTCACCGCGATGCCGATGCAGCCATCTCCGCGGTCGCGGTACGCCTGCACCGCGAGTCCGTGGGCGCGCAGCAGGTTGCGAGCAACCTGGGGCGCTTCGGCGGCGTTGCGATGGCCCGGGGCGTACACGCCGGTCACATAGCCCTTCTCCATGACAACGGCCGGTTCGTTGATCGTCATCCAGTACGGCACGCGATCGCAGAAGGCACGGAACGACAGGTCCGCGTAGTCGGCGAACCACTTCGCCGTGTCGTCATTCAACCAGCCGCCCTTGTCTTCCAGAGCCAGCGGTAAATCCCAGTGGTACAGCGTCAGGAATGGCACGATGTCGCGCTGCAGCAGCGAGTCGATGAGACGATCGTAGAACGACAATCCCTTCGGGTTCATTCGACCGCGACCCCTTGGCAACAGGCGTGCCCACGCCATGCTGAATCGATAGGCCTGGATGCCGAGTTCGGCCATCAACTCGACGTCTTGTTCGGAACGGCAGTAGTGGTCGCAGGCGATGTCGCCCGTAGCGCCCCCGACGGTCATCCCGGGTTCGCGTGAGAAACGGTGCCAGATGTTGGGGCCGGCACCATCGGCGAGGGTCGAGCCTTCAACCTGGTACGCCGAAGTGGCGACGCCCCAGAGGAAGTCAGGTGGGAACTGGAGTATTTGAGTCATTACAGGGATCCATGCGTAAGAAAAAGCACGGACCCCCGCTGAACAACCTTTCGCTTACTCGTATCGCAGCGCCTTGATGGGATCTATTCGGGCGGCTTTCATCGCCGGAATGCCACCGGCCGCTAGCGCAACCACGCCTAGCAATACAGCTGCAGCGGCGACGGCGACTGGGTCATTCCCCTGCAGCCCGAACAGCATTGTGCTTGCCAACTTCGATAAGCCGATTGCCGCTCCGATACCGACCACACCGCCGATGACGGTCATGATGCCGACCTGCTTCAGCACCATCGCCCGAACGCGTCCTGCGTTCGCTCCCAGCGCCATGCGCACGCCGATCTCGCGGGTCCGTTGCGTCACAGTGTACGCCAGCACGCCATAGAGACCGATCGCGGCCAGGAGGGTTGCGAGCACGGCGAAGGCGGCCGACAGAGTGCTGATCATGCGGTCGAGGAACACGTTCTCCTTCACCTGCGCCTCCATCGTCCTCAGCTCTTCCATTGGAAGACTCGCGTCGATGCGCTTCACGACCGATGGAATTGACCGGAGCAGCAGCGCCTCATCGGCCGACGCGCGCGCGTAGAACTGCATGTAGCCGACGAGTGAATCCTGGCGGTACGGTGTGTAAAACATCGGCGGCACCGGATCGCGCACATCGCTGTTCTTGGCGTCCTTCACGAAGCCGACGATTTCCATGTCGAGCGGCTGATCCCGGCCGCCGGTCGCCATGTGCTTGCCTATGGGGGCACGACCCAGGTTGAACTTACGGGCGAACGCTTCGTTGACGATCGCGACTTTTGGCGTGCCGATGATATCGCTCTGTGAGAATTCCCGGCCGGACAGCAGGGTGGCGCCCATCGTCCCGAAAAAGCCGGGGCCGACTTCGTTGTACCTCGCGTTGATGTCCGTGTCCGGCGTCGTGGCAAACCCCTCAACAGTGACGCTGGTGCCGGAGCTGCTACCGGCGAGCACCGGAATGATGGCCGAGGTCACGGCCGCGACGCCTGGGAGCGCGCGGAGCTCCTCCTCCATCTGGTTGAACAGGGCCATCGCGCGCGGACGCGAGTAGCCATTCAGGATTGGTGAGACGCCGAAGGTCACCATATTGTCGGTGCGAATGCCCAGTTCTTCACGGCTCACGTTCGCGAGGCTCTTCACGAATAACGACGCCATGATGAGCAGCGTCATGGCGAGCCCCATCTGCACGGTCACCAGCGTCGTGCGGAAGCGCACGGCCGAGCGCGCACCGGACTGGCCGGTGTTGGCGCGAATCATGGCGATGAGATCCGGCCGCGTGCTGTGCAGCGCCGGGAACAGGCCGAAGACGATGCCGGTTCCTAACGAGAGCCCCGCGGCGAACAACAGCATGGTGCTGTCCATCCGGAACGTGAACACCCCTGCGGCACCCGTCGGCAGGAATGAATTGATCAGGCCGACGGTCCACTTCGCGACCAGCAGGCTGGCCAGGCCTCCGAAAACCGCGAGCATGATGGCTTCGGTCAGCAGCTGACCCAATAGCTGGCCGCGCCTGGCGCCCAGGGACAGGCGCACCGCCATCTCCATCGCCCGTCCCGCTCCGCGAGCCAGGAGCAGGTTGGCGATATTCGCGCAGGCAATGAGGAGCACGATGCCGGTTATCGAGAAGAGCATCAGCAGCGGCGTGGTGGCTTCGAGCTGCATGCTGCTCTGACCACGTTCGCCCTCGGCCAGGAGCACCTCCTTCCCCTTGAACCGCGTCATTGTCTGCTCGCTCATCCCTTCCTGCAGGGGCGCTTCGATATCGTTCAGGATGGGTTTGTAGATCGCATTGAGCGCAACACGAGCGCGGTCGATCGTCACGCCGGGCTTGAGCCGGCCGAACACGTAAGCCCAGTACGACCGGCGATTCTCGAAGCTGCGGAAGTTGGGGGACATCAAGCCGCGCATCGTGATGGGTACGAAGACGCTCGGGCGGTCACCGAGGGTCGTGCCCTCGAACCCCCGGGGCGCCACCCCCACGACGGTCATCGATTGCCCGTTGACGGTGATGACGTCGTTGATGATCGCCGGATTCGACCCGTGCTGCGTCTCCCAGTAGCTGTACGCGAGCACGGCGACGAAATGTCCGCCGATGGTTCGGTCATCTTCGGGCGTCAGCAAGCGGCCAGCGGCGGGGCGAAGGCCCAGGACCGGGAAGTACGATCCGGAGACTAGTGATCCCTGGGTACTGGAAGTGTTTCCCTTGTATGCGACGTTCGCGCCGAACGTCCGATGCGCCGCCAGACCGACGAACACGTCCTGCTTCTCCTCGAGATCGCGATACATCCGATAACTGAAAACTTCTTCGCAGGTCCCGGACTGACTACATGATTGCGAACCCGGTTTCGGGCCCGGTGCGCTCAAGTTGACCAGCTGTCCGGCATCACGCACGGGCAGCGCGCGAAGGAGGATTTGGTCGAAAAACGAGAAGATGGCCGCGTTTGCGCCAATCCCCAGAGCCAGAGACAGCACGGTCACCAACGTGACGAATGGCGTCCGCGTCAGCGTGCGGAGCGCGAGCCTGGGATTGACCATGGATCGGATACCTGGCGAGGGTGGGTCGTGTCGGGCGGCCGTGGCCTGCGCGCGACCTACGGCACCGGCACCGAGAGGGTTTCGTTCTGTCGTGACGCGGCGACGGGACTCGTCTGGAACAAGGGCTGACGTTCGCGAAATCGACGCGTTTCATTTGACCGGGATGACCGACTCACAATCGTGGCGCATCCCGGTCGACGGCATCGATGTTTCGGCCGTCTTCGACACAAGCGCCAAGCCTGACGCGCCGGTCTTCGTGTGCGCTCACGGTGCCGGCGGCAACCTCGCCGACCGCGGCGTGACGAAGTCCGCCGAGGTCATTCGCGAGCATGGAGTTCACACGGTCCGGTTCAACTTTGCCTATCGCGAGCGCAAGAGCTCCCGACCGGACCCAATGCCGAAGCTCACGGCGTGTTTCGCGGCGGTCGTCGACCGGGTGCGCACCGAGTTGGGGCCGCGCCGACTGATCATCGGCGGGCGTTCGATGGGCGGCCGTGCTGCTTCGGTCCTGGCGTCCGAAGGCTTCAACTGCGATGGCTTGCTGCTCCTGGCCTATCCGCTGCATCCGCCGGGTCGGCCCCAGCAGCTTCGTTCCGCTCACCTGCCCGGCATCCGCGTTCCGGTCCTCTGCATCAACGGGACGCGCGACGAGTTCTGCACACCGAGCCTGATGGAAGAGGTGCTGGCCGCTGTTGGTGCGAACTGGCGAATGCATTGGATCAAAGGAGCGGATCACAGCTTCCATGTGCTGAAGTCGTCAGGCAGACGGGACGACGATGTCATGCAGGAGATCGGCGCGGTGTCCGGCGCGTGGGTCGCGGCGTTGTCGTAGCCTGAGTCCCGGGCGATTCTGGCGCGGCGCGGAACCCGGCGTTCATTTCGTTCATCCCGTTTCACATCAACACAACAATGCAGACTCTGCGACTGATCAGCGGCGTCATGTTTCTTGGCGCCACAGTGGCCGGGCACCTTCCCGCGCAACGCACAACACGCCCCGCCGAGTCCGGCCCTCAACAGGTCGCGTATGATCCCCGGCTCTACACGAGTCCGACCTCGACGTCGCCGCGCTTCAAGGCCCTGCGCTGGCGGCTGGTCGGGCCCTTCCGCGGCGGCAGGGTCGATGCCGTCACCGGAGATCCCACCAAGCCGCTCCTGTTCTACTTCGGGTCGGTGAACGGCGGCATATGGAAGACAACGAACGCCGGTCTGACCTGGCGCAACCTCACCGATGGGAAGAGCGACATCTCGTCGGTCGGCGCCATCGCGCTCGCGCCGTCGGACCCTAACGTGATCTACGTCGGCACCGGCGAGTCGCAGCTCCGCGAGGACCTCACGTACGGGACCGGCGTGTATCGCTCGACCGACGCTGGTGAGACGTGGCAGCACCTGGGTCTCACCGACACGCACCAGATCACCGACGTCATCATCGACCCGAAGGATCCGGACCGGGTTTTCGTCTCGGCGATCGGGCACGCGTTCGGACCTAACGCCGAGCGGGGCGTCTTTCGCACGACCGACGGCGGGAAGAACTGGAGGAAGGTGCTGTTCATCGACGACAGCACCGGCGCCAATGACCTGACCATGGATCCGGCGAACCCGCGCATCCTGTACGCGTCGTTCTGGAAGTTCCAGCGCACGCCGTGGTCGATGCTGGCAGGCGGCGGGCGGAGCGGCCTGTGGAAGACGGTGGACGGCGGCGACACCTGGAAGGAGCTGACGTTCAACCCCGGCATCCCCAAGCTGCCGTTAGGCAAGATCGGCCTCGACGTTTCCCGGGCCAACCCGCGGCGTGTCTACGCCAGCATCGAGGCGCCCGACTCGGCCGGCGGCATCTTCCGCAGCGATGACGCCGGCGACACATGGCAGCGCACCACGCCCGATCCGCGCTTCCATGTCCGCGCCTGGTATTACTCGGCCGTCACCGCCGATCCGCTCGACGAGAACGTCGTCTACGTGATGAACCTCCGCGTCTGGAAGTCGATCGATGGAGGAAAGACTTTCGCGACCGTGCGGGGTCCGATGTACGACACGCACATCATGTGGGTCGACCCGAAGGATTCCCGGCGTCTCATCAGCGGCAATGACGGCGGCGCCAACGTGTCGCTGGACGGCGGCACGACCTGGTCCAACAGCACCGACAACCAGCCCACGGCGCAGTTCTATCACGTCACGACCGACAATCAGTGGCCGTATCGCATCTACGGCGGCCAACAGGACAACTCGGCGATCTCCATCGCGTCGCGCTCCGATGACGGAGTGATTGCGGAACGCGACTACTTCTCGGTTGCAGGATGCGAGAACGCGACGATCGCCATCGACCCGCGCGATCCCAACATCACCTACGGCGGCTGCTACACCGGCTTCATGAGCCGTCACGATCGGGCTTCCCGGCAGGAGCGCGACATCTCCGTATGGCTCGGAAACTATGACGGCTATCCGGCATCCGAAGTGCCTTTTCGCTTCCAGTGGACCTATCCGATCGTCATCTCGCCGCACGAGCCGGGCACCATCTATGCGACGGCGCAGTATGTGATGCGCTCGCGTGATGAGGGAGCGAGCTGGGAGAAGATCTCGCCCGATCTCACGGTAAACGATCCGAAGACACTGGAGCGCACGGGTGGCCCCATTCATGGCGAGATGACGGGCGCCGAGTGGTACGCGACGATCTATGCGTTCAATGAATCGCCTCGCACACGGGGGTTGCTGTGGGCCGGCAGCGACGACGGACTCATTCACGTCTCGCGTGATGCCGGCGGCAACTGGGAGAACGTGACACCACGCGGCTACGGCAAGTTCACGCGGACGGCAGGGATCGAACCATCACGCCATGACCCCGCAGTCGTGTACGTCGCCGCCAACCGGTACCAGCAGGATGACTTCGCTCCGTACTTGTGGAAGTCCACCGACTACGGCAAGTCGTGGACGTCGATCACGACCGGCATTCCCCAGGGCGCCTACGCGCGGACCATTCGTGAGGATCCGGTGCGGCGCGGATTGCTCTACGCGGGAACGGAGTCAGGCGTGTTCGTGTCGTTCGACGACGGCGCCCGATGGGAACCGCTGCAGATCAACCTGCCGCGCGTGAGCGTTCGCGACTTGCGCGTTCAGGGGAACGATCTCGTCGCCGCCACACACGGACGCAGCTTCTGGGCCATCGATGATCTTTCGCTCATTCGACAGCTGGCCGATTCGGTGACGTCGCGCCCGTCGTTCCTTTTTCAACCGGCGACGGCGGTGCGGTGGTTTGCCGGAGGCGGCAGCAGCCTGACGGCCGGCCAGAACCCGCGCGGCGGCGCCTACATCGACTACTGGCTCCGCACGGAGCCGACGTCGAAGATCACGCTCGAGTTCCTCGACGGTATGGGCAAGACCATTCGCTCCTACGAGAGCGATCCTGGGAAGCCTGACACCCTCCGCACCGCAATCGATTCGCTCGCGTATCGCACCCGTGCGGCGATGAAGGACAGCGTTGCCTATGACGTAGCGGATTCGGTGGTGTCGGCGCGCGCAGGTACCAATCGTTTCGTGTGGAACCTGCGTTATCCCGGCGCGAAGGCGATGAAGAACACACTCAACGACGAGGGCACCCTCACCGGACCGATCGCCCCGCCGGGAAACTACAGCGTGCGATTCATCAACGGCCGCGACACGCTCGTCAGGCAGTTTGCAGTCATCGCCGATCCGCGGGCGAAGTCAACGACAGCGGAACTCGTCCAGCAGTTCGAGACGGTGCTCAAGGTGCGTGACAGGATCACCGAGGTGAGCGATCACGCGGTACGGGTCGAGGATGTCCAGGGCCAGCTCGATCATCGCGTGGCGCAGTCGAAGGAGCTCGCCTTCGCCAAGCGGGTCGATTCAGCCGCCACGCCGTTGCGCAAGAAGTTCGAGACCATTCGCGCCGAGCTGTATGAGGTCGGGTGTCACGTCGACCAGTGTTCGCTCGACCAGCCGATGAAGCTCTATAACCAGCTGATGACCATCAACTCGCAGATCCAGCTCGGCGATTATGCACCGACGAAGCAGCATCTCGAGATGTTCGCCGAATGGTCGGCCAAAGTCGCCGAACAGTTGCGCCGGCTGCAGCTACTGGAGGAAAACGAGCTGGCGGCGTTCAACCAACTTCTGCGGGAACTGGGGATGCCGGCAGTGTTCGTTCCCGTCCGTAAGATCGCTTCATGATTAACTGCGGATTTCGCGGGTCAAGACGCGGATGACGCCGATTACACGGATTGACGCAGTTTGAGCAATGTGCTCGTCGACCAACACATCGGCTTGGAAGAAACCGACGACGGTACCTGGGCGATTCACTGTTACTGGCGGTTCACCACAGCTTCCACCAGGGCATGCGGGCTCTGTACATCATGCTACACGACTCATCAAAGACGATGGGATCGACGGCCATCACCACCAAGGCCCGTGTTCCGCCTTCAGTCGGAACGATCACGGTGGCGCGTGCCGCGCGGGAAGCCGAGGGCACGCACTCTCAGCTCGTGTGGACCCGGTGAGAGTGAATCGAAGTGGGTTCTTCCATCCGACTCAATCACTCGCCAAGGAAGGCTGTCCAAGCGGAGCTGTGGCGCCAGCGCTTGGAGTGAGACAGTGCCGCTCAAGGATTGGATTTCCACGCTCAGCGCGCCGGGCGCGCCGGGCACGCGCTCCCAGGCGATGGTCGATGCAGCTGACGGTAGTGCTGGTGGACAGTGAACGGGGCGAAGCTCGTAGCGATTGCACGAGTGTAGAACGCCAGCGAACACGAGCGCTCCACTCCAAGTGGCCAAGCGACGCGGAGCGGGGCCGATCGTCATACCAAGAGTATCGCTCGGAGCGATGGCCGCCACCTATCGCGTGCGGCCGGAGCCGACTTCACGCGCCTCTACGTCCGCGATCGGGACAAAAGCTTCGTACGAAGGAGGTGGCCCATTCGTGTTACCGGGGACACCGCTTACGCGGCGGAACCCAGCGGTTGCATCGGGCGCACCTCCGACCGGTCATGTTGGCGAAGCCATTCGGTGTAGCTCCACTCCTCCTTCAGCATCCAGTACAGGTACGTGCAGAACTTCCGCGCCGCCGCGACGGTCGCCTTAGGCTTCCCCTTCGCGCGCAGCAATTTTTGATAGTGCAACCCCACGGGCCCCGGCGCCAGCTTCAGCGTCTGGAGCGCCTCGATGAGGAGCCACTTGAGCCAGGGATTCCCGCGGCCGACGTGGCCGTGCCGCATCTTATCCCCTGAACTGTGCGTGCTCGACACCAACCCCGCGTACGCGGCGAGTTCCTGCGCGGAGCCGAAGCGCGTGATGGGCCCGATCTCCGCTTGGAGCAAGAGCGCGCCGAAGGGACCAATCCCCGGAATCGTCTGGAGCCGCTGGGCCGTCGCGTCGCGCTTCACGTGGGCCCTGATGTACCGATCGAGCGCCTCGACTTGCATGGTCAGGAGGGCGTGATTCGCGAGCACCAGGTCGACTTGCTGGCGCACGACGTCGGGAAGCTCCACCGTCGCCAGCCACGCCTGACCGGCCTTGGTGTACAGGTCGAGCGCCGGGCAGCGGAGATTCTCCGCCGTCAGATACGCATGGATCCGATTCCGCATCACGGTCCGCTGCCTGACGAGGAAGACCCGACCGCGGAGCAACTGGCGCAACGCGCGCGTGGCTAGATCGGGAATCCAGATCGCTGGCAGCAGGTTCACCCGCGCCAGTTCCGCGAGCTTGCGCGCGTCGATCGGGTCGGTCTTGGTGCGGGCCTGCCAGATCAGCTTCACCTGATACGGATGCGCGACGAGCACGTGGATCCCGAGTGCCGTGAGATGGCGCTCCAGCCAGTGCCAGTAGAGCGTCGCCTCGAGCGCGACGGTCAGCGGCTGCGGCAGCGCGCCGAGCCATCGGCCTAACGCATCGAGGCTGGGCTCGAGTCGACGATGCTCGGCGAGCACCGTGCCGGTGGCGTCGAGCGCACAGGCTGTGATGTAGCGCTTATGAAGATCGAGTCCGACGGTGACCATGAGTCCTCCCGAGG
>CAZSNV010000177.1:0-10195 GCA_964608035.1 uncultured Gemmatimonadaceae bacterium | reverse complement strand
GGGGACGAACCCGATGCTGGTTCCATCGCCTTCGCCAAGCCGAAGTCCAACACCTTCACCGTGCCATCCGCCCGCACTTTGATGTTGGCCGGCTTGAGATCGCGATGGATGATCCCTTGCTCGTGGGCGGCTTCCAGCGCCTCCGCAATTTGCTTGGCGAGGGGCAGGGCTTCATCAACCGGAACCGGTCCCTGCGCGATCCGGTCGGCGAGCGTTGGCCCCTCGACCAGCTCCATGACCAGCGCCTTGACGCCGTGCGCCTCTTCAAGGCCGTAAATCGCTGCGATATTGGGGTGATTCAGCGCCGCGAGGACCTCGGCTTCTCGCTGGAACCGAGCGAGGCGGTCAGGGTCAGAAGCGAGCGCGGCAGGCAGCACCTTCACCGCCACCGCCCGCTTCAGTTTCGTGTCGGTCGCTCGATAGACTTCTCCCATCCCGCCCACGCCGATCTGCGCGGTGACTTCATAGGGGCCGAGCCGCGTGCCAAGAGCCAGCGCCATAGACAGTTGAGGGGGATTCTACAGGGAAGTTAGTTCGGAGTTTAGCCGAACGCGTTGGTGCCAAGGGCTGGTGGCTTGCCAGCGTAAGTGTGTTTCTTTGTCCCGAGGTCGGGACCAGTCGCCACAGGAGCGTCCCGAAACCAACTTTTTTGGGAACAGTTCACCAAAAGGCGAAAGACCACGTTTTTCAGGTACCCGCATAGGGGCGAAAGCCAGAGGTCTGCGGCACGGGCCAACCGTGGGGGCGCGTGATTTCGCGCACCGCCATCATGACCTACGTCCGCGGGGGCGCACGTTTCGGAGGGCGTCCGCGACGAACTTCCCGATGGCGCGGTTGCCGCAGGTCTGAGAGGAGCGCCGGCAGCGTCACACCCAGTGCGCGAGCAAGGCGATTTACCGTGTTCAGCCCGGGATTCCGCCGTCCTCTTTCGATCCCGCTGATGTAGGTCGTGTCCAGGTTGGCTCGCTCGGCCAGCCTCTCTTGGGACCACAGTCGTTCCCGTAGCTCTTTGACACGTTGGCCCACCGCTGCACGGATCGTTCACGGGCAGCAGTGGTGTTGACGACTCGCCGACAACCGCTTGGGACCGGGCTGGAAGCGGAGGGTCGGGGAATGGGCCACCCACTGCCCGATTCGGGTCGTCCAAGAGCCCGAGTCATCGTCGGTATAGCCTCTCTATATGCGCCGGTATTATCCAGGGCATTACCTACGTAAGAAGAGGACCGGCTCGTAGATAGCTCCTCCGTAGGCTCTTCGGGACGGTCGGAGCCATCGGTAACAGGACCGGAGAGACAACTGATGTCCGCTGCGGATCCGTACGGCTCGCCAGCCCTCCCCGGCGTCGTCGGGGTCTTCCTCACGGCCTTCGCGCGCGCACGTGGTATTCACCGTGGCGTCGTTGTGCTCACTCACCGTGAAGCCGACTTCCTGCGGCGGGTGGGGTTTCCGAGCGCGGCCACCCAGCGAGTGGACGGGTTGGTCCTCTGTCGTCCCGCTGGCAGAGGCGTTCGAGTCTCCGATCGCTATTCGTCAAGCAAGGTGGTCTGCGGCCGACGACCTTCTTGCCGCCCGGCCGGGACGCGGTAGAGTATCAGCGTGTTCCAAGGGCTATCGCCGGACGAGTACCCTGATCGGCGTGTGCTGGTCGCTGTTTTGCTCGGCGCGACGAGTCGGCTGAACGACCAGGGCGCGGTGAATCTGACCGAGAAGGAGGCCGCGTTCCTTCGGCAATCCGGCTACACGGCGGCCCTCGGAGCAGGGTGGTGGGCGATTCCGCGCGTACCCCTCGAGCTGCTCCGATCGCATCAGTCGCTGCACCGTCTAGCGACCTTCTGGTATGGCCCTCGAGCACTCGACCCGCCAGCACCCGCTCCCCCTGGCCGATATGCATCCCGCGTGGACGATCCGGCCACACGCCTTCGCTGCCGTCTTGACGCCGCCCTGCGGAATCCCGACCAACGCCGCCTCCTTACGGCGCTCGCACGACGGCCTGACGGTCTCGTCGAACGACGTCCCTTCCAGCAGGGGATGCACAGGGTGAAGGGCCCACGGTTCAACATGGCTCTCGATGCGCTCGCCACGGCTGGCGTGGTGGTTCGTGACGGGGGTTGGCTGGTGCTTGAACCGGACGTCCGTCGCCGTCTCGTGGAAGCGGGAATCGGCGTTAGCCGCCGCGTTCGCGCACGAACCAAGCGGCGCCGAAGCGCGACAACACGACGCGCAGCACAGACAGACCGCGCTGGTCCGCGCCGCTATCAACGTCTCCCGATACCGAGCCGCACCCGTGATCCACGCGCCTGGGGCTTGGCGATGCGTGGGCGGCTCGGCGGTCTTTCGGCGCAACTGAGCCACCGGGCGCGCGGCGTGCATCCAACTGCGAAGGCAACCCGTGCGCGGCTGGCCAAGCGACGGTTGCAGCGCCAGCAGCCGCGGTCCGCCCGGTAGTCACGTCTGCCTCGCCGGTCATGTCCTCGGCTCCGGAACGACTCGGTCAGGTCCATCGGCCAGTATCAGCGCACTCAACTGCGGCGTCGGCCCTCCCGGCTAATCGGCCGGCGGGAACGCCTCGCGGTTGAGCGGAATCGCCGCTGATTGAGGCGGGATGCCAGGTTCCTCGGTCGATGATTACCGACCAGATAATACTTGGGGTTAGAGGGATGGGCGGCTGTGAACAGGACGCCGCCAGCGAAATACATCAGGCCAAGAACGGCGCCGTACGTGAGAAACTCCTGGCCCGATCATCGCCCACTCGAAGTTCTCGTCCCAGGTGGAGTAGATTGATCTGACCGTCGGTCTTCGGTGCTGGAGGTTCAATGTCCTTGAAGGGTGTCTCCCGACTGTTGTTGGCGGTCCTTAATGTTCTGGTGGCGCTGCTCGTTGCGGGAGTGATTGTGAACTCGCAGAGAGGGTGGGATTCCATCGCGGCACTTATACTGCTGCCGGCGGGTGGCGCCCTCGCGGCAGAACTTATCGGGGCGTTCCTTTGGGACGAAAAGGCATACGGCACCGACTCAGTTCTGAAGCGAGTCCTGATTAGCTTTGGGGTGATGGCGGTCGTCGGTGGTCTTTATGGGTTCGTAGCTCTAATTGCCATCAACTCGTTCGTTCCAGTTCAGGCTGTGACGATAACGGGGGTCTCGCGTCAGGTCACTCTCGAGTTCACTCTTGAAGGCGAGAAACCCGATGCGGCGTACGTCTATGTTCAGACGCTGGTTGGGCTGTACCCTACGCGGGCTACAGACGATGGAGCGATGTGGAAAGCCACAGTTCAGCTCGGGCCTCCCGATGCCGTTCAGGGCTCAGAAGACTGCAACGCGAACTACCCCGTAAGGCTCGTTGCGGTCAACGAAGACGCGATTCCGCAGATGGAAGGGTTGGTGGCCAGGGCGAACGCGAACGGCGCCGCGCAAGGAGTCCCATACCAGGACTTGCCCAGACGTCGAGAGATCAGGCTGCCCATGGTTTTGAGACGCAGTCCGAGCACCTGCCTCCCGAATTAGCCAGAGAACTCCAGGACTGACACAGAGTGCAGAGCCACGCTGCGCAATGGCCTTCGGCGGCCGGCGTGGTACTTACGGCTGGGGATATATAGGGGTTATACCGGAGGCCATATCAATGATGAGGGCGCAGACGGCTCAGGCCACCAACCCACGATACTGCGTCCGGTCTTCGGGGCACGCTCGACTTCGCGCTGCGATCCATCCGCGGCGGGAAGCGCCGAGTCATGGAAGAACTCGCGCCGCTGGCGATCGAGTTTGAACCCCGACTCGAACACGCGGTTGTGCGGTGGGCGCAGCTCACGCCGTGGCAACGTCGATTTGTGACGCTCGATGATCTCGCTGCGGCGGCTGGCCTGACGCCGGGCGAGTTTCTCGGCGCCATCGCGCGCGCGTCGTTCGAGTTCACCGACACCCTCGCGGACTTGATCGTGGCTGCGGCGTTGCCAGAGATCGTGCTCGCCTCGGCCAAGCGGGCGCTCACGCCGAACGGGTTTGCGGACCGCCTGCTGCTGTTGCAACACGTGTGGTCCTGGCGGCAGCCTGAGCCGGCCGCGCCGTCCCCCGACAAGACCTTTGAGGCGGTGATGAACGCTGCGTCGACTGACGACGCGCCGCCCGCCGCGTAGCCCAGGAGACTGGCGCGGCTCCGCTGGTCTTGCGACCATCAGTTCCTGAAGCTGAGAGAAGAGAGTCAGAGAGCACGGGCGCGACAACCGCGACTGGTGTGGTATCGAGACAGACACGGACGGCTCCTCGCTATACCTGCGCGCGGCAAGAACGGCCGCCGGCCCGTGCCGCCGGTTGGCACGTCGGCGTGGGGTCGATCTCAACGTGCCCGCCGTGGGGGGCTCGCGGTGCAGCGCCTTTACCGTCAGTTCGGCGTACACCCGACCGCGGGCCGCGTGGGCCTACCAGCAACCCATCGGGAGGCGGGAACGCCTCGTGGAGGAGCGACGTCGCCGCTGAGCCTGCTGGTGCCGGCGCTTTGCGCTTGGAACGAACGTGGCTCGAACCCATCGCCCGCCGCAGGCGCAAATACTGGATCGCGCCGTTCGGGAGCGTAGCCGCAACAGGTGAAAACCGGGAGCCTGGGGTATCGAGGGATCGCGGGTCGGTATTCGAGAGGCGGCAGCGCACGAACACGGAGCCCTTCGAGCCTCGATCACCGTCGCGTGAACACAGGAAGCGCAGAGCCCGAACGGCACATTCACGGGACGGTCCACCCACTCTCCGTCAACCGTCGGCGTTCCTCGTCCGCCCACGCTAGTGCCTCCTCGCCCGTGTGGAAGCGCTCGTCGACACCTCTTTTCCAAGCATCAAGACCTTCGTCGTAACGGCCCTCGACGCCGCCGGCAACGCGTCGAGTCGGACCGTCACCTACGCCGTTGGCAGCACCCTGAGCGCGCTCTCGCCGGCGGCGCTGTGGATCGGACTGAAGAACAGCGACGCCGTCGGCTTGCGGCTTGATATCCGAACCGAGGTCCTGCTGGACGGCGTGGTCATCGGGATGGGCGAGGTGTCGAACGTGACGTCAGGAAGCAGCGGATTCAACAACGCAATTCTCCGGACGATCCCGCTCGCGTTGTCCGCGCAGTCCCGCCTTAGTCCAACGAGCAGCACTCCGGAGCGCGAGCAGGGCTTCGGCGTCCGCGACAAGGTTAAACAGCTTCATAACGTTCGCCCACTTAGTTAGATCGCCGGGCGTTGCTTGCCCCGGCTCGGAGGGTGTTTCGCAAAATCGGCCAGGAATAGGTCCACGTCTCGCTTTGAGTAGATCTTCACGAAGCCCTCGGGTGTTCCGATCATCTTCAGCACTTTGCGCGCCTGCTCCGCCCAGTGGTTATCCAGCAAGGTCATCTGAGCACATCCGACCGATGCGATTGCGTGGAAGAGATCCCGCGCGTGGTTGTCGGAGAACGGGAATCCATCCGTGACGCAGAGCCGCAGGAACGCGTTGTAGATCGGCCGCATGTACTTCTCGTCGTCGTGCGGCAACACAGGTCCCACTTGCGGTCCAAGTACCGCGAGTCTTTGCGGTACTCCTCGCGGTGATGGACGACGCCATCAACCATTTCCTTGGTGCTCTTGTCGGTTTCGGCCTTCAGAAGAACAGGTTTGGCGCAAAGAGTGCTCTCGACTACTTGATCGGCGAAAAGCTCGTCACGTTTGCTGAGGTGGCTGAGGAGCACCCCGAGTTCGCCAAAGAGCTCCCGAGATTCCTGGCGGCCGTCTGGCGCGTGTTCAACGAGTACGAAATCGCCGGCTATGTCGCCACTCGAAGGCCCGCGGCGCGAAGTAGTCTCCGAAGGCTCCTCTACATTCGTTGACATCGTTCTGCTGGCTTGCACTCCGTGCGCAGCCAGCGTTGATCGACCCCACCAGAGACCCAACAACCGCCGATGGCCCCACTGCAGGACGTGCGCGAACTCCTCGCGAGCCTCAAGACACCGGGCACGTTCGCCACGCGCCGGACGACCGCGGCCGACGAGCTGCGCATCGAGGTGAAGGGCGTTGGCCGCATCATGTGGCCCATCACGAGCACCGTGGCGCGACGGCTCTGCGCGATTGCGCGTCCGGCTCGCTACGGCCTGAAGACTGAGACACGGCTCGATCCGCGGGTCCGAGATACCTGGGAGATCCCGAAGAGCCGCATCAGGATCGACGAACCTCGCTGGGGCAAGACGTTCCGACTGCTCCTCGAATATTCCCAATGATTCGTCGTCTACTGCGGCTCGGCGAGAACGGTCGGTCATCGACGAAGCAGAAGGTGCCCCTGACCTGGCATTTCGCGAAGCCTGCTTCGAGAAGTAGAATCCTGGCAAAGTGCGACAGAGCCTGGACGGTGACCTTCCGCTGTTGTTGACGGTGGACGAAACGGCGGCGCTCTTGCGAACCACTCGAGTCGCGATCTACGCGATGGTCACCCGGGCGCAGTTGCCTGGCGTGACCAGGCTGGGCGCCTAGCTAGTGCTGGTCCGAAGTGATGCCTTGCTAGAGTGGCTGGACCAGAAGCGCACGCCGTCACCAGAACATCGGAACCGGCACTCGGCGAACGAGAGGCTTTCACAAGCGCCGTCGGAGCGCAAGGCCTATCGCCGCCGGAGCTAGAATCCCGATCTTTCCTATCCCGTTGCCATGTTCTTCCAGGCTAGCGCCAGATGACACTCGATTGTCCAGACGACTTCGATGCATCCGCTCGGGACCGTCTTGCACTGACTCTTGCAGAGGCGGAGCTCGGGCATTACGAGCCAATCTCCCTCGTGGTTTTCGTCTTTGAAGTGTTCATCGACGAGCTCATCTTCGCCGCGAACAAAGGAGCGGGCCGAACAGCCGCAACCGTCCAAAAGGATTCGGCGGTCTTCCTCGATCGTCTTATCAAGTCGGTATACGCTGAATATCCCCAGTCGGTCAGACTGCCTGACACGATAGGACCGGCCGGTAACCGGCTTCAGCAGTGGTCCTTCGTCAACTGGCACGACCTTCGTGGTTTCAAATCGGAGGTCTGCGAGACGATCCGCAAGACGCAATCGTGGAAGGACGTTCAACAGTGCATTGTTGACCTCGCAGAGACGGCCGCAACGACTGGCGTCGCAGGCGGCACGACCACTGACGTGATGGTCCAACCACCCTCGTTGCAATCCGCAACTGGAGTCACGCCGAGCGCGCTTCTTGAAGAGTACAGAGCGGCCTTTCCTGACGTGAAGATTGCCTGGATCTGTAGAGCAACGAATGTCCACTCTCCTGACTTCTATCGCTGGCGCCAGGGGCGGGTATCGCCACAGTCGCCATTGGCCGGAAGACTTAAACGCTTCCTGAAGGCGATGCAGGCGCCACCTGAACACGCTCGCCGGCCAAAACCGAAGCCATAGCCTCTACGCTAGAACGATTTTTCTAGCAGTTTCTACCATTTCTAGCGCTCTCTAGCAGTTGACGGTCTTGTTGTCTCTGGACGTAGCGTGTCGATCCAGGGAGAACAACAATGCCTCACTCATCGACTTCGACCATCCATTCCCATTTGCCCGCAACAGGGTTCGTCCGGCTTGACGTGGTACTGGCCTGCCTTCCAATCGGCCGGTCGACATGGTGGAAAGGCATTCGCGAGGGGCGTTTCCCTCAACCCGTCAAGCTGGGACCGCGAACCACTGCCTGGCGCGCCGAGGACATCCGCGGCCTCATCGAGACACTGAGCGCAACGCGGTGAGCCTATTGGTATCGCGTCCTCAGCGGGCGCCCGCTCCACTTCCGAACGCTTCCGAACAGGGGCGGCTCATGTACCGCGAACGGGCAACACTGCGGCTGCATCCTGCATATGAACACGTAGTCGGATCGGGCTTTGGTGCCGGTTCGGCAGCTTGCAATGAATCCCTCACCGCCTCGATCCGACCTGTCACGACCACTCGTAGCGGAATCGTCGTTGATGGACACGAGCGTTGGCTGGCCGCCGAGCGCGAGCGTCAGGGCAGCGTACTTTGCCTCGAGCTCGAGCTAACTGACGACGAGGCCCTCGAGATGATCATCGAGCGCCACGGCAGGTCGCGGCATCTCAACTCATTTGCGCGAGTGGCGCTGGCCTTGCACCTTGAGCCGATGTTCAAAGCTGCTGTCATGGAACGGCTAAGAGCAAGTCAATGTTCCAACCCGCCGTCAATGTTGACCGAACGGGTTCACCGCGATGTTCGAAGCGAAATCGCCAGGCTGGCCGGAGTCTGCACGGGCAACGTGACTAAGGTCAAACAGATTCTGGCGGATGTCATCCCTGAAGTCCTCGTGGCGCTTCGTCAAGGCACGGTAAGCATCCATCAGGCATGGCAGTGGCGGCAGCTGGCTAAGAGGAAACAACGCGATGCCTTCTGGGTGCATCAGCACCGGCTTAGCATCGATCACACAATCCGCGTTCTACTCGCACAATCCGAACGACGTTCGGAGGGTCCGCAGCAGAATGCAGACCTCCGCGACATCCTCGGTGGGTTGGCCGACCCACTTCACATGGACATCCCGGTCTTCATTTCAGATGTCCCAGGAGCGGCCGTCGTGATCACCCGCGAACTCCTCGAGCGAATCAAGCGGGGGCCAGTCGGATGAACGGCCCGAGGCCACTACGAAGCCTTCTTGCGATCACGCAGGACCTGTGGGATCGGGAAAGCACACGTCCGAGTGTCCGCGAAGCATTTGCGAGAGTCCTCGACTGCGGGACCGCTAAGCTGGGCGCTGAGGTCTTCGCCTCGGACTGTGAAGAGCGCGTCGTGTACCACACATGTAAGTCGCGGGCCTGCCCCAGCTGCGGCCGGAAGGCGACATTGGCCTGGTTACGAGACACTTGGCGTGAGCTCCCAGACGTGCCATATGCGCACGTGTGCTTGACAATGCCAGACGTCCTCTGGCCGCTGTTCCGAGAGAACCGGCACCTGCTACACAATCTCTCGGTCCTGGGCGCACAGGCACTTCAACAGTTGGCGAGGCAACAGTACGGCGTTCGACTCCTGGTCGTCGTCATTCCTCACACCTTCGGTCATCACCTCAACTTCAATTGTCACTTGCACATCCTCGTCAGCCAGGGCGGGCTCGTTGATGATGGGACTGGTTGGCGACGGCACACTGAGCTAAACCGCTCTGCCGTGATGGGCCTGTGGCGGTACGCCGTGATCACCTATCTGCGTGAAGCGGCTCGGAGAGGGATTCTCCAAACCGACCTGTCACCGAACGCGCTGGAGGCTATGCTCACGTCGCAGCACGGGCGCCAGTGGATCATCAACATCAAGCGATTCCAGAGCAAGACGCACGTGCTGGCGTATGCGGGCCGGTATGCGCGACGGCCTCCGATCGCCCAACACCGATTTCGGCAGGCGGACCGGCAGGCGGTTCGATTCTCGACGAATGACACGCGAACAAAGCAGTGGGTCGAGACCACCTACTCGACACCGGAGTTTCTGGCCACGTTGGCGGACCACATTCCGGACCGCGGCCGGCATAACATCCGGTACTTTGGTCTGCTTGCGCCTCGACTCAAGGGCCGCTTTCACGACCACATCTTCGTCCTGCTCGGGCAGCGGCGCCGGGGAAAGCCGGCGCCACTCCGGTGGGCGCGTTCGATTGAAAAGAGCTTCGGATTCCATCCCCTAGTCGATCGGGCCGGGCAAGCCATGAAATGGGTTCGCCGGCTGCCACCGACATCGCACCTCGCCCTCTAAGAACCTAGCCGCACGCCAGCCATTCGTTCCTCGCCGAGGGAAGGTCCGCGCCGACCGCGACGACACGTCACGGAGGCAATTCGCCGTCGTCGATCGCCCCCACCCTCGCCACGGTTCCAACGGATACCGAACAACTCCCAGCTGCGCCCAACACCACCACGGCAGGGGTTCAGAATCCGGTTTTGAATTTCCTAGAGATGAACTGCTCGCGAGTCTCGGTGGACCGTGGACCGTGATCGAACTGCTGCATCTGTGCGCCCAGGTCCCGCTCGAATCGAGCCTCCCGGTCGCGCTGCTCGCGTGGGGTGAGCGTGAGCCGAGGCGCTCGGCGTGTGGCCATCGTGCCCTTAAACGAGGCCTGGGGCGGGCGTTCCAAGGCCTTGATAAATGAGGGACGAAACGACGGATGAGCCGTCTGCATTCGCTAAATTGACAGGTAAATAGGCGTGCTCTGGCGGAGAGGGAGGGATTCGAACCCCCGATACCCTTTCGGGTACAGCGGTTTTC
>CAZSNV010000176.1:0-10253 GCA_964608035.1 uncultured Gemmatimonadaceae bacterium | reverse complement strand
GTCTGCCACTCGAGCAGCTCGTCGGTCATCCCCTTGAAGGTCTTGCCGAGCATAACGAAACCGCCGGTGGCGGGATCGCGCGCGCCGAGGTGGAGGTTGGAGAGCCAGCCCTCGCGGCGGCCGGATCCCCACTCGACGGCGAGTACTACGAGCTCGAACGTGCGCGCCGTCTTCACTTTCACCCACGCTGAACCTCGCCTTCCTGCCATGTAGGGCGCGATCATGGACTTCACAAGCACTCCTTCGTGTCCGCGCTCGAGCGCGTCCGTTTGGAATCCTTTCGCTTCGTGCTCGTCGTTGGTGATCACGCGAGGCACGCTCGCAGCGTCAGGCAGCACGCGGTCGAGGAGCGCCAGCCGTTCCTCGAGCGGTCGATCGATGGTTTCCTCCCCATCATATAGAAGGACGTCGAAGAAGAACGGCGTCAGCGGCAGCTCGGCGCGGAGGGCGTCCACATCCAGGCGCCGCCCAAACCGGCGCATCGTGTCCTGGAACGACAGCGGACGTCCATCGGACGCGAGCGCGATGACTTCGCCGTCGAGGATCAGCTCGCGCGCGTTCAAGGCGCGAACCGCGTCGACGACCTCGGGCAGCCGCGCAGTGACGTCGTTCAGGTTGCGCGTGTAGATCGCGACACGATCGCCATCGCGATGCACCTGGATCCGCGCGCCGTCCAGCTTCCACTCGACCGCCACTCGTCCGCCGCCGGCCGTTTGCATCGCTTCGGCGACGTCGTCGGCCGAGTCGGCGAGCATCGGCTGCACGGGACGAAAGAGTTCCAGCCGGTACGAAGCCAGCACGGCGAGGGCAGCGTCTCCTCCTGCGCATACGGCGCTCGCTACCGCGCCGAGGTCTCCCGCCAGCATCACCGCGCGCCGAAGCTTGTCGGCGCCGACATTGGCGGCCTTTGCGACCGCGTCGAGGAGCACTCCTTCGAGCGCACCGTGCCGCACCTCTCCGACGACGAGCGCTGCGAGGAACTCCTGTTCGTCGGCAGTCGCGCGGTCGAAGAGTCCGCGAAGCAGGTCTTGTCTTCGCGTCGCCGAGCCGCTGCCCTTCGCGGATTGAAGCGCGGAGAAGGCGTCGTCCACATCGCGAAGCTCGAGCGTCGCGTCAGGCGCCGGCGATACCTTACGCGCCTCGGCCACCGTGGCCCAGCCAACGCCGATTTTCCCCTGCCGCGGCCAGCCGATGAGGAATCCCACCGCGATCGCGACGTCGTCGCCGCTCAGCTCACGGAGCAGCGTCGCGAGTTTCGCGGTTTTGTCCAGCCGGCGCGACGACGCGGCGACTTCGGCGGAGGTGGCGACGAGTGTCGCGAGTTTCATGGCCGATTCAACGTACCTGTCGGGAAGTACGGTTGCGCGTCTCTCTCCGTGCCGCCGAGTGTGGTGACGCCGGAGCGGAAGGCTGCTGGAGGTGCGGGGAGTCGGGAGAGAAAACTCTAAGCAGGTGACGGCGAGCGCCGCTCGAAACTCAGGAGCCGGCGCACGCCGCTAATCTCAGCCTGCCCCTCGACGAGACGGTTCACGTCCCTGTCGATCGCGCGCGCAGCGTCGAGCGCAGTCGTCACCGGGAGAAGGTCAGCCATCCCGCCACGCAGCCGCAGCAAGCCGAGGCGCAATCGCTCGAGCGCTGTCACCGTCTCCTTCAACCGCGCCGAGTTCGCGCCCTTCAACTTTTGCCACGTCTGATCGGGATCGGTCGCATCGCCCACATCTATAGATACGGCCTCACGCAGGTTGGCCGCCCGCGCGGTCAGCCGGCTAACGATGGCGGGCAGGTCCCGCAACGACTCGCGATACTCGTCAGGCAGCGCGGCGAACAAGTCGTCGATCGCCACCTCGAGCGCCATCTCGGTCGGACGAAACGCCGCCAACGGCACACCGCCACCCTTCGGCGTCAACCGATCGGCGAGCCAGTTCCCGAACCGGCTGTTCCACAGCCAACCCCTCGAGCGCCCGATCAATCGTCGATGCAGCGATTTCGGAAGCAACGGACGGCCAAATACCGACAGCGACGCCAGCGACACGATGCCGAAGAACGCTGAGAATTTCGCGAGGACGAGTGCGGGCCAGATCGTTGTCGGTAACGGATTGACGAGAATCGTGGCCGCGCTCGCGGCGTAAGTGATGGCCGAAAGAATCGGGATCCTGCTCGCCATCCGAGTCCAGCGTGTCTCCGCGCCACGGTCGAGCTCCGCGATCTGCTCCTTTTGCCAAGTCCGAAGCGCGAAACGAAGATCCGAGGGACGATAACCCGCGGCCAGGGCGCGCTTCGTCTTTCGCAGCTGGTACACCAGCACCGGAATACCCGGGAGCGCCATCACGGGGAGGCTGACGAGCATTGACACGACTCCGGCGGCGCCGGCCATCGACGCGACTAGGGCCGAGCCCAGACCGGTAAACGACAGGAACCCGTACAGCGGCAGCATCGGAACCTGGTCGCTCGCCCAGGCGCGCAACACGGGCGGCAGGTTCGACCGCACCACTAGTGTCGTCGCATCGAGCGCCGCCACCAACGATTCGGCGTCTGCATAACGATGGTCAGGATGCGGCGACAGGCACCGCGCAACCGCAACGGCGAGCGGCTGACTCACCGCGTCTGAAGACGCGACGACAAGGGTTGTCGCATCAGGCATCAAACCAGTCAGTGCGAGATGGGCTACGACACCGAGTGAGTAGAGATCGCTCCGGCCGTCAGCCGGGCTACCAGCCAGCTGTTCAGGACTGATGAACCCAACCGTCCCCGACACCGGCCCTTCATTGCTCTCGCCGGCGATGCCGGCAATCCCGAAGTCCGTGACCATCGCGCGGCCCGTCGCGGTGTCGAGCAGGATGTTGTCCGGCTTGATGTCGCGGTGGACGATTCCGCGCGAGTGGGCATACCCTAACGCCTGGGCAACGTCGCGCAGGATCTGCGACATGACCGACGGCGACACGGGTCCGCGCTCGCGCAAACGTTCGCCAAGCGTCGGGCCTTCCACGAACGTCATCACGAAGTAGGGAACGTCAGCAAGAACGCCGACTCTATGAATCGGGACGATGTTGGGATGCGAGAGGCCGGCAGCCGTCCGCGCTTCCTTCAGGAACCGAGCCCGCACATCGTCGCGCGCCGCCAAGGCGGCCGGGAGCACCTTGATCGCTACCGGCCGGTCGAGCTGCACGTCGCGCGCGAGATAGACAACGCCCATGCCGCCACGCCCGAGCTCGCGCTCGAACGAGTATTCGCCGGCGAGCGCGTCCTGCAGCGGGAGGAACTCGGTGTCCATTGGTCGACGGCCCTCAGCCAGGGGAGGATGGCCATACGACGGGTCGGCGATTCGAGTTTCCAGACTGCGGTCGTCGCGGACGCCTCGTTGCAGGCCAGTCCGGCCCGTACATCCCCGGGCATCCGCAGCCTACCCTTGACAAAACGAAAGGAGAGACCGAATTCTTGGTGACGGAGGAATTGCATGGGCAACGAGCGCGGCGGCGAAGTCATCAAGGGGACGCTGGAGATGATCGTCCTCGAGATTCTGCAGCACGAGCCGATGCACGGCTGGGGCATCACCGAGCGAATCGAACGGCGCTCGCAGGGCCTGCTCAGTATCAACCAGGGCTCGCTCTACCCGGCGCTGTATCGCCTCGTGGCGCGTGGATGGGTGTCGTCCGAGTGGGGTCCAAGCGAAAACAACCGCAGCGCGCGCTACTACACGCTCACTCGCGCCGGGCGTAAGCAGCTCGCGACAGAACGTGCGCAATGGGAGAAGCTTTCCCTCGGCGTGAACCTCATTCTCGGCACTGCTGAGACGTGAGCCTCCGAGCCTGGTGGTCGCGCATTCGCGGCACGCTCCGGCGTGACGACGCGCTGGACAAGGAGATGGAGCGCGAGATGGCATTCCATCTCGACATGTCCGCGCAGCGTAACATCGGGCGCGGCATGGCGCCGGAGCCTGCGAAGCGTCACGCACGACTCGCATTCGGGAGTCCCGACGCAGTCCGGGAGGAAGCACGCGATGCGTATCGCGCGCGAGTCGCGGAGAACATCCTGAACGACGTACGCTTCGCATTTCGCGGCCTCCGCCGATCGCCCTCGTTTGCCCTGACCGCGATTCTCACCGTTGCACTGGGTATCAGTGCCAGCACGGCCATCTTCTCCGTGACGGACGCGGTGCTCTTCCGGCCACTGCCGATCCCCCATCCTGAGGAATTCACCTACCTCGGCTGGGTGTGGAAGAAAGGCGGTGAAATCTCCTCGTTGACGTCGTTCCAGTACGAGTTCGTGCGCGAGCACAACCGCTCTTTCGCTGCCGTCACTTCATACCGCACCGACGAGGCGCCGTTAGGCGACGAGCCTTCGACGCCAGTCCGGGGCCTCCTGGTCGGCCGCGACTTCTTTTCCGTTCTCGGCTTCGAGCCGCGCTTGGGCCGCCCATTCGACGCGATCGAACTTCAGGACGGTGGGCCATCGGTCGTGATTCTCGGCGACGGGGAATGGCGCACGCGTTTCGGCGCGGATCGAGCGATCCTGGGGCGTCAGATTCGCCTCAACCAGGAGTTCCGCACGGTCGTCGGTGTGATGCCGGCTGACTTCCGTTTCCCACCCGCCATCGGGCATGAGGGGTACCTCGTGCCATTCGCGGTGCGCGCCGATCCGGCCGACGAAGGCCACAACACCGAAGCGATAGGGCGCTTTCGACGCGGTACCGGCGCGATGGAGCGGGAGACGGACCTGCGCGCGCTCTCTCAGGCTTTCCGCGCCGCGCATCCGACGCTCGTCGATACCGGCGAATCATTCAAGCTGTTCACGCACCGTGAGGTCCATGCCAGCGGTATTCGCCGCACGCTGCTGCTCCTCTTTGGCGCCGTGTCCCTCCTGCTGCTGATTGCGTGCGCGAACACGGCCACGCTGTTGCTCGTCCGCGCCTCGGTGCGCCAACGCGAGATTGCCGTGCGAGCGTCGATCGGTGCTGGTCCGGGTCGCATCCTGCAGCAGTTGCTTACCGAAGGCCTGGTACTGTCGGCGCTTTCGGCCGCGTTAGGTGTGCTGTTCAGCGTGCTCGCGCTTCGGGCGTTCCTTGCAGCCGCGCCGTCGGCGTTGCCGGCCGGGATGACTCCGCAACTCGACGCCCGCGTGCTCGTTTACGCGACGCTCATTTCTATTGTCACCGGTTTGGTGTTCGGCCTCGCGGCGGCCGTGCCTTCCTTCCGATTGCGATTGCAGCAAGGGGTTCGAGGGGGAGGGGGAAGCGCCACGGGCGGCACTCGCACGCGCGACGTACTGGTGTTCGTTGAAACCTCCGCAGCCGTCGTGCTGCTTGCCGGCGCGACGCTCCTCGTCACGAGCTTCACACGACTGATCGGAGTCGATCCCGGCTTCGATGCGGATCGCGTCGTCGCCGTCAGGCTGGGAAGCCTGCCCGCGGGTTACGATGCTTCACGCCGCGACCAGCTCGTCAAACGACTGCTCGAGCGTGTCCGGGCCGTACCTGGAATCGAATACGCAGCGGCCGCGCCGAATCCTCCACTCGAACGAGGGAGGAACTTTCCGGTCGATACGCGCGAGCGTCCGGACCTCGCCATCGGGGCCGTGGAGTTACGACCGGTCTCGCCTGACTACTTTGCTACGTTAGGCATCCCGCTCGTCGCCGGCCGCGATTTCGGCCCTGACGACGTTGCCGGAGGCGAACCCGTCGCGATCGTGAACCAGGCGCTCGCGAAGCGATTCTGGGGTGACTCATCACCGATCGATCGCACCATTCAGATCGGTCACTTCAAGGACCGCTGGATCCGTCCGGAGGCGGCGCGACAAACGCGTGTGATCGGAGTCGCGAGAGACATTCGCGAGGTCGGTCTTGATCGGTCGCCGCGACCCACGGTTCTGGTGCCGCGAATGCAGGCGGGCGACGGGACGCCTCTGCTCCTGGTGCGCGGCGCATCACGCGGGCTGGTTGGCGTCGTGCGCGCCGCAGTGATGGGCGAGGAGCCACAGCTCGCGCCAACGGTCGAACTGCTGTCCACCGTGGTTCGACGCAGTGTCGCCGCACCGCGCTTCCGGATGCTGCTCATCGGCACATTTGCCGGCTCGGCGCTGTTGCTCGCGGGCATCGGGATTTACGGCGTGATCGCGTCGATGGTGCAGCAACGCACGAGAGAGATCGGGATCCGCATTGCGCTTGGTGCGAGCCGCAGGGCAGTCGCGCTGAGCGTGGTGCGTCGCTGTCTCGTGTCGGTGTCCGCGGGCGCTGTCGCCGGATTGCTTGTGTTTGTGGCAGTCCGCCGCGTCCTCACCACGATGCTCTACGACACGTCGACGGGCGATCCTCGCCTGCTGGCGACGGCCGTGGCGGTTCTCGCGATTGTCGCGACGCTCGCAGCCTGGATTCCCACGCGGCGCGCCGTCCGTGTCGATCCGGCGATCACGCTCCGACTGGATTAGAGCAACCCATGGCGGGCATCAGTTGATGCGGTAGCCGAGCAGCCGCACGGCGTCGATTTCGTTCCAGTCACTGATGACTCGTTGATCGAGCGTCAGTCGGACTGCGGTGACCGGTTCTGTGAAGGTTGTGATGGGGATGTTGAGGGTACGCAGGCAGCCCGCGTGCGCCTGGGGCGACGCGGTGTAGACCGAGTGGTACGCTCCGGACACATCCTTCACCTCGACTTTCACGATCGAGCCAGGCACCCAGACCTCGTAGATACGAATCGCTGAGGGTCGAACCGGAGTCAGATACTGGAGCTCCAGCCAGTCGAGATCGGGACCGGCTGATGCCCATGCTCTCGACTCGTCGTCGCACGATGCGACGTTAGCCGCTCCGGTCGCTTGCGCGGGAGACCAGAGGTCCGAATCGTACTGGGAACTCGCCGTCGCGGAGTTGGCCCACTGCATCAGAAAGTTCTGCGCTACCACCTGCACGACGATCGTAGCGCGCGCCGCTCCGGCCGTGGCGACCAGCGTGGTCGTGCCGGGGGCGATTGCCGTCACCTGCCCGTCGATCCTGCCGATCGTAGCGATGCCGGGATCCTCCGACATCCATTCGACTGGTTCGGGCGTGAACCGGCCCTGGGCGTCCATAGCGAGACCGGTCAGGCGTTGCCCGCTACCGACGTTGACGATCAGGTCCTCCGAGGGCGAAATCAGTATCCGGGCTGCGGGGTGATACTCCCTCACGGTGATACTGGCCGTTGCCACGAGCCCCTGTGACGACACGGCTATGGTGGTTGAGCCGACGCCGACAGCCGTAACATGTCCGCTGGTTCGTCCGACGGTCGCGATGCTGAGGTCGGCGGATGACCATTCGACAAAAGCGGAGACGACCTGATTCTGGGAGTTAACGGCGATGGCAGAGAGGTGTGCGACTTCGCCGAGCTGCAAGGTTGCACTGTTCGGGGTGATGGAGATCGCCACGGCACGTGGCTGCTCAGGGATCGACCCGGTGGGTTCGCTGTCGCCGCACGACAGTACAGTTGTCGCAGCCATGACCCCGAACAGCCACATCGAGGGGCGGTACTCACGCACAGAACGGAACAGGTACAACATGGTGCACCTCCAGATGGTGTAACGGTACAGAGGAGCCGTTCCCTGTCTGTTCCTTTTCTGGTGTCCCGGCTGTTCTTTGGGCAGTGTGCACGTTTGTTCCGCTGCTTCTGGGAGGCGAAATGCACGATGCCGATGGTTCTTACGACGGCTGATCGCAGCGGGCTTGCACACTGAGTTTGAACGCGCCAACATCTGCGACATAAAGCGTAACTACACCCGGTCCCACATGACCATAACGCCATGACCATTTCCGAAACGCTGCTTCCCGAATTCGACCAGGAGATGGCGTCAACGCGCCGCGTCATCGAGCGAGTGCCTGACGACAGGCCCGAATGGAAACCCCACCCGAAGTCGTTCTCGGTCGCGCATCTGGCTCAACTTCTGGCCTCGCTGTCCGGCTGGATCGGGCAGGCTCTGACGAACACCGAGTTGGACCTGGCCTCGGGCGGCGGCTACAGCAACCAGAAAACGCAATCGCTGCTGCAGACCTTCGACGACAACGTCCGCAAGTCGCGCGAGGCGATCGTCAACGCTACGGACGCCGACTACAGCGTGCCGTGGTCACTCAAGATGGGAAGCAACGTGTTGTTCACGGCGCCGCGAGCCGTGATCGTGCGGCAGCATATCAGCCACCTGAGTCACCATCGCGGGCAGATGACGGTGTATCTCAGGCTTCTGGATGTACCGGTGCCGTCCATCTATGGGCCGACCGCTGACGAGAAGTGGGGGTAGAAGAAGCTGTGTCCAACTCACCAATCAGCCGTCGCGAAGTAATCGCCGCACTGGCCGCCACCGCCGCGCTTCCCTGGCTTTCCGCATGCGCGGGCGATCGGGGTGCGACTTCATCTGCTACCAATGATGCCGAGGGGGTCGCGTTGCTCGACGAGTGCGCTGAACATCTCCTGGCCCTGTTCCCCGAGAGCGCGACGTCGCTGGGCATCGACACCGGCGCACGTGCAGACCTCCGCTCGCAGCTCGCCGACCGCTCCGAGGCTGGCAAACAGCGGATCGCGACCCAGGTGCGAACAGACCTGGAGCGAGTCAACGCCTTCGATACCACCGGCCTGTCACATAAGGCGCGCACCAGCTTTGAAGTCGTGAAAAGCGCCTACGCTACCGCCCTCGAAGGCTTCGCGCTCCCGTACGGCGACATCACGGTTGGAAGCTGGCGGAACACTCCGTATGTCGTCATCCAGAACGTCGGCGCCTACCTCGACATCCCGCGTTTCCTGGACAGCGATCATCGCATCGAGAACGCCACAGACGCCGAGGCGTACCTGACGCGACTGCAGTCGTATGCAAAGCAGCTCGACGGTGAACTTGGTCGCATCCAGGCGGCGCGCGAAATGGGACTCGTGCCGCCGGCGTTCCTCCTCGACAAGGCGTTAGGCCAGTTACGTCTCTCGGTGAGCAGTGCACGCCAAGGGGGTTCGGTCGTCGAGTCTCTCCAACGGCGATCGACAAACATTCCCGGGAACTGGGCCGAACGCGCCCGAACGGTCGCGGTGCAGGAGATCGCGCCCGCGCTCGACCGGCAATTACGCGAACTGCAGGCCCAGCGACGCGATGCCACGAACGATGCCGGAATCTCGTCGCGTCCGCGTGGCGACGAGTTCTACAAGTGGGCACTCAAGGCGTCCACCACCACGTCGATGACGCCTGACGAGATCCATGAACTTGGCCAGACAGAATTGCGCAGTCTCCATGCGCAGATGGACGCGATCCTGAAGGAAGTCGGCTACTCCCAGGGCTCGGTGGGCGAACGGATGAAGGCGCTGGCGAAGGATCCTCGCTACAAGTTCCCGGAAGGCGACAAGGGTCGCGCCGAGATCATGGCATTCATCAACGAACGGCTCGAGTGGATCAAGTCGCAGATGCCGCGCGCGTTTAACACGGTGGTGAATCCGAACATGGAAGTAAAACGGCTCCCGCCCGAAGAGGAGCCCGGCGCCCCCGGGGCTTATGGGGGCGCCGGTTCAATCGACGGAACGATTCCCGGCCGATACTGGATCAACCTCCGCACCACGGACCTTCACAGCAAATACAGTCTTCCCGACTTGTCCTTCCACGAGGCGATCCCCGGCCACATCTGGCAGGGCGAATACACGCACGACATGCCGCTGATTCGTCAGTTGCTCTCGTTCAACGCGTATTCGGAGGGTTGGGGACTCTACGCCGAGCAACTCGCCGACGAACTCGGCGCGTATGAAACTGATCGGGTCGCGCGACTCGGCTACCTGCAGTCGATCGCCTTTCGCGCTTGTCGACTCGTGGTCGATACGGGCCTCCACGCGAAGCGCTGGACGCGCGAACAGGGCGTGCAGTTCTTCGTCGATGTGAACGGATCGAACCCGGAAGAAGTCGCGAGCGAGGTCGATCGGTACTGCTCGTGGCCCGGCCAAGCGTGCGGATACAAGGTTGGCCACAGCGAAATCAATCGGCAGCGGCAGAGGGCGACCACGGCGATGGGATCGCGATTCGAACTCAAGGGCTTCAACGACACCGTGGTGCTCGGAGGGAACGTGCCGCTCGATGTCCTCGCCACGAACGTGGACGAATACATCCGCGCAGGGAGCTAACGGGAGCGCTGGTGTACCGATGCGAAAGTCTCGTTCACCAAGATTCGTCGAAGTCTGGAACTCGGATTTATCGGAAGGGACGGATACGGCGGATCGGCTGGGCTTGACCCGCTTTTGTGGACACGGGGTTAAGGATGCTTAGGCAGCATCCTG
>CAZSNV010000175.1:0-10351 GCA_964608035.1 uncultured Gemmatimonadaceae bacterium | reverse complement strand
GTCCGGCCGAGTATTCCCGGGAAGACGTTGGACTCCCGGTTCACCATGTAGGCGTCGGTGTATTTGCCCTGCGCGATCAGCCGGATGTACTCCGGCACATTGGTATGCGCCGGACAGGCCCACTGGCAGTCGACAACCTTATGGTAGTACTGCGGATTGGAGACGTCCGTGGGACGCAAGCGGCAGATTCCTCGCCAGGAGAGGGGGCTGTCGCATAGTCGCCCTCGGCAGGGGCGTTTTCAAGGCGGGAACTGCCCTGCGTTTGGCTCGGGATCCGCTGGCTGCCGCTGAAGGCCCAAGTCACGCAACGTTTTGATCGCGGATTCCCGCGAACCTGGACGGATTAACTCCGAGTAATTCCCTTCTCCGGAGCGATCTTCCGACCGGTTTTTGGGGTTTATCCGCGATGATTCGCTCAATTCGCGTTGATCCGCGCCTCAAATGTCGCGGGACTTCCGAAGCGCGCGTGTGCAGGTAGAGCACGCGAAACTCGTTGTAGTTGAATCCAGGGTCACGTGGTTCCGGCGCCCTCGACACGATCAGGAATGCATCGTTCAGTCCCGCGACCTTTTTGATACGCGGATTTTCGCGAAAACAAGCGGATTGACTCCGGGGTAATTCCAGTCCTCGGGTGCGGTCCCCCGATGACAGGATTTTTGGGGGTCTATCCGCGATGATTCGCAGAAATTCGCCTTGATCCGCGTTTCAAATGTCGCGGGACTACCGAAAGCGCGCTTAGGCAGGTCGAGCGCGGAACTCGTAGTTGATTCCGGTATCCACGCCTCAAGTGTGGCGGGACCACGTGGACTGCACCAAGCGATAGAACTTCGCCCTGGGGCCAAAATGCAGGAGTAGCGCAACCTGCAATGTTGTCGCCCGCAGGTAATTGAGCGTCTGGCGACGCGCGAACGGCGGCAGCAATTCGGTCGATTTGATCTCAACCACGACCTTCTCGTCGACAAACATGTCCAGGCGTTGCGACGTTAACAGCTCACCCTTGTACTGAATCGGGATCGAGACTTCCCGGCCGACGGTGCGGCCCCGCGCCACCAGTTCGCGCTCGAGCGCCATCGAGTAAACGTGCTCGAGGAAACCGAATCCGAGGGCATTGTAGACCTCGAAAAAGGCGCCGATGATCTCGTTCGTGGTCGCTCGTTCGATCAGCGCGATATGGCTCACACGGCCAACCTGCGAAGGCGCGTCACGTCTCCATCACCGGACGAACCCCTGCTTAACCAAAACGCCCCTGGGAATTCACTCCCAGGGGCGATCCGCGTGAATCGAGCTTCAAATCACGGCAGGTTGCCGCGCACGACTCCCGGAGGACACCTGACCGAGTGGAAGTTCACATAAAACTCGTCGGGGCTCGCCAACAAAGCCGCCAACGCGACTGCGTGCGTCGCGAAATGACCGTTGGTCGCCGAGAAAACTCCGTCCTGCCGGAACTGCAGATGCTTGTCCGTGAGTCCGAGAGCCGTTCCGAACGGTGAACTCAGCCACCAGACAATGGGACCTGTCTGCGACGCCACGTTCTTGTGGTGGATGTGACCGAAATTGACGATCTCGCCCTCGTTGTTGATGGTGACGACGGATTCGATTGTGCCGTCCGGCCGCACCTTGATGTTCGCGTGACCCTTTGCAGCCGAGTTGCATGCAGGGAACTCGAACTCGGGGCGCATCTGTGCGTTGAAGACAGTTACGGGACCATGAGCGCTGCCGTGGTTCGCCGACGGCTGCCCGAGAGCCGATTCCAGCGACACGAACGGTTCCGTGCTACTCGGCGAACTCTCCGAGCAGGCCAATGCCGCCAAACCACACACCACACCAAGAACACGACGCATACGACCCCCCACGTGAGAGTTAGCGAGCCCGCTGGAGTAAGTTGCGCCAGGTCCGGGCGAAGGATAAAGACGCACGCGGTGAATGAACTGGACCGCCGGGCAAACGGTGGGTTCCGGACGGTAACGGTGGGGCTGACTCCGCCAGGCGGCGGGCTCTTTTTGTTGTCCAGCCCGGAGCCCCGTGGTACTCTAGACCGGCTTTCACCTCTCGCCGACACATGCGCCGACTTCTCGTCGTGGACGACGATGACACCATCCGCGACTCGCTCATCGAGGCGCTGACGGATGCGTCCACCACCATCGTGGGTGCGGAGAGCGCCGAGCGTGCCCTGGGTATTGTTGCGTCGGCAGGCACCGACGTCGTGCTCACAGACGTGAGGATGGCGGGACTGAATGGCGTCGAGCTTCTGCGGCTTCTCCGCGCTCGGGCGCCGGACATCGACGTCGTGCTCATGACGGCGTTTGACGACATGGATACGGTGGTGTCGGCGATGCGCGAAGGTGCGGTGGAAGTCCTGGTGAAGCCGCTCGACCTGCACGAACTCCGGCGCGTGCTGGCGCGCGTGTTCGAGGATCGGCTCACGCGGACCGGTGCGGACCGTCGGCCCCCGGAATCGCTGCTGCGCTTCCCAGAAGGCCACCGCGAGGCGCTGATCGGACACGACCCCCGCATGATCGCTGTGTACAAGCTCATCGGGCACGCTGCGGTGAATCCTGCCACGGTCCTCATTCGAGGAGAGTCGGGCACGGGGAAGGAGCTCATTGCTCGCGCGATCCACGTCAACTCAGCCGACGCCACCGCACCGTTCATTGGCGTGAACTGTGCCGCGCTTCCTGCGTCGCTGCTCGAGAGTGAACTCTTCGGCCATGTTCGCGGCTCGTTCACTGGTGCAACGAGCGACCGGAAGGGTCGGTTCGCGCTCGCGGGTCGCGGCACCATCTTCCTCGACGAGATCGGCGACACGAGTGCGGAGATGCAGGCGAAGCTCCTCCGTGTGCTGCAGGAGCGGGAGTTCTATCCGGTCGGGGCCGAGCGCCCTGAAAAGACCGAGGCGCGCGTGATCGCGGCGACACATCGTGACCTCGAGCAGATGCGGGTCAGCGGTGCGTTCCGGACCGACTTGTACTACCGGCTGCGGGTCGTGGAGATCGTGGTGCCGCCGTTGCGGGAGCGGATCGACGACATCCCGCTACTCGCGCGTCACCTGGTGCGTCGAGCAAGCGTCGCGGCGGGGCGCACCGCACCGGTGCTGTCGGACGAAGCGGTGGCCAGACTGCTCCGACATTCGTGGCCAGGCAACGTCCGCGAGTTGGAGAACTGCCTCACACGTGCTGTGCTGATGGCCACCAGTGATGTCATCAGGGCGGAGCACGTAGAGTTGGGAATGCTGCGCGCCGAGAATGGTGTGAACGGATTCGATGCAGGCGGAGTGACACCAGCGGGAACGCGCGACGGAGCGGTGAAAGCGGAGGAGCTTCCCAGCCTCGATGCACTCGAACGAGCTCACGTCGAGCGTGTGCTCGCCGCGACGCTCGGTCACAAGGCGCGCGCCGCCGCCATCCTTGGCGTGTCACGCCCACGACTCGACCGCCTGTTGCGCAAGCATGGCCTCGCCTAACGAATGGCCATGCCCGGACGCCTCCTGAACCTGCGGATCGCGCGATCACTGCGGGCGAAGTTCCTGCTGGTGATCGTCTTTGGGGTCGTCGTTCCGCTGGCGATCGTGGGATTGTGGCTGACGCGCGCGACCGAGCGGTCCGGTCGCGCGTTGCTGCGCGCCCGTCTCGATGCCGCGCTGGTTCAAGTCGTGAATGAGGTCAGCGCGCGGTGGGTCGTCGTGCGATCGGGGCTGCTGGACATCGCCGAGGCCCCCGAGGTGCGGGGGGCGCTCGACCGTGCCGCCGGACGAGCCCCTCCGGGGACCACCGCGTTCCGGGCGGTCGTGCGGAGCCTGGGGGACGACGCGGGTGATCGCGACGGGCCAACGCGCTTCGTGCTTCGCGACCGCGAGGGCACCGCCCGCTGGGTGCTCACGAGGGCGGACGATTCTACGCTGCACCTGGAGCCTGCCCGCAATGGGACCGCGCCCGCTTCGGGAATCTCTGTGTCGCTCCCGGTGACAGCGCGCGGAACCGGCGCTCCTCTCGGTACCATCGAGACGCAGCTCGCGACCAGCACCCTCGTGCCGGTTGGCGCCGGAGGCACGGGTGGCATCGGGGCAGTGCTCGGCATCGCCGATCGCACGAGTGGTGAGTGGCTTGCGCCGCTCCCCTTCGACCCGGCCCTGCTCGCAAGGGAGGAATTCGACTGGGCTGGAGACCAATGGCTGGTCGCGCGTCGCACGCTCCAGGAACCGCACCTACTGCTCACCGCGGCCGCGCCCCTTGGTGGTTTTTCGGCACCTTTCGAGGGCGCTGCGCGAAAAGGAGCGTTCGCGCTGCTGATCGTCTCGTTGGCGACCCTGATGTTGGCTGCCCTGCTGACGCGTCGGCTCACCCAGTCGCTCGAGCGCCTGGCCGTCGCCGCGGACGCGGTGTCACGGGGGGACCTCGAGCATCGCGTCGACGTGCCTGACGATGACGAAGTCGGTCGGGTGGCACGCGCATTCAACGGCATGGTCGAGAATCTTCGCCATACGCTTGACCGGCTGACGCGTCGCGAGCGACTTGCCGCGGTGGGCGAATTCGCGGCATCACTCGCCCACGAGGTGCGCAATCCACTCACTTCGCTCCGCATGGATCTCCAGCGAGTGGAGGAACAGGTTGCGCCCGAGTCGGCGCTCCGTGCGCCACTGGAACGGGCGTTGCGCGTTGTGACGCGCCTGAATAACACCGTCTCCGGTGCGCTGCGCGTGGCTCGGAGCGGCACCGGCGGCAAGGATCTCGTGAACGTGCGGGTCCCGCTTCAACGGGCGTTAGAGGTGACGATGCCAGCGTTCGAGCAGACAGGTACTGCACTCGAGGCACCGGACGTGAGCGAAGTCCCTCTCCTCGTGCGAGGCGATGCGTCGGCCCTGGAGCAACTCTTCCTGAACCTGCTCCTCAATGCTGCGCAGGCGACGCCACCAGGCGGGCGCGTCACCGTCTCGGCCGTTTCCGACAGCGGTGAGGTGGAGGTACGCATCCAGGATACGGGCCACGGGATTCCGGCCGCGTTGCTCGACCATGTCTTCGATCCGTTCGTCTCGACGAAGCCGGACGGAACCGGTTTGGGGCTCGCGGTCGCCCGGCAGATAGCCATCGCGCATGGCGGCGAACTGCGCATTGAAAGCGAGGTTGGCGCAGGGTCGACCGCGTCGCTGCGACTGCCACTGGTGTCAGCGGCACTGGATGACGGAAACGAGCACGACGCAAGTAACGCAACGATGTCCCGGGGTAACGACCTCGCGTAACGCGTCGTTACGATCGCCATTCAAACTGGAGGGGGCGTTGCTCCCATGTCGTTGCTGGGGCGGACGTTTGTCGTATCGCGAAGCGATGGACGGGGAATTGCTTGAGGTCATGGTGTCCCCCCCCGGAACAATCGTGAAGACGTCCATACATGCGCTCTGCTTGCTCGCGCTCGCCGCGTGCAACACGGCGCCCTCGCCCGCGCGCAGCGCGTCGTTCGCGCCGGCTGCGCGTCGCGATGTAGTCGACACGATCTCCTTCGAGACGCGCGAGGGAACGCGGCTCGCATTCGACGTCTCACCCGATGGGCGTTACATCGTCATCGACCTGCTCGGGCAGTTGTGGCGCATCCCGAGCGCAGGCGGCGATGCCACACCGATTACCGATGCCGTCCGTGACACGGCCGAGGACTTCGATCCCGCCATCTCGCCTGATGGACGGCGCATCGTCTTCCAGAGCGATCGCCCGGGCGGCCGAGCGCTCTGGCTCGTATCGGCCAATGGCGGCGCAATGAGGCGGCTCACGTCGCGCTCGATTGAGTACTTCGCGTACGCTTCTCCGGCGTGGGCACCCGACGGCCGGCGGATGTCGTACGCAATTGGCGACACCTTGACCGTACTCGACGTCGACAGCGGAACCGAGTCAGTGCTGCGAGTCGACTCCCTGCCGGCGGCGATGCCGCCGCGGTCGGGAATCTTGCCGCGGAATAGTGCGCCCACGTGGTCGCCCGACGGCGCGCGCATCGCGTTTGTCAACACTGCCACAAATCCAGTCCGCGGCGACGGGCGCATCTGGGAGGTCGCGGCAGCCGGCGGTGCCGCCCGGCCCATCACCGCCATGCGCGGACTCGCGCCGGTGTGGTCTCCGGACGGATCGCAGCTCGCGTTCTTCGCCCGCGACTCCGCGAATCGCTGGCAACTGTGGACGCAAACGGGGAACGGCGACGCGCAACGCCTAACGAACAACGACGAGATGGTCACCTACCGCGTTCGCTGGACGCCGGATGGACGCTCCCTCATCTACTCGGCGGACGGAGGCCTGTGGCGCGTGTCGCCTGATGGCGGCGCGCCGACCGCGATTCCGTTCCGCGCCCGCGTGACCATGCCCCGCCGCCGGACCGCGGTCCCGCCGGTGACCTTTCCACCACCGGGTCAGGCGCGCGTCGCCAAGGGCTTCACCAGCATCGCCTTGTCGCCGGACGGCCGGCGCGTCGCGATGATCGCGCTCGACTCGCTCTGGGTCGGCGATCTGGGATCGCCACCGCGCAGCCTCGGCCGCGCGTCGGGAGCCGGCGACAACGCGCTCACCTGGTCGCCCAACGGGGAGGAGCTCGCGTGGACGCGGCGTGAGGGACCGGGACGCCCGTTTGACCTGGTCGCCACGCACACGCGCACCGGTGCGCAGCGTGTTCTGGCCTCGTTAGGCCAGGACCTCCGGGCCCCGGTCTGGTCGCCGGATGGAAAGTGGATCGCGTTCCTCGCCGGCAACCGCCTGCGCCTGATCGATCCCCAGGCCCAGCGCGCCGTGCGCCTCGACCAGACTCGTGACCTCGGTCCAACCGTCGGCGTCGCCTGGGGCACGCTGGCGTGGAGCCCTCGCTCGGACGCGCTCGTCGTCTCACTGCTCGATCTGGGCGCGCGCCGGCAGCGGCCGGAATGGATCCCGCTTGTGGGCGCAAGAAAGACGGTATCGCGGTTTCCGCTCGCGGTCGCGAACCTCGACCTCACCGTTGACAGCATGGCCGTATGGGTCGAGGACAATCGGCTCTGGCACGCTCCGTTCAGCGAATCAACCGGCCTGCGTGATGCGCCCATCGCCCTGTCCGGCGAGCCCGCGGTCGAGGCGCGCTACGCGCGCGACGGAAGCATTCTCTACCTCTCGACGGGAGGGCTGCGGCTGCGCGCGCCGAACGGGAACGTTCGCGCGATTGCCTGGCCGCTGCGGTACCACGTGCCCGCCGCACCCGAGCCGATTCTGATTCGCGGCGCTCGCGTGATCGACGGTCGCGGTACTCCGCTCTCCGCGCCGCGCGACGTCCTGGTTCAGGGCGGGCGCATCGCTCGCGTTGCCCCCGCCGGTACCCTGTCTGCCAACGGCGCGCGCATGATCGACGCGGAGAACGCCTACCTGCTGCCGGGCCTCATCGACCTGCACGCGCACATCGCCGATGACCTCGGGCTCCTGGGGTGGTTGCACAACGGGGTCACGACCGTTCGCGACATCGCCTCGCAGAAGGTGCAGACGCCAGACACCCGCAACACGATCGAGGCCGGCATCATTCAGGGTCCGCGCATCGTCTACGGCGGTGCCATGTTTCACAGGATGGGGATCGGCTTCTCCACGTTGACCGATCAGATGAGCACCGATTCCGGCTCGATGGCGCGCGCGCTCGCGATTCTCGCCGGGCTGGATGCCAGGTTCGTCAAGGAGCGCGGATTCGAGAATTGGTGGAGCGCCGTGCGCCTGGTCAGTGAGGCGCATCGGTTCGGGATGGTGGTGAGCGGCCACTGTGAGCACATTCTGCCGGTCGTCGCAGCCGGCGTCGACGGAGCAGAGCACGTGCTCGACTGTTTCCGCGATCGCTATACGTTGCGCTCGGACTTCACAGAGCTCGCACGCGCCGCGGACCTGTGGATTGTGCCGACGGCCGCGCTCTGGTTCTCGATGCTGCGCACAATGGACGATCCCGCTCTTCTCGCGGCTCCCGACGTCGCGCCGTTTCTCGCGCCGGCATGGCGCTCAACGTACGCGTCGGATTCATCGAACCGTCGCAACGTACCGGCCTACTCGAGGACCGTGCAACGCGTCGAGCGCGGTGTGGGCCGCTACCACGCCGCTGGCGTTACGGTGGCGACCGGCACTGATAGCCCGTTTCCCCTCAACGTGCAGCATGAGATGGAGGTGCTGGTGGCGTCGGGGATGACCCCGATGGACGCGATTGTGGCCGCAACGGGCGCCGCCGCACGCGTGCTGAACACGCCCGCCATCGGCACCATCGCCGAGGGGCAGTGGGCCGATCTCGTACTGGTCACTGCGAATCCGCTGGACGACATTCGCAATACGCGGCAGATCCGCTACGTGATCCAGGGCGGTCGCATCGTCGACCGTGAAGGGCTTCGTCGAAGCGGCCTGCCCTGATCAGCCTAACGACCTGCGGGTTGGTCGCGCGCTGCGCGTAACGGAATGAAGGGTCCGGAGTAACGACACCGGGTAACGGCTCGTTACGACGGGCAAGGAAAATCGAGACCCGGTTGCATGTATGTTCTTACCGGCACGTACGTTGTCGATTGCCGAAGAAGTGGCTGGGGAATTGCCTGTCGTGCTGTTGTCTCCACCTATGGTGTCGCCATGTCCCGCCTCCGCGTTCCTTCACTGATCGTTTCGCTCTCACTCACCGTCGGCGCCTGCTCGCGCACGTCGCAATCGGGCGGTGCCGCCGGCGACGCCGCCGGTGCGCAAGTTCAAGCGGGGCTCACGCAGCTCGCGGAAGCGCCCGCCACGCGCCGCGTGTGGAAGGGGCCGACGGTTGACTTCGAGGGGCGCCCCTCCCCTGACGGCCGCTTCATCTCGACGACCGACTGGGGAACCGGCGACCTGGGGCTGCGGGATCTGGCCGCGGACACCACACGCCGAGTCACGAACAAAGGATCGTGGGCCGAGTCGGAGGACTTCGCCGAGGGGTCGGTGATCTCGCCCGATGGCAAGACGGTCGTCTTCGGATGGTTCTCCATAAAGAAGCTCGCGTTCGAGCTTCGCGCGGCACCCATCGCCGGCCGCGACTCCGGGAAGATGCGCACTATCTTCACTGCACCCGACCTCGAGTACAATTCGCCGCAGTCCTTCACGCCGGACGGGCGTAGCGTGGCGACGGTGCTCTATCGCAGCGATCGGACGACCCAGATTGCGATGGTCCCGCTCGACAGCGGTCCGGCACGGGTGCTCAAGAGCTTCGACTGGCGGTCGCCTAACGACCTGTCCGTCTCGCCCGACGGTCGCTGGATCGCGTATGACTTCCCGCGCGATCAGAGCGACCCGGAGCGGGATGTGTACGTCATGGCGCTCGACGGCAGTGGTGAGACCGCCGTGCTGCGGGACAAAGGCAACGACATCGTCGTCGGCTGGACGCTGGACGGCGTGCACCTCCTCGTTGGGAGCGCGCGCAGTGGCACGCCTGGCGTGTGGGCGGTGGCGATGGCCAACGGCAAGGCGCAGGGCGAGCCGGTGCTCGTGCGGGCCGACGTGTGGCGAATGATTCCGCTGGGAACAGGCGGCGACGGATCGATCTTCTACGGTCTTCAGACCGGACAGCGCGACCTCTATACCGCGGCTTTCGACGCGAAGAGCGGGAAGGTGCTGTCGCAACCGACGTCGGTGAGCGGCGGTGCATTCAACGCCTCTCCGTATACGATGGCGTTCTCGCCTGACGGCCAGCACGTGGCGTACATCGTCTCGCGCGGCAGCGGCACCAACCCGTACAGCCAGTCGGACCTGGTCATCCGTTCTCTGGAGCGCGGCGAGGTTCGCCGGCTCGCGCCGGACCTGTCGCGGCTCACCAGGGTGTACTGGATGCCGGACGGGCGCTCGCTCCTGGTCCGTGGGGCGAACCAGAAGGGCCGGGGCGGACTGTATCGCGTCGCACTGGAGAGCGGCGCGGTAACACCGGTCTACCAGCAGGAGGGCAACTTCCCGAATGGACTCGCGATCGCGCGAGACGGCTCGCGGGCGTTCTTCGCGACACCCGATTCCACGTTCTCGCAATTCACGATCAACGCGGTCGACATGGCCAGTGGCGCTGTTCGGGCGATCTACACGGCGGCGCGCGGCCAGACATTCTCGGGCATCGCGCTGAGCCCTGACGGCCGGCAGGTGGCCCTCGCGCTCCGGACGCGGGCATTCGGCAACAGCACGATCCAGATCGTGTCCGTTGAGGACGGCACCGCCCGCGAGCTTTACCATTTGCCCGCCGCCGAGGAGCTGTCGTCGTACGCGAACCTGACCTGGTCGCCGGATGGTGGTCACATCTACTTCGCTGCAACGACCAATCCACAGGGCGTTGCCGTTCCCAACGTAGAGATGCGGCGGGTTCCAGCGGCGGGTGGCGCCGCGGAGGCAATCGATCT
>CAZSNV010000174.1:0-10351 GCA_964608035.1 uncultured Gemmatimonadaceae bacterium | reverse complement strand
CGCAAGGTCATCACGGAGGAGCGCGATGACCGGGCGGAGTGGATCTTCCGGCCTGGTGCGCACGACAACCCCGATCTCCTCGCGATTGGTGCGGACGAATGATCCGATGGGGAAGAACGTCACCGTGCTGACGAAGGCCTTCACGAGGGACGCGTTGAGCTGGTCGCCGGCGATGCGCGCCAGGATCACGCAAGCGCGCTCGGGTGGAGTGGGATCCTTGTACGACCGTGCTCCGGTGAGCGCCTCATAGACGTCGGCCACGGAAACGATCTGGCTCATGGGATGCGGCACGACGTTCGCGCCGAGATCGGGGTACCCGCCACCGAGCATCGTGCGATGATGTTCGAGCGCGACCGTCGGCGTGAGCGGCCGGAGCCCAGGTGTGCCGGCGAGGATCTCGCCACCGTAGGCCGCGTGGGCCTCGATCAGTTTGCGCTCGCTGAGATCGAGCTTGCCGGGCTTCTGGACGACCTCGAGCGGCACGCGCGTCTTCCCGATGTCGTGCAGCAGTGCCGCCTCCACTAACGCGACGATCAGTTGCCCGTCGAGCCCGACCTGGCGGCCGATGAGGAGGCTGAGCATCGCTACGTTGACGGAGTGGCACCACGTGAGGTTTTCGTATTCCTTGACGGCGAGGACGTGACCGAGAGCCGCGTTGCTGCCGGCAACGTTCCGGATGAGGAGCTGGACGGTGTCACGAACCGCGTTCGTATCGAGCTCTCCGCCTGACGAGACGCGATGGAACGCCGCCTGGGTCATGACGAGGGCTTCCTCGTACGCTGGATCGATCGGACGGGCCGGTTCGTCGGGCCAGGCGCGGGAGAGCCACTTCGTGTCGAGGGGAACGATGCGACCCAGCGTGACGTTGCGCACACCGGCTTGCGCCAGCCGCTCCCTGACCGCGTCGCCGCCGTGTTTTCCGTCGAACTTCCATAGGAATTCGGCCGTGGCGCGGAGCTCGGCTGCCGTCACACCGGCGTCGATGCGAATGCTCTGGATGCCGATGTCCGTCAGCTCGGTGATCAGGTGCGCGTGAGCCCGACTTTCCTGCCGGAACGCATCGCCGTCGATGTGGACGTCACCGCGCACGACATCCACCTGGAACGAGGGCGCGTGCTCGAGCCGGCGCTGCAAGGCGGCGTCGAGCTCGCGCAGCTTCTCCTCGATCAGCGGATGGTCGGACGGATACAAACCGACGAGCCGGCGCAGGGTGATCAGGTCCTTCATCACCACGAGCGGATCGCCGGCGGCCGCGATCGCGCCCGGCATGGGAGTCAATGTGGAGCTCATCGGTTGAGCAGCGCTCCCGCGTCGCGAGCGAGTGTTACGAGGGCGCTGTTCCAGAACCGATATCGCAACGACGCGAGGTCGCGAAGGACCGGCTCGAGGTTGGATGGCCTGGCCGGCGCGGCGCGCCGGAGGAGACGGGATGCCGCAGCGGGCTGCGCCAGAACGAATGGCCGATGCGACAGCAGGTCACGGATGGCCGGCGCACCGATTTCCGCCGGAAAGTGAAGCAGGGTTTCCACGGTTGCCGTCGACATCCAATCGCGCGCATCGCGGGCAGCCTCGCCCACCAGCTCGGCGGCGCGAGGCGTGCCAATGCGCGAAAGACCACGGAGCGCTTCCCGGGTTGTCTTCTCATCCTTCTGGTCGCACAGCCCGCCGACATAATCCTCGTATCCGGCGCCCGCGTGTCCGAGCACGCGCGCAACGTGGAACCGCGTCTGACGGCTGACTCTCGGGATGTCGTCCGCGAGAGACTGCGCGAACAGCGACGCTCTTTCGCACATCAGCTCAACGGCCACCGTCGCCGCGGCCGCATTCGTGTCCAGTAGCGATAGCAGGGATGGAGCGATTGCTGACCCGAGCGCGTCAATCACGTTGAGTGCGATCGCCTGGGAATCGTTGCTCTGGGCGTGCTGCGCCAGCAGCGCGGACGTGAACTCCGGTGTCGCGAATTCACTGAGTGCGGTGTTGACCAGCGCGGTGATCTCGGGCCGCCGGTCGCGGAGCATCGACGTCACGGCGGCGAGTCGCTGGAGCGCGGCAGCCAGGTCGCTCCAGCGGCCGGCCGCAACGAGCTGGGTGGCGCGATCCATCGCATCATGCATGAACGCGCCGGCGACTTCCGGATTGGGCTGCAGGCCGACGAGGTTCGCCAGGCACATGAACTCGACCATGGTGGCGTCGGTGTCACGAATGCCTTCGCAAACGGAATCGATACTCGAACGTGCCTGATCGTCGAGCCGGAAGTCGAAGCCCGACAGTTCGACGAAGCTGCGGCGCTCGGTCGCGTCGATCCTCGTCAGGCGGCGGGCCTGCTGATCCAGCGCGATGGCGGTCGTGGCATCCAGGCCCAGGGCGGGGTCGATGCGGGCGCGCATGATCTCGTCCATGAGCGGCAGAATCACAGCCTGCCGCTCTGGGCTGAGGTTCAACTGGTCGAGCGCCGACAGGGCCACCGCGGACGCCGCGGTCTCCACGTCGAACAACAGGCAGAGCGACTCGGCGAGGTCGGTGTCGGAGAACGCCTGCAGCACGTTGGCATCCGGACGACCGTCGAAGATCGCCGGCAGGACGGTTTGCTTGAGCAAGTTGCGGCGGCTTTCGCTCTCCATCTCGAGAAGGACGCGCGCCAGCTTGCCGAACATCACCATGCTCAGGCGCGGCTCGAGACCGGCGAACAGCGACGACACGTCACTGAAGCGTCGGACCAGGACCTGCTGGTCGGCGCCACTGGGCGGCTGACCATCTTCGACCAGGCGCTGCAGCATCGCCGCCAGGTCGTTAGGGTCGTCGACGAGGATCGCGAGATCGGCGAGCGTCACGGTGTCGTACGACTCGGCCGGATCGAGCCGTATCCAGCCGCGGTGCGGGGGGAAGAGATGGACGGTTCGCGTGTTGGCTTGCTGGACTTCGCGCCGCATACGCTCATGCGCCACCAGGTCGCGTTGCGCCGATCCGGAGGGAGCGACCTGCAGCACTTCGCGGCGCGAGGTGACCTGGACACTGACCGCCTCGACGCCATCCTCGGCCATCAGCCCGGCGACCGAGATCGTGCGATCGGCCGCTTCGCTGCAGCGAAGGAGATTGACGCAAAATCGCGTGAGGTCACGCGTGGTGCATTCGCGTCGGATCGTGATTTCGGATACGCGCGCGCGACCAAGCCGGCGCGTGAGTTCCTGTTTGACGAAGATCGCGTCACCCAGCGGATGATCGTGCAGCAGGAGCGCATCGGGAGAGACCGTCAGGGTCGTCTCGTCCGGACCGTCGATGGCGGCGAGATTCGCGCGGCACAGGTTCACCGCATCGACGCAGACCTGGCTCGTGACTGGATACGTGTGCAGCTGTCGCACCGCCTTGGCAAGCAGCATGAGGAAGGCATCGATCGCTTCGAGCCTTCCCGGCCAGCCGGCGTGCGACTCTCGCTCAGTTGTAGCGGATTCCCGTACCGCGCCCAGTGTCAATCGGAGCTCGCGCCGAGGGTAATGGTTAGGCGGTCCTCGATTCCCCCCACATCTACTGATTCCCACACAACCGTCGAATCGATCTAACTCACAGGGAATACACGATTTGGAGACTCGGCTGGTCACGTGGGGGCGTGGGTATCGGGTGTGGGGACGAAGGGTTCAAAGCGCCCGATTCTGGTAAGCCTCGCTCTCCGCGCCTTAAGCCCCCGGCCCCCGACGATGGCACAGGTGCAAGTGCCGCCATAGCTTGGCGCAAATTCCATCTTCTCGAACCGCCGGAAACGGCTCCTTATGAGAACCCGCCAAACCGCGCTAATCCTTCTGCTGGCCGCCGCCCAAGTCCAGGCACAGGGGCCCGCGCCGGCGGGCGCACCCACACCCGTAATCGTGCGGGCGGCGAGGATGCTGGACCTGGCCAGCGGTCAGATGCTTCGCGACGTGAGCGTGGTGGTGACCGGTGACAGGATCACCGCCGTCAATCCACCCTCGATGCCGTCCGGCGCTCGCGTGATCGACCTCGGCGACGTGACACTGCTCCCCGGATTCATCGACCTTCACACGCACCTCAGCGGCGAGATCGGCGCCGCGTCGTTCATCGAGCCGGTGCTGGAGACCAGCGTCGATGCCGCGTATAAGGCGACGCGGCATGCCCGCACCACGGTGATGGCCGGTTTCACGACCGTGCGCGACTTTGGCGGCGAAATCACCGTCGCGCTGGGGAAGGCCGTGGACCGGAACGACGTATTGGGACCGCGGGTCATTCCTTCGCGCGATGCGTTAGGCATCACCGGCGGCCACTGCGACGTAACGGGGTTCGCGCCGGGAGTTCTGGAGCAGAGCCCGAAGAACGGGGTCGCCGATGGACCGTGGGAAGTGGTGGAAGCGGTACGGTACCAGATCAAGCACGGCGCCCAGGTGATCAAGACCTGCGCCACGGCCGGCGTGCTGTCGCTCGAGGGCCCTGTAGGCGCGCAGCAGTACACGTATGAAGAGCTGAAGGCGATGGTCGACGAAGCGGCGCGCCACGGCGTGAAAGTGGCTGCGCATGCGCATGGCACTGAGGGCATCAAGGCCGCCGTTCGCGCGGGCGTGACGTCGATCGAACATGGTTCCATGCTCGACGATGAAGCGATCGCGCTGATGAAGCAGCATGGGACGTATCTGGTGCCCACCGCGTACCTGCGCGATCGAATCAACCTCGCGGTATTGCCGCCACTCGTGCGTCGCAAGGCGGAGATGGTGCTGCCGCTGGCGGCGGAGAGCAATCGCAAGGCGATTGCGGCCGGCGTAAAGATCGCCTTCGGCACGGACGCCGCGGTCTTTCCGCACGGCGAGAACGCGAAGGAGTTTGCCGTTTACGTGAAGATGGGAATGACGCCGCTGGCGGCGTTACGCAGCGCGACGACCGTTGCGGCGGAGGTGCTCGGCAAGGATGATCGAGGCTCGATCGCGCCGGGAAAGCTCGCCGATCTCATCGCCGTCCCCGGCGATCCGCTCACCGACATCACGGTTACTGAGAGGGTGCAGTGGGTGATGCAGGGGGGGAAAGTCTTGAAGGACGAGAGGCCAAGAACAAGAACCTGACGAGACGGGGGACGGGGGACGGGCGACAGGAGAGAGCGCTCTCGCCCGTCACCCGTCTCCCGTCCACTCGCTTATCGCACGGTCCGTACGGTTACGCGCTGAATCCGATCGAGCCGGGGGTAGAGACGATCCAGCCACGCATTCCCTCCCTGCAGAAGGGGCCCCTGCTTCCCCTGCCTCATCCCGCCGCCGGATTCCTCGCCGTAGCCGGCGTACAGGCTGTCCACGACCGCCATGCCCTCCACCACGGTGCCTAACACCGTGAACGCATCGGCATCACTGCGCGGGTTGTCGGTCTTGTTGATGTAGATCTGGGTCGTGCGCGAATTGGGGCGGGCGGGGAATGCCAGCGCGAACGTGCCGCGCCGGTTGGTCGATCGCGGCGGATCATCCTGCAGCTCGGCGACCTGCCACACCGCGTTGACCGCGGGATCGCCGTGGATGCCGAAGTGCGCGATGTCGGCGCGCACGCGGTGCAACCGCGTGTCGTTGTAGTAACCGAGTCGGGCGAGGTTGTAGACGCGATCGGCGCCGATCGGTCCCCAGGCGCGATGGAGTTCGAGCACGAAGACGCCTTTCGTGGTCTCGAATCGCAGGTGCGACACCGCTGGAGCCGCTGCGCGCCATTCGGCGTGCGATGCGTCGAGCAGCATTGCCCGGCTACCAGAGTTGATGCTCTGTGTCCCTGCCGTGGCGCACGCCACCGATGACAGCAGTGTCAGTATCAAACCGGATGTGAAGCGCATCTGGAGGGCCGCGGGTTCACGAGAAGGTACTCTCGACGCACCGGTGACGCAGGTCGGCTGGCTTGCGTGCTCACACGGCCTCCCGTATTGTAGCCGCGCTTCTTCGGCGAGCCGACGTGAAACCACCGATTACGAACGTCACGCGTTCCACTCAACGCCTGATGCGCCTGACAAAAGCAGTGTGTATTCTGGCTAGCGGCGCGTGCTCAGGGGGACCGCCGGAAGTTCAGGCCAACGATAATCGCGCAACTGCCGGCATCCTTCGCGGCGACACGCTCGTCGTGCGCATGGTGGTGCAACCAGCGCGCTGGCATCCCGAAGCGGCGGACGGTCCCTACGTCGACACCGAAGCGTTAGGCGAGGAGCGGAAGGCGCCCAGTATTCCCGCGCCCCTCTTGCGGGTCCGGACCGGAACGGTCATCTCCGCGACGGTACGCAACGCGCTGCCCGACTCCACGATCTGGTTGCAGGGACTGTACGCGCGACCCGTTCAGGAACGACAGGACAGCGTGGCCGTTCCACCCGGTGAATCTCGCACCGTCACGTTCGCCGCCGGCGCGCCCGGCACGTACCCGTATTACGCACGTGTCGGTAACATCGACTACAACCAGGGTGAGCGGGAACAGCTCAGCGGCGCGTTCGTCGTCGACTCCGCGAATGGCGTACCGAACGACCGGGTGTTCGTTATGAACATCTGGAGCCATTCCGATTCCACGCGGTATCGCAACGTGCTCGCGATCAACGGCAAGTCATTCCCGTACACGGAACGAATGACGGCAACCACCGGTGACACTGTTCGCTGGCGCTGGCTGAATGGCACCGTCCGGCCTCACCCGATGCACATGCACGGCTTCTACTTCAACGTAGATGCCAGGGGTTCCTTCCGTAGCGATACGTCCTATGACTCGCAGCAACGGAGAACCGCGGTCACCGAGCTGATGATGCCGTTCAGCAGCATGGCGATGTCCTGGGTGCCGGACCGCGACGGCCGCTGGCTCTTTCACTGCCATATCTCCTTTCACTCGGTCTCGAGTGCAGCTCGGCTCGATCCGCCGCATAACGAGCACGCCATGATGTCGGAGGATCCCGGCGAGCACATGGCCGGCCTCGTGCTGGGCATCGACGTGAAGGCAGCGGCGGGATGGACGCCCGCACCGCGGCCGTCTCCGCGCACGCTGCGAATGTTCGTGATTGAAGGGACGAAGCTCGGCCGCTCCGATCGCGCGATGGGGTATGCGATCGAGCACGGTTCGGAATCGCCGACCGCGCCGCTGGCGCGCGTGGGCGGACCGCCGCTCGTGCTCACACGCGGCCAGCCGACCGACATCACCGTGATCAACACGCTCAAGGAGCCGACCGCTGTGCACTGGCACGGCCTCGAACTCGAGAGCTACTCCGACGGCGTGTCGGGGTGGAGCGGCCAGACTGGAAAACTGGCGCCGCGCATCGCGCCTTCAGATTCCTTCGTCGCGCGCCTCACCATGCCGCGCGCCGGGACGTTCATCTATCACACGCACCTCAACGACGAGGTGCAACTGACCTCGGGTCTGTACGGCGCCATCATCGTGACGGAACCTCGCGAGGCATTCGATCCGTCCTTCGATCACGTGTATGTCGTCGGATGGGATGGCATGGCGAATCCGCGCTTCCTCGTCAACGGAGACTCTATTCTGCCGCCGATGACATGGCGCGCGGGTCGAAGGCATCGACTTCGGTTGGTCAACATCGGATTGGCGGAAGGGGCTCGCATGACGGTCCGCCAGGACACGACCACCTCGGTGTGGCAACCCGTAGCCAAGGACGGGGCCGACCTGCCTGTCCAACAATCGGTCGCGCGACCCGCGACCGTCGTCATCGACGTTGGCGAGACGGCGGACTTCGTGTTCACTCCCCCCAGGCGCGGCGAATACGTCCTCTCCATCCAGCTCGTGGTTGACAAGGAGCCGATCACCCAGCGGATTGTCGTGCGCTGAACACCAAGTCCTAACAACTCAGCGTTGTTTCAGACGGGCGAAACTGCCCCCACGGCCAAACGTACAGGTCTGACCAACCCGCTCGGAGGCGCCGTGGCGTTCTTGCGTACGCAATTGCTGGCCGTCGGCCTCTCGATGTGTACGACCGCTGTCCTGGCCCAGGACTCGCGGCGCAGCCTCGATCTCACGATCGGCGGCGCAGGGATCTCCATCGGTGACTCGCGCCGGGTGAACGGACTTCGCCTCAACTTCCGCGACAGCCGCCTCGATCGTGTAACCGGAATCAACGCCACGATCTGGACTCCCTACCGCGGTGGGCACGGCGACATCACGGGGCTCGCGTTAGGCCTGCCCGCGACCGGCGGCCGGGCGATACAGGGCCTTCTGCTCGCCGGCTTCGGCGCGGCAATCACCGAATCGTTCAGCGGGATCAGCGTGGCGGGGCTTGGCATTGGGGTGGGGAATGACGCGACCGGCCTGATGGTGAGCGGACTTGGCATGGGCGTCGGCGGCTCGGTGAAGGGAATCAGCGTCGGCGGGTTCGGCATGGGTGTTGGCAACGATGTCGAAGGCATCGCGATCGGTGGACTTGGCTTTGGTGTTGGCGGGCGCGCGACCGGCCTGGTGATCGGCGGACTGGGCGCCGGCATCGGCGGCGATGTGCGAGGGATTGCCATCGGCGGCCTCGGAATCGGAGCCGGTGGTCGTGTTGAAGGGATCATGATCGGCGGACTCGGACTGGCCGCCGGTCAGGGAGGCACGGGGATTCTCATCGGCGGTCTGGGCGCAGGAGTCGGCGGCGACTTCGACGGATTGCTCGTAGCCGGTCTGGGTGGCGGCTTCGGTGGGAGGTTCCGCGGCATCGCGTTGACCGGCGCCGGCATGGGAGTGGGTGGGAGCTTCAGCGGCCTCTCCATCGCTGGCGCCGGCGCCGGTGTGGGTGGCGATGCGTCCGGTGTGATGCTCAACGGGATCGGGATGGGCGTCGGCGGCGACGCGACCGGAATCTTTTTCAACGGCTTCGGGATGGGCTCGGGCGGGACGATCAGCTTCCTCACCGTGAACGGATTTGGCGTTGGCGCGCCCCGTATCCATGGCGTTGCAGTGGCGGGGGGAGTCATCGGTACTCCGCGCGCCCAGGGTCTCATGCTGGCCGGCGCCTGGTTGAGGATCCGCAACGAAGAGGAGGGCAGTGGGCGTGGTCGCCGCTTCTCCGCTCCCGGCGGCGCCCGGTTCGATGGGGTTGGTGTCAGCGCGTTCAACCAGGTGCGCGGACACCAGAGTGGCCTAACGATTGGGTTGGTGAACTACGCCTGGTCGCTCAACGGTGTGCAGGTGGGCCTGCTGAACATCGTGCGCGACAACCCTCCGGCTCGGCGGGTGCTGCCGGTGGTGAATTGGGGGAGATAGCGCAGAGCGCAAAGCGCAAAGCGCAAAGGGGTAACGGGCGGGCGGTTTCACGTCGCGCCCCCTTAGCGCTTTGCGCTCAACGCTTTGCGCTGCCTAAACGCCTCTGGCCTCTCCGGCGTACCTTAGGGCAGAATACTCTCAGACCATTTCGAGGCCCGTCTCTATGCCCCAGCTCCGTCCGTACTCGTTAGCGCTCCTATTGGTGATCGCAGCGCCCGTTGCAATTGCGGCTCAGGGAGGAGGCCGCGGAGGGGAGCCGCCGAAGAACTTGCAGGTCCTGCCCAAGGACATGCCTCGCAACCAGGTCACCGCGCTCATGCGGACCTTCGCGATGGGGCTGGGTGTCCGTTGCGAGCACTGCCATACCGAGGATCCCGCGGCCGCCGCGGCAGCTGCAGCAGCTGCCGCCAATGCACCGGCTGGCGGTCGCGCCGGGCGCGGGGGTGGTGCTCCCCAGCTCGACTATGCGCTCGATGACAAGGAGAACAAGAAGATCGCGCGCGAGATGCTCAAGATGGTGATGGACATCAACGGCAAATACCTGCCGACCACCGGTCGCACGTTTACCGACCTGACGCGAGTGACGTGCGAGACCTGCCATCATGGGCTGGCCAAACCCCGCACCCTCCGCGCCGCGCTGACCGAGGCGGTACAGGCGAGCGGACCGGATTCCGCGATCGCGCTCTATCGTGCCCTCCGCCTTCGCTACTACGGCGCCGCGGCCTATGACTTCAGCGAGCCCTCGTTGAACGAGACCGGAAATCAACTCGGCCAGGTCGCGGAGAATCGCAAGGCGGGCATCGCGATCCTCAAGCTGAACCTCGAGTTCTTCCCGCAGTCCATCCCGACGCTGACGAACCTCGCGAACATCTCGGTCGCGGCGGGAGATACGGCGGGTGCGGTAGCCGTGATCAATCAGGCGCTCGCGGTGCAGCCCGACAACAATCAGCTGCGGAATCTTTTGCAGCGGATAAAGCCGACGCCACCGCCGCAAAGGTGACTCGTGACTCGTGACTCGGCACTGCATCGTGACTCGTGACTCGTGACTCGGCACAGCAAAGTGATCCCCAACCTCCCGAGCCGCCGTGAGTTTCTGCGCCAGTCAACCGGCGCGGCGGGCGGAGTTCTACTTGGCGCGTTGCTACCGCGAGACATCGAACTGAAC
>CAZSNV010000173.1:0-10460 GCA_964608035.1 uncultured Gemmatimonadaceae bacterium | reverse complement strand
GTCCCGCCGGACCGGCGGGACGGCCCGCCTAACGCACCGCGCGCCAGATGGCGGGTGACGAGGCGTTCATCGCCGCATCGAGTGCGGAGACCGCGACCACGTCGGCGCGGTCGGCACTCCCGCTGAACGCGATGTCGAGCGATCCCTGCGCACCCCAGACCACCCTGGCGTTCCATGCCGTCGAGGTGCGCCACTGCACCAACCACCACCGCGCGGCCCCGGCCGCACCGCCCGCAGCCGTCCACTGCACATGCATCGCCGAACTCCGCGGTTCAACAGACACCGACGGCGCCGCCGGAGGCGTTCCGTCGATCCATGGGAACGCGGGAACGATGGCCGCGCTCGTGTACGACGAATTCGCCAGCGCATCGGCGAGTCCGCCGCGGTTGAGGCGCACCGACGTGGTGTTGTAGAGCAGCGTGCCGCTCGCGCCGCCCGTCGTCACGCCGGCGCGGGAACGAACCTGAGAGATCTGGTTGATGATCTCGGCGGCGATGTACTGGCTCGACGAGCCGTCGGCCACTCGATAGGCAGCAAGGCCCGGCCACACATGCCGGCGCAGGGGATTGACCGAGATCCACCAGTCGAGCAGGGCGTTGAAGTTCTGCCCCACGCTCGAGAGCGACCAGTAGAGTTGTGGCGCGAAGTAGTCCGCCCACCCGTTCTCGAGCCACTTCCTCGAGTCGGCAAAGATGTCTCCCCAGGCGTCCAGCCCCGTGATGCCGGACGGATAGCCCGGTCGCCAGATCCCGAAGGGCGAAAGGCCTACTCTCGCCGTCGGCTTCACCCGATGGACCTCTGCATACAGCCGTTCGAGGAAGCTGTCGACATTCCGCCGGCGCCAGTCCGCGCGCGGCATGTCGGCCCCACCCGCGGCTCGATACTTGTCCCAGCTCGCGTCATCCGGAAACTGAACCGGTCGGGCGGCGCCAGAAAGCGGATACGGATAGAAGTAGTCGTCGAGGTGCACGGCATCGACGTCATAACGAGCGAGCACGTCGAGGACGACATCGAGCGCGCGTTGCTGCACCTCGGGCTCGCCAGGATCGAACCAGAGCTGACCTTGCGCGATGCGCGCGAGATCGGGACGCGCCCGGGCAAGATGGTTGGCCGCCAGCCGAACGGTGTCGCTCACGTTGCCGGCGCGGTACGGGTTGAACCAGGCATGCAGCTCGAGTCCGCGCTGGTGCGCTTCCGTCACCCACGCTTCCAGCGGATCCCATCCCGGATCGACGCCCTGCGTTCCAGTGAGCACGCGGCTCCACGGCTCGAGCGATGAGCGGTAGATCGCGTCGCCGGCGGCCCGGACCTGCACGATGACGGCGTTCATCCGCAGCGTCTGCGCGCGATCGAGGATCAAGCGCATCTCCGCCAGCGCCGACGCCTGGCTCAGTCCCGTCTGGGTTGGCCAGTCGATGTTGGCCACCGTGGCGACCCAGAGGCCACGGAATTCACGGGCGATCGCCGGCGGGTCCGCGTCAGGCGCCGGCGGTGGCGGAGGACCGGTCGGCCCACCACCATTCCCCGAGCAGGCCCCTGCCAACAACGTGGCGGCGATGACGATGCAGCGTCGGGCGTACGTGCCGGCCATGCATCATCCTCCGCGATTCACGAAACGCCTAACGCCTGCCCCAGGTGAGACATGACAATCTATGCTGACGGTTCGTAGCGCGAAACATGAAAGGGAGAGGTGACGTCGTGGCGCGCGCGGTCTGGGCACGCGGGATCTTTCCCCACCAGTTCGCGTGGTTGCTGAACAATCCGTTGCGCCGCCTGATCATCTCGCCGGAGCAGCTCGCCGCGGCTTCGTTCCGGAACGGTTCATCGGGCGCCGGTGGAACTACACGGCCCTTCTGCGGCGTCCTGAACGCGCCTTGAACGGCTGACGTCGCCACCCGGAGACCCCCTCTGCCGCAAGGGGGCTGCGCGACTCCACCGCTCGACTCGTCCGAGATACTCCTCCGGGTGAATTTACCGCCTTCCGGCTGCCCGATATCGTGATCACGTGGATCTGCCCTCATACGCTCTTGTTAGGCGATGACCCTCATATCGACGTTCAGGACCGCATCCGGCGTGCTCCTGGCGGGCGCTGTCTCGCTCGCTCCTCTCGCCCAGTCCAGCGCCGCTCAGGTCGCGATCAAGCGGGCGCCGTCCGGGTTCAACCTCTTCTCCGTCGAACAGGACATCGAACTGGGACGGCAGTCGGCGGTTGAGCTCGAGCGTCAGGTGAAGCTGGTCACCAGCGCGCGAACGGATCAGTTCCTCGCCAGCATTGTCTCGGTCCTCGCCACGCGAGCCCCAGGCCCGAAGTATCCCTTCCGGATCAGGGCGGTGAACTCGACCGGGATGAACGTGTTCGTCCTCCCCGGCGGACCGATGTACGTCCACCGCGGCCTCCTCAACCAGGCGCGCACCGAGGCGGAGGTCGCCGCGGTTCTCGCCCACGCGATGTCTCATGTCATCCTCCGCCACGGCACGGCGCGGGTCTCCAAGGCCTACCTGGGCAAAGCGGGACTCGGCGCGTTAGGCGGGCTGGTGAGCAAGACCAGCCCCGCGTCACGGATCGTCAACGCCGTCGGCGGTTTCGGCACCAATGCGGCCTTCCTCACCTTTGGCCGCTCCGACGAGTATGAAGCCGATGCGTTAGGTGCGGAGTTGATGGCGGAGGCCGGATATGACCCGGTGGCCATGGCGAGCATGTTCGCCACGCTGCGACGCGAAAAAGCACGCCCCGGCCTCGCCAGCTTCGCCAGCAGCCACCCGTCAGCGGCGGACCGGGAAACGAGGATCCGCAACCTCTCGTATGTGCTCGGGCAGGGCGGCGCGCAGGCAGTCGTGGGCGGATTCAGCGCCATCCGTTCGCGCGGCGCGTCCATCGCAACGTCGTCGGACGCTCACTGGACCGCCGCGGCCGGCATCGTCGAGCGCGAGGCCAAGCCGGTGACACCCGACGTCCCGGCGCCATCACCCCGGTTCAGCCGCTTCAATCACCCCGACGCAATCCTCGCCATCGACCATCCGGACAACTGGGACGCGTATCCCTCGGGCGCCGCGGTCTCATTCGCGCCGGCCGGCGGAGTCATTGAGCGCACCGACGGGCAGCCAAACCTGCTCCAAGGCGTGATCGTGAACTACTACGCCCCGTTCGAAGGCGACGTAGACCGCTGGAACAACAGCCTGACGCGCCACTTTGCGCCCTTCGACGATCGAACGCGACGACGCGCCATCCTCGAGGATGCGACCGACGATCTCGTCAGGCAGATCCTCAGCGCCAACCCCTATCTCGACGCGCCGACCGGCTCGGCGCGCTCCGAAGTCGTCGACGGCGCGCGTGGCTACTCCGTGCGTCTCAGCGGGCGGTCACCGGTGACGGGTGAAGTCGAAAGGGTCACGGTGCACACGAGGGCACTTCCCGGTGACCAGGTGATCTACATGGCCTGCATTGCCCCTGGCCGGAGTGCAAATACCGTCGAACGCGCCTGCGCGCGAATGGTCCAGTCGTTACGAGTGACGGACGCGGCCGCCAATCGACAGTAGGGAACCTCTGGCCTCTGACCTCCGGCCTCTGGCCTAGCCGTCCTGGGTGTCGCCGGGCTCCGACGTCGTGGGGTCGATAATGGTTCCTACTGAGGACACGTGATTCGCGGGGAACCCACCCAGGCGAGCATGCTCGCGCACCATTTCCTCGTTCGGTGCGATGTAGACACAGTAGATCTTGTTGTCCGTGACGTAGCTCTGAATCCACGTGATCCGAGGTCCCAGCTTGTTCAGGGCATCGCACGAGCGCACGGAAATCGCCCTGAGCTCATCGGGCGACAGTTTGCCGGCACCCGGGATAAATCGTTCGATCACGTACTTGGGCATCGTCGCGGATCTCCCTTCGCATCCAGTGTGATTGCCGAGAATAGTGCCTTCACTCGGTGTCGGCAATCAGGCGCTGGAACTCAGGGTGCGCAACGGTCGATTCAAACGCACTCTCGGCGCGCGCGGTCTGGACAACTGCGCGGAATCCACTCTCGAAAGCACGCCGGAGAAGCACGAGCGCCGGCATGCTCTCTCCGAGCAATGCGTGCGCGCTGGCGCAGTAGTACAGGACCAGGCCGTCCTCCGGAGCAAGCTCCAACGCCCGCCGGACAATGGCGTGGGTCTCCTCGGGTCCGCCGAATCTGGCGTACGCTTCGGCGAGTCTGCCCAGGAGGACCACGTCCTCGAGGCTTGCCTCGAGCTTTCGGGACGTGATCTCGATTACCTGCAGGGCGGCGTCTCGCGCCAGGTCGATCTCACCGAGTTTGCGATACAGGGCGGCGAGCAGCCGCCACGGATCTTCGTCATGAGGCCGGAGGTCGGCGGCGGTCCGATACTGGGTGAGTGCGTCGCTGAGGTCGCCGGCGCGCTCAGCGAGCATCCCGAGTCGCAGGCGAGCCTGCACATACTGCGAATCGTCGGCGAGCACCGCCAGCAGCGCGCGTTTCGCTTCGGCGAGTCGCCGCTGGTGGTAATACACCATGGCGATGCCGAACCGCACGTCAACTGAATCGGGTTGCCGGTTGAGGGCTTCTCCATTCATCTCGATGGCGCGCGCCAGCCACGTTGGCGAACCATCGTACCACTCGTACATGTACGTGCAGGCCTCGCCGAGCCCCGCATACGCGGCCGCGAAGTCAGGATCGATCTCGACGGCGTTTTCGAGCATGCGAATGGCGGCCTCCGTGTTCTTTTTCCCACGCCGGTTGAGGTACTCCCTGCCCCGCATGTAGAAGTCATATGCGCGCAGGTCGTCCGTGGGCTTCTTCGCGAGCGACTCCTCCTCCGACTGGGTCAGTGACACTTTCAGTGCCTCCGCGATCTTGCGGGCCACCTCGTTCTGGAGGTCGAAGATGTCCTCGACCATTCCGTCGAACCGGTCCGCCCAGAGATGAAAGCCGTCCCGCGCATTGATGAACTGGGCGGTGATCCGGATTCGATTGCCGGCCTTTCGCACGCTGCCTTCCAGGACATAGTTGACGCGAAGAGCATCGGCGACAGCCCGGATGTTGATTTCTTTGTGCCGGAACGGAAGCATGTCTGTGCGCGACACCACGCGGAGTTCCTTCACTTTCGAGAGGTCGGTGATGATGTCCTCGGTGATACCGGCGCAGAAATAATCTCCCTCCCGCTCGGAGCTCATGTTCTCGAAATACATGACGGCGATCGACTTTGCCCGCGCTTCGGGTGCTGACTGCGATGCAGTGCCGCGGAGGAGGGTGATCACTTCCGCCGCCGACGCGGGTCGCATCGATGGATCCTTATGCAGGAGTCGCATGACCAGGTCGCGCAGCGCCGCCGGTGCATCGGGCCGGTGGATCTCGATGGACGGCGGTTCCTTGTTCAGGATCTCGTAGAGGACGGCGGCCTCGCGATCGCGCCGGAAGGGCAGCTCACGGGTGAGCATCTCGTACAGGACCACACCTAACGACCAGAGGTCGCTGCGGTAGTCAACCTCGTCGGCCAGGAGCTGCTCGGGCGACATATACGCGAGCGTGCCCAGCGCCATGCCCGTCTGAGTCAGTTGCGAGTCGCCGAGCTTGGCGATGCCGAAGTCCATGATCTTCACGCCGCCCTCGGGCGTCAGCAGGAGGTTCTCGGGCTTGATGTCGCGATGCACGATGCCCTTGCTGTGAGCGGCCTGGAGTCCGTCGGCGACCTGGATCGCAATGGCCCTGATCTGCTCAACCGTCAGTTGCTCACCTTGAATCGTGGATTTGAGCGTCCGACCTTCGACCAGCTCCATGACAATGAAGGAGCCGGACTCCGCCTCGCCGACGTCGTAGACGATCGCGACATTCGGGTGGTTGAGCGCCGATGCGGCCCGGGCCTCGTTGACGAAACGGTGCCGTGCCGAGTCCGTGGTCGCGTGACTCGGAGGCAGAAACTTCACGGCGACGAGTCGCTCGAGGCGCGTGTCCTGCGCCTTGTAGACGACTCCCATCCCCCCTTCGCCAATCTTGTCCAGGATGCGGTAATGCGAAACCGTGGTGCCGATCATGCGATGAAGTGACGGGTGGCGTGGACTCTCAAGTGGTTGAGCTCAGACTGGCCAGTCGCGAAGTATGCGCTCAGTCTCATCCGCGTGCCCGCTTTCATCCCGGACCATGTCCTCGAGCTGCACCGCGAGCCCTTTGTCGCCGTATGACTCGGCTTCCTTCGCGCGTTTGGTGTAGTCTTTCGTGGCCAGCGTCTCCGCCTCCAGTACGGCCTGCAGCATTTCCTTGTTCGTGCGCGCCGCCGGAACCGGACGGGGGATTGTCGTCGGCTCACCGCCCAGCGCTACGATCTTGTTGGCGAGGAACTGGGCGTGCAGTTGCTCATCGGCAACCTCGGCCAGAAAGAACTGCGCGAGTTGCGGGCGGTAGGGACCCGTGACCTTCGCGGCATAGGTCACGTACTGAATGATCGCGCCAAACTCTCCGGCGAGATCGTAGTTGAGGTGATCGACGAGCGCTTTTGTCTGCTTCTTCATTCGTTTCTCCTTTCGGACATGGTGCTCACCGCCATCGCCCGGGGTACTCGACAGATCGGGCATGGTCCCATCTCGGGTTGGCGTCCATACAAGACAGTGATCGGACCCAGGGCGACGACTTTCTTTTCAACCGTGTCATTCACGGCGATCGCCAGCGTAAGGATGCGGCCCGATACCCGGCCACTGAACTGGGCGGGCAACGAAGGACCGATCTGGACCGGATACGCTCGCAAGATGTAGCTCCCGTCTACCGTAAAGCGCCCATTCTCGTCGAGCTGGATCGATCCGGGTACGTCGCCGAACGTGCATCCGATATGAACGTGGACAGCGACGTCCGTCACGATGACGCCAGTGTTGTCTCCGCCCCACGTGCCAATCGCCAGCCGTCCGTCCGATGGAGGGAGAGGAGACGAATCGGCGCACGCGTGCGCAGTGCCGATCAGCAAGACACAGAGAGCAGGCCACTGGCCCAGTCGATTGCGTTGCATATGTGGGTGCGATGAGCGTGGCTTTGGCGCAGGTACTAAGGGTACACCTGGAAAGCGCCATGACCTGACACCGCCGTCACTGGGCGGCGAGTTTGCCGGCTCAGGCCGCCTGACTGCGAAGCGTTCCTCGCTACGGCTCGGATTCGTCGCTCGGTGTCCGACGTTGCCGACGAAACGACGTGCGCAGCCACGTCCACGCGTGACGAACGGGCGAAATCAGCAGCAGCGGCGTGAGGACCATCGTGCGCGCTATGGCCAGCCCAAGAATGATCAGGAAGAGAACGATCAGGGCGTAGGCGAGCCACGTGCCGGCCGAAGTTCCGTTTTCCATGGCGTTCCGGCTACGATGCCGGCGCCATGGTGATCGTCGCGCTCGTGGCAGGCGCGCGACCGAGCAGGAGCTGCAGGAGCGGTGTGGTCATGCACGTCGTCACGAGTGCCATGAGGACCATCATGGCGAACAGCGTCGGGGAGATGACGCCGAGTTCGAGCCCGATGTTCAGCACCACCAGCTCCATCAGTCCTCGCGTGTTCATCAGCGCACCGAGGGCCGCAGCCTCTCGCCAGGGCATGCCGGTGATTCGGGCGGTGATCGCGGATCCTCCCAGCTTCCCAACGACCGCCGCCGCAATCACAGCGGCGCAGATCATCCAGAGCTCAGGGCCACTCACCAGCCCGATGTTCGTCCGCAGGCCGGTGTACGCGAAGAACACTGGAAGTAAGACAGTCGCGATGACCGGCTCGACACGCTCCGCCAGTTCGTCTGCGAGACCGGATGCGCGCGGCATGATCGCTCCAGCGAGGAACGCGCCAAACAACGCATGCACGCCCACCCATTCGGTGACGAGTGCCGACGCAAGCGCCAGCAGGACCGCGAACCCGACCGTCTCGCTGGTCACGGTGATGCCACGAGCGAGTCGCCATCGGTCCAACGCGGCGAGACCGCGCTTCCCCAGTGTCATCAGGAGGGCGGCATAGGCACCGATCGGGACGAGGATCCAGGCGAACGTGCTGAGCGCCGGCTCGGCACGGGCGACCGCGACAGCCGCGGCGAGGATACACCACGCGGTCACGTCGTCCACCGCTGCGCAGGCGATCGCGATCGCACCGAGCCGCGTACCGACCAGCCCGCGCTCGGCCAGGATGCGGGCGAGAACGGGGAACGCGGTGACGCTCATTGCGGCGCCGAGGAACAGCGTGAAGGGTACGAGCCCGACGACCCCCTCGTTCGCGCCTCCCGTTCCGGCGAGCATGGGATGCAGCCACGGGGCCAGCACGGCCCCAAACGCGAACGGGATCACGATGCTGGCCTGGCTGACCGCTACCGCGGCGCGTATGTGCCCGCGAAGTGCCTGACGGTCCAGCCGCAGTCCAACGGTGAACATGAACAGGAGGACGCCGAGCTGACTCAGGGCCGCGAGGGGAACCAGATGCTCGGACGGAAACAGCGCGCGCGATGCGGCCGGTGCTACGCTGCCGAGCAAAGAGGGGCCGAGCGCAATGCCGGCGAGAATCTCACCAATGACGCGAGGCTGGCCGAGAAGGCCTACCGCATACCCAGCAAGTCGGGCCGCCGCGAGGATGACAAGCAGCTGACCAAGGAGCAGGCTGAGATCGAACACAGTGCGAAGAGGGGAGGAATGCCTGGTTCGGCGTCCGAACCCACGCTACCCCGGTCCCACGAGCCCCGCAACGCCCCTTTGCGCTTTGCGCTCTGCGCTTCTACGCTGCCCCGAACTTCCTCGAGTATCGCCTCGCCGTGCCCGCGTACTCGAAGGCCAGCAGCGATACATAAATGATCGGGATCGCGCTTTCGAGCATGCGACCGGCGGCCATCTGCTGGCCAAGCAGCATCACTGCGCCAATCCCGTAAATCACTGCCAGAACCCGGAGCGTCGACGCCCCGAGCGACGACAGCAACCAGAATCGGGCGGACCAGAGGACCGCGGCGAGAGCCAGTGGGATCACACCAGCCAGGCGCATGACGCCGAGGATCTCGACCGAGGGATCGACGACACCAAGGCCGCGAAGAAGCGCCGCCGGGAAGACCAGCGCCGCCAGGGCGCAGGCTCCGAGGCCAATCGCGCTCGCGTGAATGACATTCAGCCGAAACTCCACTCCATCCTCCGACTATGCTCGCTTATGAGACGAGCGGACCGCGACAAAGTCTCTGCAGAGTCGGCCAGCAATAAATCGGGATGACCATGCACCGCGCAACCGCGTCGGTCCGCCACGTCCGGCCTTGCGGAAACCCAAGCCGAAGCCCGACCTCGCTTCCGTTCTGCATTATGCATTTTGCATTCTGCATTTTGCATTCTGTGCGACTCAGACCCTAAGCAGGACCTTACCGGTCGTCAGCCGTGCCTCGAGGGCGCGATGGGCCGCAGCCGCGTCGGACAGCGGGAACTCTGCTCCAACCCGGACTGAAAGTTCCTCGCGAGCAATCCAGTCGAACAATTCACCCGAGCGCCAGAGCAGTTCGTTTCGTGTCGCGGTGTAATGCGCGAGCGTCGGACGCGTGAGGAACAGCGAGCCGCGCTTGTTCAGTTCCTGCGGATCGATAGGCGCCACCGCGCCGCTCGACTGACCGAAGAGGACCATCATGCCGCGCGGTGCAAGAACCTCCAGGCCCCGCAGGAAGGTCGACTGACCGACGGAATCGTAGACCACGTGGACGCCGGCACCCTCGGTAAGGCGCCTGGTTTCAGCCACGAAGTCATCGCGCGTGTACACGATCACGTGATCCGCTCCAGCGCCCCGCGCCAGCGCCGCCTTCTCGTCCGTGCCGGCCGTGCCGATGACAAAGGCTTTGAGTTTGCTCGCGATCTGGACGAGCAGTAGGCCGACCCCGCCGGCGGCGGCATGAATCAGGACGCGATCGCCCTTCCCTAAAGGCCGTGTCGAGAACGCGAGGTAATGCGCAGTCATCCCCTGAAGCATCGTCGCCGCGGCAATGCGAGTTTCGATCGCCAGGGGCAATGGCACCAGCCGTGCCGCTTTCACGACTGCATACTTGGCGTATGCGCCCAGCACCGAAGCCCATGCCACGCGGTCGCCCACGCGCACTTCGGTGACTCCGTCGCCAACCGCGACCACCGCACCGGCGCCCTCTTCACCAATCGTGGCAGGCAGCGGGATCTTGTACTGGCCCGACCGCTTGTAGATGTCGATGAAGTTGACGCCCGCGAACTCGACGCGGACGAGCGCGTCGCCGGGCCCGGGTTCGGGGATTGCGACGCGCTCCTCACGAAGCGCCTCGGGTCCTCCCGGAGCGTGGACACGAATGGCTCGCATCGTGCCTTTGGTGTTCATGTGCGATTGTATGACGGGTTCCTCAATTGACATCCTCCCGAAAGCAATCGCCAGCGCGACGACAGACGAGCGTTCTAGCTGTTGTTGACGAGGACGTTGTTCACTGATTTCGTCGCGAGCCGCTGGAGCGGGGTGCGATAGCTGAGCGCAGTATGCCGGCG
>CAZSNV010000172.1:0-10562 GCA_964608035.1 uncultured Gemmatimonadaceae bacterium | reverse complement strand
CGCGCCATTGCCGAAGTGGCGACCGCCGTGACCAAGGGCGACCTGACCCGCTCGATCCAGATCGAAGCGTTAGGCGAAGTGGCCGAGTTGTCGGACAACATCAACACGATGATCGACAACCTGCGCGCCACCACGGAGCGCAACGAAGAACAGGACTGGCTCAAGACGAACCTGGCCAAGTTCACCCGAATGCTGCAGGGCCAGCGCGAGCTGGTTACGGTGGGTGGGATGCTGCTCAGCGAGCTCGCGCCGCTGGTGGGCGCGCAGCAGGGCGCGATCTACCAGGTGAAGCGCGCCGAGCCTGGCGACGCGGCGGCCAAGGTTGTTCCGACGCTCGTGCTGCTGGCCGGATACGCCCAAGGAAGCCGCCAGCCGATGTTCCTGCAGTTCGGCGAAGGCCTCGTCGGACAGTGCGCCCTCGACAAGCAGCGCATCCTGCTGGCGAAGGTGCCCACGAGCTACGCCCGGATCCACTCGAGCCTCGGGCAGGCGCGCCCGACCAGCGTGGTGGTGCTCCCCGTGCTGTTCGAAGGAGAAACGAAGGCCGTCATCGAGCTCGCGTCGCTGACGCCCTTCACGGCTACGCACCTGACGTTCCTCGAGCAGCTCACCCAGTCGATCGGCGTCGTGCTCAACACCATCGAAGCCACGATGCGGACCGAGAACCTGCTGCGGCAGTCGCAGCAGCTCACGCTCCAGTTGCAGACGCGTCAGAGCGAGCTTCAGCAAACGAACGAGGAGCTGGCGTCGAAGGCCAAGCAGCTCGCCGAGCAGAACGTCGAGGTGGAGCGGAAGAACAGGGAAGTGGAGGACGCCCGGCGCGCACTCGAGGATCAGGCGGCCGAGCTCGCACTCACGTCGAAGTACAAGTCCGAGTTCCTGGCGAACATGTCGCACGAACTGCGGACGCCGCTCAATTCCATTCTCATCCTGGCTCACCAACTCGGCGAAAACGTCGCAGGGAAGCTGAGTCCGAAGGAAGTCGACTACGCGAAAAATATTCACAGCGCCGGCAACGACCTGCTCACGCTGATCAATGACATTCTCGACTTGTCGAAGATCGAGTCCGGTACGGTCACGGTGGAGGCTGAGGAGATCCTGTTCGCGTCGCTGCGGGACAACGTCGCGCGCACGTTCCGCCACGAAGCGGACTCGAAGAACCTCGTGTTCACCATCGACATCGATCCGGCTCTGCCACCCGCTTTCTCGAGCGACCAGAAGCGATTGCAGCAGATCCTCAAGAACCTGCTCTCAAACGCGTTCAAGTTCACGGCGCAGGGACATGTGGCGCTCTCGGTGCGGAATGTCACGAGCGGCTGGTCGCCCGATCACTCGGTGCTGCGCCGTTCGCACCGCGCCGTTGCCTTCAGCGTCGCTGACACCGGAATCGGCATCGCGCCAGAGAAGCAGAAGCTCATCTTCGAGGCGTTCCAGCAAGCGGACGCGGGAACGAGCCGCAAGTACGGCGGAACGGGACTGGGCCTCGCCATCAGCCGCGAACTGGCCGGCCTCCTCGGCGGCGAAATCCGCCTGACGAGCAGCCCGGGCGAGGGTAGCACGTTCACTCTGTACCTGCCGGACACTTACGAAGGACCGGCTCGCGGCTCGTGGCCTGCCACCAGCGATGCCGGTGTGCGCACGCACACGCCGACGCCAATGGCGCTGTCCAGCATCGTGAAGAGCGAGGACGTCATCCCGGACGACCGCGACGATATCGAGGAGGGCGACACTGTGCTCCTTATCGTCGACGACGATCCGCACTATGCGCGCGTGTTGCTTGGACTGGCGCGCGACAAGGGCTTCAAGGCGATCGTCGCCAACCGCGGAGGCACGGCGCTGGCGCTGGCGCGTGAGTTCCAGCCCACGGCGATCACGCTCGACGTCTTCCTCCCCGACATGCTGGGCTGGACCGTTCTCAACAACCTCAAGCTGGATCCCTCTACCCGTCATATCCCGGTGCAGATGCTGTCGGTTGAAGAGGAACGGCAGCACGGCCTGTCGCATGGCGCGTTCTCGTACCTGGTCAAGCCGGCCACGACGGAGGCTCTGGAGGGCGCACTCGACCGGATCAGGAGTTACGCTGAACCGCAGACGCGCCAACTCCTGGTGATCGAGGACAACCAGATCGAGCGTGAGAGCATAATCGAGCTGCTCGCTCATGATGATATCGAGATCCGGGCCGTGGGAACGGGCGCTGAAGCCATCGCCGCCCTGGACGAGCGGCGTTTCGACTGTGTGGTCGTCGACCTGCGCCTGCCTGACGTGAGCGGTTTCGAATTGCTGGAGCTGCTGCGGTCACACGCGCAGATGGTCGATGTGCCGATTGTTGTTTTCACCGGCAAGGAGCTGTCGGAGACGGAAGAATTGCAGTTGCAGGCCTATGCGAAGAGCATCGTCCTCAAAGACGTCCGCTCGCTGGAACGGCTCTTCGATGAAACCGCCCTCTTCCTGCACCGCGTGGTGGATCAGTTGCCCGAGCAGAAGCGCCATCTGATCGAGCGGCTGCACGGATCCAACGATGTGCTGCGCGACCGAAAGGTGCTGGTGGTCGACGACGACGCTCGAAACATCTTCGCGCTGACGTCGGTGCTGGAGAACCTCGACATGGAAGTCTTCGGCGCGACGAATGGACGCCAGGCGATCGATATCGTCAACGACACACCAGGGCTGAGCGCCGTGCTGATGGACATCATGATGCCCGAGATGGACGGCTACGAAACGATCAGGCGGATTCGCCGCGACGCACGGTTCCGGACGCTGCCTATCGTGGCGCTGACGGCAAAGGCCATGAAGGGCGACCGCGAGAAATGTCTCGAGGCGGGCGCGTCCGATTACATCGCGAAACCGGTGAACACCGAACAACTCTTGTCGTTGTTGCGGGTCTGGTTGCATCGTTAACCCGCGGCGCACGGAGAGCAGCTGATGGCCGAGCTCGTGAAGGTGCTGTTGGTCGATGACCAGGTCCGCAACCTGGAGGCGTTGCAGGCTGTCCTGCATCCAAGCGGATGCCGGCTGATCTGCGCCCAGTCGGCGGATGAGGCGTTGCTGGCCCTGTTGGCACACGACTTCGCCGCCATCGTGCTCGACATCCGCATGCCCGGCATGGACGGCCTCGAGCTCGCGCGACTCATCAAGGGACGCCGTCGCACGCGGCACGTGCCGATCCTGTTCCTCACCGCGCACATGATGGACGACAAGGACGTCCTGGCAGGGTATCAGGCCGGAGCAGTCGACTACCTCACGAAACCGCTCGATCCGGAAATCCTCCGCGCCAAGATCAACATCTTCGCGGACCTGCATCGGGTGTCGCAGGCTTTGTCGGAAGCCAACGGGCAGTTGCACCGCGAAGCCGCGGAACGGGCGCGCGTCGAAGAGGCGCTGCGCGAGGCGAACCAGCAGCTCGAGGTGCGGGTGGAGGCGCGCACGGCCGAACTCTCCACCGCCCACGCCATCCTGACGGCCGGAGAGGAGCGCCTACGCATCGCGCTCGATGCCGGGCGAATGGGAACATGGGAACTCGATTCCGCCCGGCGCATCTGTCACCTCGATGATGTTCAGGCCGAGTTACTCGGGCTCCCGGCGCCAACGCGCTCGATCCCGCTGGAGACGCTTCTCACGCTGACGTATCCGGAGGACGACGCGAAGGTTCGCGATGCGTTGGCGACGAATTCAGACGACGCCGCCGACTACGCATATGAATTCCGGATCGTGCGGCCCTCCGACTCCTCGGTGCGCTGGCTGCTTGTCAGGGGTCGTACCATACCCACAGCCGGCGCGCCACCGCGGCGCATCGGCGTGACGGTGGATATCACCGAACGCAAGCATGCGGAGCAGTCGCTCGAGGAAGCGGACCGTCGCAAGAACGACTTCCTGGCCACGCTGGCGCACGAACTGCGGAATCCGCTGGCGCCCATCCGGAACGCGGTCGAGTTGCTGCGGCTGAAGGGGCCGTTGCCCGTGGACCGGCGAGGCCCTGCTGAAGTGATCGATCGTCAGGCGCGCGCGTTGACGCGCCTTGTGGACGACCTACTCGACATCAGCCGCATAACGCAGAACCGGCTGGAACTGCGTCGCGAACCGGCCAGCCTGTCAGCCATCGTGGAGCAAGCGGTCGAGTCGAGCCGTCCGTTGATCGATGCCGGTGGACACAGGCTCGAGGTCAACCTCCCGGCGGAACCTATCGTACTCCTGGCCGATGTTACTCGTGTCGCCCAGGTGATTTCCAACTTGCTCAACAACGCGGCTCGTTACAGCGATAAGCGCGGATACATCCGAATCGACGTCCGGCGGGAGAGCATGGAAGCCGTCATCATTGTGGCCGATGAGGGAATCGGCATTCCGGCGGCGATGCTGAACCGCGTGTTTGACATGTTCGTGCAGGTCGATCGCGCGCACGAGCGCGGCCGTGGCGGACTCGGAGTCGGGCTGGCGCTCTCGAAGCAACTGGTCGAGATGCACGGCGGCAGTATTGCAGCCAGGAGCAGCGGACCCGGGCTGGGAAGCTCATTCGAAATCCGGTTGCCGATCGCTCCGGAGGTCGAGGCCTCGGTGAGGGCCGTTGGCGTCAAGGACGACTTGCCGACTTCGAGGCTGCGGATGCTCGTCGTCGACGACAACAAGGACTCTGTTGACAGCCTGAGCGCATTGCTCCGGCTCATGGGCAACGATGTGCATACGGCGTTCGATGGCGTGGAAGCGGTGAACGCCGCACACACCTTCAGGCCCGATGTCATCCTGCTCGACGTTGGACTGCCGTTGCGAAATGGCTACGAAGCGGCGCGCCTGATACGCGGAGAAGCATGGGGGCGCTCCATGGTTCTCATCGCGCTCACCGGCTGGGGACAGGAGCAGGACCGAAAGCGATCGCGAGATGCCGGCTTCGACCATCACCTGGTGAAACCGATCGACCCGAAGGCCCTGATGTCGATCGTGTCTGAGCTCGTTCACGGTGTCGAACGCCGCGTCGAGACACCGCGCGTCGAACCCTCGACGGCGCACCTGTAAAACGGGGGCGGGAGCCCGGACGGCGCAGGGCCCGAACGGCGCAGGGCCCGAACGGCGCAGGGCCCGAACGGCGCAGGGCCCGAACAGCGCAGAGCCCGAACAGCGCAGAGCCCGAACGGCGCGAGACCTAGCGGTCAGCGCACGGCGAATCGCGTGGCGAACTGCTCGATGGTTGACGGCTCGACGCCGAATCGCGCGGCCGATGCGCGCCATTCGGGAAAGCGCCGGTCTTCGAGGGTCGACCAGTAACCCAGGGACGCGAAGCGGGCGGCCACTTCATTGAAGGGACGCGCCACGTGTCGGGCAACGCCAAGAATTGGCGCGGGTACGTGGCGACGCTTTTCCGGAACACCCATCGCTCGCTGGATCGCGCCTGAAAACTGAATGAAGTTCAATTCACTCGGACCGCCGATGTCAATGATCTCGTTATGCACGGTCTCGTTGGCCAACAGGACAAGCACGAGAGTCGTGACGTCTTCGATCGAGATGTAGTTGACGACCCGATCACCACGTCCGAACACGGTCGCGACGTGGACAGGCCGGTCAGGATTCCCAAACAGCACACCGGTCCACACGTCCATGAACGCGCTGGGGCGGATCAGTACCCAGGGGACACCGCTCTGGCGCACGATGTCGTCGACCCTGACCTTCACGCGGAAATAATCGACCACGCTGTCGGCGGCGATATTGCGCGCGGACATGTGAATCCACCGGTTGACGCCGGCCGATTTCGCGGCCGCGCCGAGCGTCCGGTACATCGGCTCGTCGATCCGGTTGCAGCTCGTCGCGCCCTTGCCGAGGATGTTGTTCGCGGTGCTCACGACCTGCGCGACGTCCCTACAGGCGCGATCCATGGCCGCGCGATCGAGCATGTCGGCGGCAAACGGCTCGGCGCCAAGCTTTGCCAACACGTCGAGCTTCTTTGCATCGCGGGAGAGCGCCCGCACGTTACGCCCTTGTTCGCGCAGCCGCCTGACGATCGCGCTGCCGAGTAGTCCGCTGGCGCCGGCGACCAGGATCAGGTCGCGAGCCATGAGCTCCTCATTGCCGGGTGCTGCCGTCCATCGCGGCCTTCCCCTTCAACCGCGCCTTCTCCTGCTCGATGTACCACTCGGCTTCGCGCAACAACGCCTGTGCGTCGAACACGATGCCGTCGCGAATGGTCCATGCCACGCCTCCGTGCTTCCATTGCTCGTTGCGCGGCACGACACCGTAGAAACCGTATCCGCGTCCGTACATCACCTTGAAGTTGTCGATCGGATTCCCGTTCACGACGGCGAGATCGGCACGGCATCCGACGCGAACGCCACACTGCTCCTTCATGCCCAATGCTTGCGTCGCATTCGTCGTCGCGACCTTGATCACGTCAATGGGATGAATCCCGGCTTCCTGCAAGAGTTCCAGTTCGCGGATCAAGGCGATGCCGCCGATCTCTCCCTCGTCGCTGCCGGCCGTGAGCAGACCGCCGCGTTCGTGGTACGTCTTCACCCACTTCATCCAGATCGCGAAGTTCTTCTTCCAGTTGATCTCGTCCGCGGTTTTCCATTCGCGCTTGAACGAGCCGTGGACGCTGCTGTCCGGCCCCGCCGTGATCTGGCTCGGGTGCATGAAGGTTTCTTTCACCGGAAGTCCCGCGCGCCGCCACAAATCGCGATTGTCCTCGTACACCGTCATCGTCGGGTCCCAGTTGGTCCCGTTCTTGATCATCAGGTCGATGACCGCGCTGAGCTTCTCCGGATTGCGATCGGCCTCGGACCAGAGGAGACCTGCATAACGAAAGCGGTCCAACTCATCCCAGTAGTTGTAGTCGGTGGGAAAGTTCTGCGAACCGCCAAGCGCCGCATCGGGAATCCCGTACCAGTGTTCGATGCTGCGCACGCCCGCGTTCGACGCAACACGGGCGTCGCTCTCGGACACCTTGAGGTCGACCATGGTGAACATGCCGAGCTTCTTTCCCTCGTCGGCGATGGCCTCCATGACCTCGGGATAGTGTCCGGGGCTCTTCGAGACCTTGATGCAGTCGGCGCCGGCCTGCTTGAACTCGCGCACCATCGCCCGCGCCTTGTCGGGCGTGTTGCCGATCTCCCATTCGCGCAGCGGCTGCGGCCATCGCAGGCAAAGGATCAGTCGCGGCCCGACGACCTGGTTGGCCTCGATCTGCTTGCGTTGTTCCGCCATGCGTGCCATGCCGGCGCCGGTGCCGGCATCCCGAACCGTCGTCACACCGTGACCCAGATAGATGCGATACACCAGGTCGAGCGCCTTCGGCCCGAGGTCGCCGTTAGGCGACGGCAGGTGGGCGTGCATCTCGACCAGGCCCGGCATCACGTATTGGCCGGTGGCGTCGATGACCTTGTCGCCGGTGGCGCGCTGGAAGTTGCGTCCGTACCCGGCCGAGTTCACCGCGTCCATCGGGATCATGTCGGTGATGACGCCGTTCTCAATCACGATGTCGACCGGCCCCTCGGGCGGCATGGCGCGATTGGTTCCCGGAGTCCCGCGGCCCGACAGCACCGTGGCGCCGCGAATGATCAGGCGATTGACGCGTTCGCCGCGGGTGGTCCCCAGTGGCAGCGTCGTGGGGCCATTGTTGGGTGTCGCGATCACTTCGCGCGGGGCCTGGGCGAGTCCCACTGAAGAGATGGTGACGAGTCCGAACACCGCGATCAGGCGTGACATGCGACCTCCGACATTCGGCAGGGCCAGGGAAATGCGCTGACGGAGAGGCTACCTGCTCCGGAGCAACTCCGTCAATCCCGCGAAGTCTGGAAACGCGGATCTCCGCGAATGGGGCGGATCAGCGCGATCAATCCGCGGGGGTTCGCCGACCTGGCGTAAATCCGCGTTTCAACCTTCGCGTGGCGCCGGGTCGACTGCGGGCCCGACTGGCATCGGACGGTACGCGAGGCAGATTTGAGGCCAGCTGACCCGCCACCCCACTAGGAGCACAGCAATGAAGGTCATTCGCTTGATTGCGGCCGCGACTCTCCTCTCCTCGCCGTTTTTCGCCGTTTCCGGACAAACCGCGCCTGCGGGCGCAGACCCCAGACTCGATCGGCTCAAGACCGAGGCCCTCACAGCGGTCGAAGGGCGCGCCAAGATGGTCCAGGAAATCGTCGACATGCTCTTCTCGTTCGGCGAGCTCGGCTTCCAGGAATTCGAGACGTCGAAGTACCTCACCGGCATCCTCGAACAGAACGGATTCAAGATCGAGCGCGGCGTCGCCGGCATCCCGACGGCTTGGGTCGCGCGGTGGGGATCCGGGAAGCCCGTCATCTCGCTCGGGTCTGACATAGACGGCATACCGCAGGCGAACCAGAAGCCGGGCGTCGGTTATCGCGAGGCGCAGATCTCGCTGGCGCCGGGGCACGGCGAGGGCCACAACAGCGGGCAGGCGGTGAACATCGCCGCCGCGCTTGTCGTGAAGCAGATCATGGAACGTGAACGCATTCCCGGTACGCTGGTCCTGTGGCCCGGAGTGGCCGAAGAGCAACTCGGCACCAAGGCGCACCTGGTGCGGGCCGGCGTCTTCAAGGACGTGGACGCCACGATCTTCACGCACGTGTCGAGTGATCTCGGTGTCGCGTGGGGACCGGGCAGCGGCAACGCGCTCATCTCGGCCGAGTTCAGGTTCCGCGGCCAGACCGCGCACTCGGCAGGCGCGCCGTGGCGCGGCAAGTCGGCGCTCGATGCCGTTCTCCTGATGGCGCAGGCGTGGGAGATGAAGCGCGAGCACCTCGAGCTGCCGCAGCGGTCACATTACGTGATTCCGGATGGCGGTGACCAGCCTAACGTTGTGCCGCAGACGGCGTCGATCTGGTTCTATTTCCGGCATCTCGACTACGATCGCACGCTGCCGATGTTCGAAGCGGCGCGAAAAATGGCCGAGGGCGCGGCCCTGATGACCGAAACGAAGGTGGACACGGTCATGATCATCGGGTCGGCGTGGGACCAGCACTTCAGCAAGTCGATCGCCGAGACGATGCACAAGAACATCCAGCGCGTCGGGTTCCCGAAGTGGGACAACAACGACCTCACGCTCGCCAAGGCCCTGCAAAAGGAGCTGGGGGTACGGGAATCCGGACTCGACACGACTGTGAACGAGCTTCGGGCGCCGAACCCTAACGCGGTGCGCATGGGCGGCGGGTCGGACGACATCGGCGACGTGTCCTGGACGGTCCCAACCGTCACGCTGCGGTATCCCGCGAACATTCCCGGCGGCCCCGGACACAACTGGGCAAACGCGATTGCCATGGCGACGCCGATCGCGCACAAAGGCACGTTGCAAGGCGCGAAGGTCCAGGCGCTCACGCTGCTCGACATGTTCCTGACGCCCAAGGTCATCGCCGACGCGTGGGACTACTTCCGCAACGTGCAGACGAAAGACCGGAAGTACACGCCCTTCATTCGCCCGATCGACCAGCCGGCGATATGGCTGAACGCCGAGATCATGGCGAAGTATCGCGACGAAATGCGGAAGTACTATTACGACCCGACGAAATTCCGGACGTACCTGGAACAACTCGGGATCAAGTACCCGACCGTCAAGGGAATCGCGCAATAATCGGGTTGCGGGCGTCGGGGGAGGGTGCAACACATTCCTCACCCGGCCCCGACACCGACACTCGACCTCCATGACGCGCCACGCTCCTCTCGACCTGCCGGCCGACGACTTCCGCCAGCTCGGCCACGACCTGGTTGAGCGCATCGCCGCGCACCTCGAAACGCTGCACGACCGGCCGGTGACCGCCGGCGATTCGCCAAGCCGGGTGCGTGAACTCCTGCCAAAGGGCGCACTCGGCAACGCCGGCGCCGAACCGTCAGCGATCCTCAACGAGACGGCCGGCTTGTTGCTTGACCACTCGCTGTTCAACCTGCATCCGAAGTTCTGGGGCTACATCACCGGCTCGCCTGCGCCGTTAGGCATGCTGGGCGACCTCCTGGCGTCGGCCGTCAACCCGAACGTCGGCGCGCAAGTACTCTCGCCGGTCGCGACCGAGATCGAGAAGCAGACGGTGCGGTGGATCGCGGAGCTGATCGGATATCCGGCCGAATGTGGCGGGATCATGGTCAGCGGCGGGAACATGGCCAACATGATCGCGTTCCTGGCCGCGCGACGGGCCATGGCGCCATGGGATGTGCGGCAGCATGGGCTGCGCGGGGGCGCCCAGCTCGTCGCGTACGCGTCGCGCGAGACACACACCTGGATCCAGAAAGCCGCTGACCTCTTCGGACTCGGCCTCGATGCCATTCGATGGATCGAGACCGACGATCAGCAGCGCATGAGCACCACCGCACTCGATCGCGCCATTGTCGCCGATCGCGAGGCCAGTCGCTTCACGCCGTTCATGGTGATCGGCACGGCAGGCTCGGTCAGCACCGGCGCCATCGATCCGCTGGGAGAGATCGCGGCGATCTGCAAGCGACATGCGCTCTGGTTTCACGTCGACGGCGCGTACGGCGCGCCAGCCGCCGTGCTTCCCGAGGCGCCGCCGGACCTCAAGGCACTCTCGCTGGCCGACTCCGTAGCCGTCGATCCGCACAAGTGGCTCTACGCG
>CAZSNV010000171.1:0-10582 GCA_964608035.1 uncultured Gemmatimonadaceae bacterium | reverse complement strand
GGGGCGGAAGAGACGGACGGGGGACGGGAGACGGGGGACGGGAGAGCGAGACGTGCCGATTCTTGCCCCAGCGTCGACGCAGTCGTAGCCGCAGTTCGAACAGAGCGTCGCGGAAGCCTAACGATTTCGAGGCGTGGTTCCCCGGCCCTTGTGCCAGTTTGTCATCACCATGAGCGGGAACACGTTGCCGAGCTCACCGGCGAGGAGCATGATGAACTCCTGGTCGCCAGGAAGCACATCGTAGCCCGGGCTGATCCGGAATTGCTGGCCGGTCACAAACAGGGTGTCCCGTCGCTGCACCTGCAATCGTGCACCAAACGAGAGAGTCGCCGCCGCGAGGTGACTGGCGGTGCGGTAGAACAGTTCCTTGCCGCTGCGCGCCCACACCGGATCGAAACCGCCGTCCAGCGAGACGGGCACCTCATCACCCCCGCGCGGAATGGGCTGGATATACACTTCCTGGCGACCGGTCCGTTCTGAGACGTACGCCAGCCACCGGCCGTCCGGCGAGACGCGGGCCGAGAACTCACGATAGGGTTGAGTCAGAAAAGGACGGGGTTTGTCCAGCGAGTCGCTATGAACCAGCCAGATGTCCCACTGATCGGAGCTACTCGTGTCAACGGACAGCGCTGAATAGCCGGGCGTCGGGCCAAGGGAAAGGTTGAACACACCGTCCGCGAGCCCGGTCATCGGCGTGGCCTCGCCCGAGCGGTACAGCGGTCGCACCATCGGAATCCCTAGTCCCGCTGCCCCTTCGGTCAGCTTGATGTAGGCAAGCCGTTCTCCGTCCGGAAGCCAGTTGGCGCGGTAACTCTGTGAGTCCGTGGTGACGCGAAGCAGTGCGTTCGAGGTCAGGTCAACCCGCCAGACATCAGCCGCAGTAAATTGCCCGGCGCGATTCGCCACGGTGATTGCGATTTGTTTGCCGTCTGGTGACACTCGCGGATACATGTAGAAACCGGGCGGCACCGGGATTGGTCGCTCAACTCCGGCCCGGCTCACGGCGACAAGGCTTGATGTCCCGCGCTCGGCACCACCGCCGAGCCAGGCGATGGTCCCGTTGCGAGCGACGGCAATCGCCGCCGCGCCGCCGGTTCCCACCCGTACACCCTCGGCAATCGGAAACGATGGCGCCGTCACGCGTCGAGAGCGGCTGTCGAACGGCGCTGCCATCAGCACACCGTCACCCGTCACGAACACGAGATGGCCAGTGGGTGAGTAGCGCGGATTGGTGCCGCGAATGCCGAGTTCAGTGACCGTTCCGGCCGGAATGTCGACGATACCGAGTTCAATGGCATCGATGGTGAGCGTGGACTTCCAGATCGCGATCAGCGCCGCTTTTCCGCCGGGAAGGAGCGCCGGAAATCCGTAGCGGAGGTGCTGTCGCGCCGAATCCGGCCTTGCAAGCAAAGAGCGCGGGCCGCCGGCAGCCGGCATCGTCCACAGCGCATCGCGAAACGCGAGCAGGATGAGTTTATCGTCGATCCAGGACACCTGGCCATTGCCTGATGTCGAGTCGATGAATGTCCGCGGCGTTCCACCGCGAAGACCGACCCGTAGTCCGGAGGCCGTCCCGCCTCGGCCCGTTGACGGGGCGGGAGGCATGAACAGGACATCGCTCCCGTCCGGCGAAAGAATGGGCGATCGGGCATTTTCGGTGCCGCGGATTTTCACAATCGCCTGGTCGTCCAGCCGGCGAATGAACAGGGCCGGATCGCGTCCAAGCGAGTCCTTGCCCTGAAAAACGAGCGTTGTTCCCTCTGCATCGAGAGCGATGGTGGCCTGGTTTCCCACCGGAGTAAGGTCCATCCCCTCGGGCAAAGTGACTTCAAACAACACGGGACTGCCGGTTTCCGCCGGTGGGTCCGTCCGCGACGCCAACGCGACCGTGGCAACGATTCCGGCCGCGGCCAAACCCCAGGCGATCAGTTCTCGCGCGTTAGGTTTCTGCCGCGCGGCACCGGCTGTTGGCGCCGAGCCGGGCAACGCGGCGGACGTGGATCGCGACACCGCACGGGCGCCCGTGAGCGCCTCGGCAAACTCCTTGGCGGACGCCCAGCGATCCGCAGGCAGCTTCTCGAGCGCGTGCTCCACCGCCCCCTCGACGTGCTCCGGGACGCTCGGTCGCGCGGCGCGGATGGAGCGCGGCCGTTCCGTCAGCAGCCGGGCAATGATCGCTTGCGACGTGCTGCCGGTGTGCGGCGCGTCGCCGGACAACATCTCGTAGGTCAGCGCACCTAACGAATAGATGTCGGTGCGGCCGTCGATCGCGCGGTCACCGGTCGCCTGTTCAGGCGACATGTACTGCGGCGTGCCTAGAGAGAGCCCGGTCTGCGTGATGCGCGCGCCGCCGGCGTTGCTGACGGCCAACGCAATACCGAAGTCAGCGACCAGCGGCTGTCCCTCGTGCAGGAGGATGTTTTCCGGCTTGAGGTCGCGGTGGATGACGCCCTGGCGGTGCGCGTAATCCAGGGCGCTCGCGACAGCAGTCGCGATGCGAACCGCTTCCTCGACGGGGAGCTGCTTCTCGCGATCGAGCCGGGCACGCAGCGATTCACCCTCGATGTACGGCATGACGTAGAACAGCAGACTGTCCGCCGCGCCACTGTCAAAAAGCGGCAGCAAGTTCGGATGCTGCAGGTTCGCTGTGACCTGGATTTCACTCAGGAATCGGTCCACTCCAAGGACGGCGCCGAGGTCGGGCCGAAGGACCTTGAGCGCGACCTTGCGCTGGTGGCGAACATCGCGCGCCAGGTAGACGGTGGCCATGCCGCCTTCGCCAATCAGCCGGTCGATGGTGTAACGGCCCGACAGGGCGCTATTCAGCTGTTCGGTGTGCATGTGGGGGACAAGCTGCGACGGTCCTGCCCGGGTCGCTAGGTCCTTACGTCGCGAACAGAAGTCGGATGGCGGATGGCGGATGTTGGATGTCGGATGTCGGAAACGACCACCGGTCCATCAGCACCGGAGCCAGTGGCGACGTAGTAGTATCCGACAGACTCCGTGGAATCGCCTCGCAGGTTATCCGACATCCGACATCCGACATCCATGCGCCGTATCACATTGATCGCGCTGGTCCTCGCCTTCGCACCAAGACTCGAGGCTCAAGCCGTCAGCAAGTTGCAGTCCGAGATCGACCGGAGAGCGAAGGAGCTCGAATCCAAAGTCGTCGCCTGGCGCCGCGACTTCCATCAGAACCCCGAACTCGGCAACCGCGAATTCCGCACATCGAAGATCGTGGCCGAACATCTGCAGAAGCTCGGGCTCGAGGTGAAGACCGGCGTCGCACACACCGGCGTGGTGGGTGTGCTCAAAGGCGGTCGGCCGGGCCCCGTTGTCGCGCTTCGCGCCGACATGGACGCGCTGCCGGTGACCGAGGAAGTCGACCTGCCGTTCAAGTCCACCGTCAAGACGCAGTACAACGGGCAGGAAGTCGGCGTCATGCACGCCTGCGGCCACGACAATCACGTCGCGATCCTGATGGGCGTTGCCGAGATGCTGACGGCGATGAAGGCGGACATTCCCGGCACGATCAAGTTCATCTTCCAGCCGGCCGAAGAAGGTCCGCCGTTAGGCGAGAAAGGCGGCGCGCCGATGATGCTCGAGGAGGGTGCGTTCACCAACCCCAAGGTCGACGCGGTTTTCGGACTCCATGTCTTCCCATTGGAGCTCGGTCACGTCGAGTACAAGACCGGTGGACTCATGGCCAGCAGCGACAACTTCTACATCACGGTGCGCGGACGGCAGACGCATGGCGCCCTTCCCTGGAACGGCGTCGACCCGATCGTTGCTGCCGCACAGATCGTGCTCGGCATCCAGACGCTCATCAGCCGCCAGACGGACCTCACACTGACGCCGGCCGTGGTGACGGTCGGCATGATGCGCGGCGGGATCCGCACCAACATCGTGCCGGACAGCGTCGAGATGTCGGGGACTATCCGCACGTTCGATGAATCGGTGCGGGCCCAGCTCCACGAGCGCCTGACGAGGACGGCCGAGTCGATCGCGGCGGCGAGTGGCGCGACCGCGAGCGTTCGCATTCAGAAGATGACGCCGGTCACGTACAACGACCCGCCGCTGACGGACCGGATGATCCCGACGCTCGAGCGCGTGCTGGGAAAGTCGAACATCAAGATTGGCCGACCGACGACAACGGCCGAAGACTTTTCGTTCTTTCAGCAGGCGGCACCGGGGATGTTCTTCTTCATCGGCGTCACGCCGAAGGATCGCGTCGGGCAGGCGGCGCCTAACCACTCACCGCGGTTCTTCGCCGATGAAGGGGTGCTCGTGCCGGGAATGAGGGCGCTTGCCAATCTCGCCGTGGACTACCTGTCGGCTCCTCGTCCGTAGTTCTGGACCGCATTTAGGTCCCAAAAAGACTTTAACACAGAGGTCACGGGGGTCACTGAGGCAACCCGCAATTCATAGCACCTCAACGAAATGCAGGCCCCCGTGACCTCCGTGACCCCCGTGTTAAAGTCTCTTTTTTGAACTGCGCAAGAGCTACGGAGCCTTGGCGTTAGGCGCGCATTTGGTTGAGCCGGCGTGGGCGGCTTCGATCATCTGCACGATCTCTTCGAGCGACGACGCGCCGCGGTCCTTGTCGTACCACGCCATCTTGCCCTCAAAATCCGTGCCGCTGCTCATGAGCGCGATGAGGACCGCGGGGCGCTCGATCCAGCAGCCGCGCTCATTGAACTGATCGTCGAGCAGGATGACCGTGGGTGTTGCACCGCGGCCATCGGGCGTGCGATGCGCTTCCATGACCGCCTTGCCGACTGTGGCGTTGATCAGGCGCATCTCGATCGACGGTGTCTTGTCGAGGAAACTCGCCAGGTAGGGCACCGAGTTGACCGAGTCGCTGCAGCCAGGCATGGTGACCACGAGGAGTTTCCATCCTGAACCCACGGCACTGGCGCGCGTCACGAGCGCGTCAGGCGCAACCTTCATGGCGTAGTTGCCTTCCCACTGTTCCTTGCGCGCGGTGGCCTTTGCGACGAACGCCGCGAAGGTCTCGCCGGACTCGTAGAGCGTCCGATAGGTCGAGTCGATGGCGACAGTGTGATTCGTGACTCGTGACTCGTGACTCGGCACTTCAACTGCACTACAGAACGCAGCGCCGAGCGCAAAGCTGATTGTCGTAATCATGGAGTAGGCGCTGGAGGAGTGGAGCCAAGCAACTCGTCACGATCGCGGCGGATCAGCAGGTTCGCAAGCATTATCGCGCCGCAAAAGACCGCCACGTCGGCCAGGTTGAACGTCCAGAACCGCATGTCCCCGAGACCGATGTCGATGAAGTCAACGACTCCGCGCGGGCTGCGAAGCCGGTCGAGCAAGTTGCCCGACGCGCCAGCCACGATGAATGCGAGCGCCAGCGCCAGCGTGCGATCATGCGGCGCCGCGCGACGATACTGCATCATCAGCACGCTCAGCACGCTGAAGGCGAGCGCAGTGAGGATCCACCGCGTGTGGTCGCCGAGCGAAACGCTGAACGAGGCGCCCTGGTTGTAGGCCAGCGTGAATCGCACGACGTCTCCAAGGACTTCATGCGGCACGTGTTCAGGTTCCAGCCGCTCGGCGGCTACCTGCTTCGACGTGCAATCGGCGAGGACCAGAAGCGAAACCAATGGCCAGAAGACGGCTGCTTTTCCCCCTTTCATTCAATTCCTCGCATGGCGAATCGACAGTATGACACCGCTCCTTGGAGACTGGTTCGTTCTGAAGAGGAAGCAGGAAACAGGAATCAGGGAAGGACGGCGCCCTGGCGGGCACTTAACAGCATTGGCCAGAATCTTTGAGGGTCTCGACGCGCTGCGCCGAGACCCTCAGTCCATCCCAGATTCCCGTTTCCTGTTTCCTGTTTCCTAGCCCTTCTTCAGAAGGGCCTTGATGTCCGCCGGCGGCTCCATGTCCTCCGGCTTCACCGTATCCCACTCCCACGAAACAACGGTCGTCCGGATCTCCTGTCCCATCATCTGGAGCGACGTCACGCTGGCCTTCTTCACGCCACCGAAATCCTTGTAGGCGCTCAGCAACTGCGTCACTTCGATCTCACCCATCTGGGTCGTCTGCTTCATCACCGAAGCGACGATGAGGCCATCGGTCACGCTGAAGCAGTCATGCGTGGTGCGGCCGGACTTCCAGGTGTGCTTGACCTTGTAGCAATCGAGACTGTTCATGTTGGTCTTCTCGACCGTCTCCGACTTCAGGATGTTCGGGGACGTGCGCATGGAAGCTTCAGGATCCGCTTCCTCGGCCGCCTGCTCGCCCTCCGCCCCTGAGAGCAGCCGCGCTCCGGTAACCGGATCCTTGGCCCAGGCGGTCTTGCCGTCGAAGCCGGCCTGCATCTCGCCCATGCCGGGGATTTCCGTCTTCATCAGGTAGGTCTTGTCGCCGAAGACGTTCATGGCTTCGATGTTGGCCTTCATGCCTGCGGCCGGCATTTCCAGCGTAGCCTTCATGCGCGCCGACTTGTGCGCCTTCCAGGCGTCGCCGCCGACGGCTTTCGTGTACTTCTGGATCAGGTCCTTGGCGTCAGGAAGCGCTTGCGCGCTCACCCGCGGCGCGACCGCCAGGGAGAGAGCGGCGGCGGCCAGTCCAAGGCGCCGGATGAACACATTCATTGTGCGACTCCGTGAGAGAGAAAGCGCGTCGGATGCGCAGGAAACAAAACAGCCGGGCAAAGGGCCGGCAAACTGGACGGTGTACACGCAGGCTGCAGGGAAGTTACCTGGATCCCCGTGGATGGTGCGGAGTTTTCGAGATCCAACTGAAGGCGGCCTCGAGAGCGTCGTCACGACCGGCCAATAGGGCCCGTTTTGAGAGCGGCGTCAGTTCATCGGGATTGACCCCAGTCCCCTCGATACGTCCCCCACCAGGACCGGCGAAATCGCCGATGACGTACATCAGCCGATCGCCGTTCGGAAGACGGGTGAGCAGCGCCGGCAACGCCTGGCCGGCGGACGGCACGCCGAAAACGCGGGCGCGGCCCAGCCGCTGCATCGCGACCGCCAGGATTTCCGTCGTGCTGGCGGAGAGTTCATCGACAAGGATCGCGACCGGGCCGGTGTACGGCTGCAGCGGGTTACCGGCGCGCGAGACGCGAATGGGATTCGCGACGTATCGCATGGTCGCGTCGCGCAGCCGCATGGTGCCCAGGGTCTCCGGAGCCGCGAAGAAATGCCCGGACATGCCCATGATCATCGCGCCAATGCCGCCGAGATTGCCGCGCAGGTCGAGCACGATACCGCCGCACGAGTTCATCGCGGTCATCGCGTCCTCGAATTGCGGCATGACCGGCGTCATGAAGATGTTGAACCGGATCACGCCGACGCACCCGGCGTGACTCGTCAGGCGCTGGGCCTCGAATCGCACGTGCATCGGGGGCATGGCCCCGTACTCGATGACCTGTCCGGGCGTTTCGCGGAGCTTGACGCTGAGCTGGCGGTGCGAATTCCGTCCGTCACGGACCAGCAGGCGGATCGTGCCGCCGGCGGGCCCGGTGAGCCGCCCATTGAGATTCAAGGTAAGCCTGACAAGTGCAAACCGGCGTGCTCCGCCACTCACCTTCGACGTGGCGCGAAGGGCATCGAGCACTCGCAGCGTGTCGATCTCTTCGATCACCCATCCGGGTCGCACACCGAGGGCGCTGGCTGGAGTACCGGCATCGACCCTGGTGACCACCAGCGCCGAGTCGAGAAAACGGAGTTCCAGGCCGGCGTCGCCGGCGCGATCCGAAACCGATGCGGCGCCGGCATCCATCGCTTCACCGGGGAGCACGCCAAAGTGCGACTCGCCCAATCGCGAGAGCAGCGCGGTGATGGCGGAGCGGGTGTCGTCGCGGTTACCACCGCGCTCGACCATCGGGCGCAACGAATCTCGCAGCGCGTTCCAGTTCAGTCCCCGCATCGACGCGTCGTAGTAACTGTCACGCACGCGCGTCCACGCCGTGTCGAATGACGCCAGCTCCACGGTGCGGTCGTAGCTGCCCGTCTGCGCCGGGGCGATAGAAGCTACTGATCCCGTCGCCACGAGTGCGGCGATGACGAGATCGAGTCTGGGTCGTTTCAGGGAATTGGACATTCCTTGATTAGACGAATTTGACGACGCCGAAGCAAACTGCTCAAGGGCTTGCTGCCAGCCATTGGTGGAGGGCCCGGACCATAACGCCGGCCCGCTACGCAACTCCTTCGCAGGGAACCATATAGCGCGGCAGGATCGCTTGCGCTCCAACAGCAACTTTCGTTACGCTCCCCCATGCCGTCACCACGTTTCGAATTCCGACTTCGTACATTGTGGCCGGTGGCAATTGTTGCCGCCGCTGCGCTCATCGCCAGCGCCCGCTCCGCCACAGCCACCGTCCAGGACAGCGCTCGTCGCAACTCCGGCGCTCAGGAAAAGCAGTCGCGCCCAAAATCGAGCACGGCGAACACTACACCGGCGAAACCGAAACCGGTCTGGCCGGTAAAGACGCCGACCCCGCTCCCCGGGTCGCTTCTGCCGAACAAAAGAATCGTCGCCTATTACGGCAATCCACTGTCGAAGCGAATGGGCATCCTCGGCGAGGTACCGCCTGACGAGATGCTCAAGCGACTCGATCGCGAGGTGAGGGCCTGGGAGCTGGCGGACAGCACGACACCGGTCGTCCCTGCCCTGCACCTGATCGCGGTGGTGGCACAGGCCAGCGCCGGGCGTGACGGGATGTATCGGGCGCGGATGTCGGACTCTCTTGTGGAACGCGTGTACGGGTGGGCGCAGCGCCACAAGGCGATCATGTTCCTCGACCTGCAGGTGTCGAGGAGCACGTTACAGGCTGAGCTTCCACGCCTGACGCAGTTCCTGTCGCGGCCCGACGTTCACCTCGGCCTCGACCCCGAATTCGCGATGAAGCGCGGCGGGCTCCCGGGCAAGCGGATTGGAACGTACGACGCGACGGACATCAACTATGCGATCGACTTCCTCGCGGACCTGGTGGACAAGCACAACCTGCCGCCGAAGGTGCTGGTGATTCACCGTTTCACGCGCCCGATGCTGACCAATGCGAGTCGCATCAAACTGGATCCTCGCGTGCAGGTCGTCATTCACATGGACGGCTGGGGGCCGCCGTGGATGAAGAAGGACTCGTACCAGGCGTACGTGTACGCCGAGCCGGTGCAGTTCACGGGCTTCAAGCTGTTCTACAAGAACGACACGAAGAAGGGGAATCCGTTGATGAAGCCGTCCGACGTGCTCGCGTTGTTCCCGAGGCCGGTGTACATCCAGTACCAATAAGCGCAGAGCGCAGAGCGCAATGCGCAGAGGGCTGCGAAGCTACCCTTTGCGCGTTGCGCGTTGCGCTTTGCGCTTTGCGCTTCTAACGGATCACCAGGCTGCAGCACGTGACTCCACCTTCTGCCTTCGCCAGTTCACCGGCGGCCACCGCAACCAGCTCGCTATCCGTCGCCCGCGCCAGTGCGTCGTTGGTTCGAGTGAAGGCCTCGGCGACAATCGTCGTCCTGCCTAACCAGAGCACGTTGGCGGCGAACGGCTCCCGCGCATCTATGGGAATAACATTCCATCCGGGGGCAAGTGAGGGATCAAACCACGTGGGGTTCGCCACCAGTGTCTTCTCGCCTGCGCGAGTCACGGCCGACTTGAGGTGCAGACAGCCGCGCACGGGGACCGCGCGCACTGTGTAACCAAACGGCGCCAGCAAGCCGCGCAGCTGCTGCATGCCGGAGAGGTTCGTGCGCGGCGTGAGTCCCACCAGCACCTCGCGGTCCAGCACCAGCACATCACCGCCATCGAGGGTCGCTGGCGCTTCGATGGTCGCGACGGTTCGGTGCGTCGCCAGCGCCTCCCGCACCGACTCGACTTCGTCCCGGCGGGACAGAGATCCCGGGCGGCTGACGACCGCGAGTTCGTCAACCACCACCGCGGTGTCCTCGACAAAGACCGAGTCCGGCAGGTCATCGCGCGCGGCAACTCTTTTGACCTCGACTCCCGCCGCCCGGAGCGCTTCCTCGTACTGCTCGTGCTGCGCGACCGCGAGTCCGATGTCGAGAGGTTCTCGCGTCAGGTGCGTCAGCTCGCACCTCGCGATCGTCGAAGGAACAGCTCGCGTGTACGCGATCATTGCCGGGGAGGTTGGATGCCGGACCCTGCAGCGGATGTGGTAAGACTGTCGCCTCACGGGGACACCATCAAGGTGCTACTCCAGTAGCACCTTTGGTGGCGTCCCCCGAACGCCCTGCAGCCCGCGCGAGGCGGACCGTCACAGGACCCCAACCATTTCTCCGCAACAACCATCCATTTAGTGCCATCCAGATGCCACGTCACGGGTCCCCTCCTCCCCGCGCTCGACGATGACTCGCGCCTTCCGTTGGTTCGCTCCCGCGCTGCTGCTGGCTACCGCGATCCAGGCTTCGGCCCAGGGTCCATCCGTATCCAGCGCCAATGCCATGAGCGGGCACAGCGTGCCCGTTCCGTCGGCGCGCGCGACCCGCCGGAGTACCGCGGTTTCCCTCGATGGAAAGCTGGATGAGGCCGCGTGGCAGGCGGCCACTCCCGTGACCGAGTTCACGCAGGTCGACCCCACCGAGGG
>CAZSNV010000170.1:0-10595 GCA_964608035.1 uncultured Gemmatimonadaceae bacterium | reverse complement strand
CATCTTCGAGCGTCCGGTGCGGGTCGTGCCGGTCGAGGCGGCGGAGATTCACGCCGCCCTGCTTGCCGCGCGACCGGCGACGCCCGTGGATTCCGCGACAGTCGCCACGACATCTGACGGTGACGCCTCAGTGGCCGTGGGCGACCTCCGCGCGCTGGCCAACGAGGCGCCGGTCATCCAGTTCGTCAACGTCATGCTGCTGGATGCGCTCAAGGCCGGCGCCAGTGACGTCCATGTCGAGTCGACCAGCGACGGGCTCCGCGTTCGCGTGCGTCTGGACGGCGTCCTGCGCGAGGTCTCGACGCTGGGCAAGGCGCACCAGTCCGGGATCCTGAGCCGCATCAAGCTGCTGGCTGGTCTCGACATCGCCGAACGGCGCGTTCCGCAGGACGGGCGGGCGCGCCTGGCGCTCGCCGACCGGGAGGTCGACCTGCGCGTGTCCACCCTTCCGTCGATTCACGGCGAAAGCGCGGTCGTGCGCCTGCTGGATCACGCGACGACGGCGCGCGGCCTGGCCGAGCTGGGGCTCTCGCCGGACCTCGAGGCGCGGTTCGACCGGCTCATTCATCGACCAACGGGGCTTGTCCTTGTGACCGGGCCGACGGGTTCGGGCAAGACCACCACGCTGTACGCAGCGTTAGGCAGGGTGAATCAAGCCGCCGTCAAGATCCTGACCGTCGAGGATCCCGTCGAGTACCGCCTGGCGGGGATCACGCAGATTCCCGTCAACCGGCGCGCCGGGCTGGGATTCGGCAGCGCCCTGCGCTCGATGCTGCGGCACGACCCGGACATCATCATGGTCGGGGAAATGCGCGACCGCGAGACCGCCGAGATCGCGGTGCAGGCGTCGCTCACGGGCCATCTCGTTTTCTCGACGCTGCACACGAACGACGCCGTCGGCGGCATCACGCGGCTCGTCGACATGGGCATCGAACCGTACCTCGTGTCGGCGACGGTTGAGGCCATCCTCGCCCAGCGTCTGGTGCGCGTCCTCTGTGACGCGTGCGCGGAACGGACCGAGCCGACGGCCGCGGAGCTCGCGACCGCGCCCGCGGCTATAAGCGCGGGAACCGACCGCCATTTCCGCCGGCCGCGAGGCTGCGACGTCTGTTCGGGATCCGGGTACCGTGGCCGGCGCGGTATCTACGAGCTGTTCGTTCCATCCGAGCGCGTCCGGGCCCGCGTGGCGCAGGGCGTGACGCTGGACGAGCTTCGCGCGCTGGCTCGCGCCGACGGACTCGTTACGCTGCGCGAAGCGGCCTGGGAATCCGCCAGGATGGGACAGACGTCCATCGCCGAAGTCCTGCGCGTGACGGCGGAGGATGAGGCGTGAACGAGGCGTACCGTTATCGCGCCGCCACTGGCGCCGGCGACCTCGTGGAGGGCGTCGTGCACGCCGGGTCGGTCCGGGACGCCGCCGACGCGCTGCGCCGCCAGAGCCTCGTCCCCGTCAGCGTCGAATCCGCCACTCGTCAGGCAGCGCCAACGCGGGCCCGGAGCCGATCGGAAACCAGCAGTCACGAAAGCGTGGCGACGGCGCTGCGCACGCTGGCGACGCTGCTGTCCGCCGGACTCGCGCTCGAGCAGGCGCTCGACTTCGTCGGTCGTCACGCGAGCAATCAGGACACCGCGGCGGCATTTCAGGCGATTCGATCCGACGTGCAACGCGGCGCCATGCTGTCCGAGGCGATCCGCAAGCACGCGGCACTGGGCGCTTTCGCGGCCGCCGTCGTCCACGCCGGCGAAGAGAGCGGAACCCTCGATCAATCACTCGTCAGGCTGGCCGACTGGTACGAGCGCGCCAACGAGCTGCGGGCGGAGGTGCGCGCAGCGCTGCTCTACCCGGTGTTGATGGGAATCGTCGCGAGCGTTGGCGTCGTGGTCCTGCTCACCTTTGTCGTGCCCCGCTTCGTCGCCATCCTTGGCGATGTCGGCGGGACGCTGCCGTTCTCGACGCGCCTGCTCGTTGGCGCGAGCAGCGTCGTCGTCGGTGGATGGTGGATCTGGCTCCCTCTTGTCGCGGCAACAGTGTTCGCGACTCGCGGGTGGCTTGGTGAGCCAGCGAATCGCCGAAGATGGCACTCGACTCGATTGCGGCTCCCAATGGTGGGTCCTATAGAGCGCGCCACCATGACGGCACGTTTCACGAGCGCACTCGGCGTACTCCTGCAGAGTGGCACACCCATGCTCGCCGCGCTGCGCGTCGCGCGCGAAAGTGTCACGAATCAGGCGATGGCCGCTGAGCTGGACGTCGCCACCGAAAGGGTCGCTCGCGGGGAGCGCGTCGCCGAGTCGCTGGCGGGGGTATTCCCGCCCCTGGCTGTGGAGCTGCTGGCGGCCGGCGAAGAGGGAGGACGCCTGCCCGAGATGTGCGCTCGCGTCGCGCAGATCCACGATGAGTCGGTCGGGCGGTCGCTGCGCACGTTGGTGCGCCTCGTCGAGCCCGCGCTCATTCTGGCGTTTGGTGCGATTGTCGGGTTTATCGCACTCGCCATGCTGCAGGCCGTGTACAGCGTGAACGCGGGAGTGCTTTAGGGAACAGCCTTCAGCCTTCAGCCTTCAGCCTTCAGCCTTCAAACTCGCTATCTTCACGACATGACGCACCAGCCCTCGCGCCGCGGCTTCACGCTTCTCGAGCTCATCGTCGTCATCATTGTGCTGGCGCTGCTGGCGGGCCTGGTTGCCCCGCAGATTTTCGGTCGGCTTTCCGAGGCCCGCGGGACCACGGCGAAAACCCAGATCGAGCTGCTCGGCACCGCCCTCGACAACTACCGTCTCGACAACGGCGCCTATCCTTCCAGCGAGCAGGGGCTCCAGGCGCTACGCGAAAAGCCGACTCGCGCCCCGGTCCCTGCCAATTGGCGCGGCCCATACCTGCGCAAGGCTGTGCCTAACGACCCGTGGGGTCGGCCCTATATCTACGGTTTTCCGGGGACCGGCAACGCCGGCAGCTATGACCTCAAGTCCCTCGGACGTGATGGACAGCCCGGTGGCGTTGGTGAGGATGCTGACATTGGTAATGACTAGGAGGCAGGAAACAGGAAGCAGGAAGCAGGTGTGGAATGACCTCCCTGCGGGCGGTCCAACCGCGTAGGTGAGTCAATCTTGAGGGCCAGAGCGCCAGCGATGGCCCTCATTCAACCCCTGTTTCCTGCTTCCTGTTTCCCGTTTCCTCTTGCGTAATGCAACGGACTCCGGCCCTTGCGCCTGCCGCTGCGCCGAGGAGTCCCCCGCCATCACTCCCCGTCTGTAGCGCGTGACACGGGCCTCGGGGTACGCGGCCTGCAAGGTGTCAGGAGTCATTGACCGATGACCTCGGATCGCACAGTCTGCCTGGTGGCGGGCCGGTACATTCTGCGCCGATCAGATTTAACGAGATCGATGGTTAACTCGTCTCTTGGTAGCGCCGTGGCGGGCAAACTCTGGTTCAGGCACCTGACCGGTTTGGGAGACCGACATGTCAAGCATCAAGGTTGATACGGAAGCCCGTTCGACGGGCGAGTCCTGCGAACCAACGCCGGACGTCGAGCCCGTCACTTCTCGCCGTCGCTTTTTCGCGGCCGGCGCATCGATCGCGGCCGCAAGCCTTGTAGGCTCGCGCGCCGCCACGGCGCAAGGAACCGGAATCATCACCGGCCGTGACAAGGTCCGGCGTGTCCTCAAGGAAACGACCCGCCCTGATCCAGGTCCCGTGCGGAGCACGATGGTGTCCGCGGCCGCTTACGACAGCGCGCTTTCCAAGCTCGTCCGCCGCATCACCAACGGCGTCACCCCCGAGGAGATGACCCTGGCCCGGAAACTGGGCTTCAACGGGTACCTCAATTATCAGCTGAATTACACGAAGATCGACGACAGCGCCGTGCAGGCGTACGTCTCGACCAATTACCCCTACGCGTTGCAGGATTCCGCCCAGCTCTACTTGCTGGACCAGGGGCAGGTGCAGCAGCAGCTCGTGAATGCCACGTTGTACCGCGGCGCGTTCAGCAAGCGGCAGCTGTACGAACGCATGGCGGAATTCTTCAGCGATCACTTCAACATCGAGTACATCACCGTCGAGTACATGAAGGTGCCCGACGAGCGCAATGTGCCGCGCGCGCACGCGCTGGGAAAATTCCCGGCCATGGTGCGCGCCAGCGCCCACTCCCCGGCCATGCTCGAGTATCTCGACAACACGCGCAACCGGCGGAACAACGTCAACCAGAACTACGCGCGCGAGCTGATGGAATTGCACACCGTGGGCGTGGACGGTGGCTACACACAGGACGACGTGGCCGAGCTGTCACGCTGCCTGACGGGGTGGACCATCGCGTCGCGCGGCGTCGCGTTCAATTTCGACCCGAACGGCCACGACTGGAACCAGAAAGTGGTCATGGGGCAGGTCATCCCCTCGCAGCCCACCAACTCGGGCCAGCTTGGTCTCCGCGACGGCGACACGATGATCGACTACCTCGTCGCGCATCCCAACACCGCTCGCTACCTCTCGAAGAAGATGTTGCGCTGGTTGCTCCGCTACGATCCGACCGACGAGCAGGTCCAGGGCGTGGCGTCCGTCTACTCGAGCACGCAGGGCGACATCCCGTCCATGATTCGGGCGATTCTTACGCCAGAGAACCTTCTGGCAGCGCCGCCGAAGTACCGGCGGCCGTACACGTTCGTGCTGGCGTCGTTGCGCGCGACCAACCCGGGTATCCTGCGGCTCCAGAACGTGACCGGCACCTGGCTGCGTACCGTCGGGCAGTCGTTGTACGCGTGGGGCCCGCCGGACGGCTACCCGGACACGGCGGACTATTGGTCGGGTGGTTCGCTGCAGCGCTGGAATTTCGCGATCTACCTCGCCACCAACACGGCCGACGTGCCGGTGGACATCAACAAGTTCCTGACGCCAAACACACCGACCGGCCTGGTCGACGCCATCAACACCGCGCTCTTCGCCGGGGAGATGCCCGACGCGCTTCGGTCGCGGCTGATGACTTACGCCCAGGGCGCAACGCTGACCGCAACGCGGGCCCGCGAGACGCTGGCGCTGGCCATGAGTTCCTCGACGTTCCAGTGGATGTGACGCAGGCCCGGACCTAACGATAAGGACGGTAGCCATGAGCAGCGAAGAGCACGACAACTGCGCCTGTCAGGAATACAATGAGCTCGCGTCGCGACGTGAGTTCCTCCTGAAGTCGGGCGGCGCCCTCAGCGCCACGGCGTTCGCGGCTGCCTTCCCGGAATGGCTGCCGCAGGTCTCCATCGCCGATGCCTTCGTCTCGAACCGCGACGTGGTCGTCTCGATCTTCCTGCGCGGCGGAGCCGATGGGCTCACCCTGTGCGTCCCCTTCGGCGACCCCGAGTACTACACGGGCCGGCCGACCCTCGCCATCCCGCGGCCCGACAGCACGGCGGCCAATAAGGCGATCGCGCTCGATAGCATGTTCGGACTGCCGCAGAACCTCAGCGCGCTGTACGCCGCCTATCAGGCCGGGAACCTCGTCGTGGTTCACGGAGCCGGGCTGACGTACAACACGCGATCGCACTTTGACGCGCAGCGCTTCATGGAGGTCGGCAAGTCCAACGATCCGACCATCAATACCGGTTGGCTCGGTCGACACCTCGCGACGAGCTCGCCGGTTCGCTCCGACGCGTCACTGCGCGCAATCGGATTCTCCGACGGCCTGGTCGACACGCTCAAGGGCGGTCCCAAGACGCTGCCGATTCCCAATCCGGCCGCCTACGGACTGGGAGGAAGCACGACGACCAGGAACGAGCGACAGACCTGGCTGCAAACGGACTACACGACAACGATCGAACCGGCCAAGACCGCCGCGTTGGACGCCATCGCCACGATCAACCTGCTCGCCACGCTCAACCTGGCCGGTTATCAACCCGCCAATGGGGCCGTGTATGCGAACACCAGCCTCGGTCGCGGCCTCAAGAACACCGCCGCCCTCATCAAAGCGGACATCGGGGTCGAGGCGGCGCATCTCGACATTGGTGGATGGGACACGCACACGCAGCAAGCCGGTGGCATGGCGGCCCGCATGAACGAGTTGGGCGCCGCGCTCGGCGCCTTCTGGCAGGATTGCATCGCGAGTGGGCTCCAGCAGAACATCTCGGTCGTGGTGATCTCGGAGTTCGGCCGCAACGTGCGCGAGAACGGCGGTCTGGGCACCGACCACGGTCGTGGCACGGCGGTGTTCGCCATGGGACGCCAGATCGCCGGCGGACGCGTGGTCACGCACAACTGGACAACGCTCGCCCGCGAGAACCTGCAGGACCAGCAGGATCTCAAGGTCAGCATCGACTATCGCGATATCCTCGCCGAGATCGTGAAGAACCGGCTCGGCAACAACAACCTCAGCGCCATCTTCCCCGGTTTCGTTCCCACGTTCCGCGGCATCACGAAGGATGCAGTCAGTGCCGCGATCGCGACCAAGTGACGTGCGGCGCCGCGGCGAGGACGTTCAGGGCGTAACGGAAACGGCACCAACCATTCCCGGGTGCAACGTGCAGTCGTACAGGAAGCGCCCCGCGAGCGGGAACGTGCGCGGCACCGTCACGTTGCGCGTCTGCTGGATGTCCTGGGGCGCACCAGGCTTGTTCTCGAATATCACGTTATGAATCGACTGCGGAAACTCGAAATACACTTGCTCCCCGACCTTGATGATCGCCTCGAAGGGGATGAAGGACTCGCCCGGCATCGTGACGATGGCGCCGACGCCCACGGCGAGCACGGTGACAACGCGTGCGCCCTGGACACCCTGCACCGTGGCGGTGACGCTGGTGCTTCCCACGGTGAGCGCGGTGACGAGCCCATTGGCATCGACCGAAGCGATCGCGGGCAAGAGCGAAGACCAGAGGACCGTGCCGGCGCCGCTGATCGTGTTCCCCTGGCCGTTCACCGGCAGGGCCGAGAATTGCGAGGTCTGGCCCACACGGAGCGTGGCGACCGGGGCGGTGATCTGCACGGCGGCGACCGCGGTGCTCGAAACCGGATCGCCCCCTCCGCATGCGGCGACGAACACGGTCAGCAACAGCCCTGCGTGGGTAAAGCGGTTCACAGCGCCTCCGTGGACATGATCGGAATCGGGCCTCAGACGGCACGGACACCCCGTGGCGGACACTCCCTGAAAGATATTGATTCGCGTTTGTCCGGTACCCCGCGCACTGTGTCCCACAGCACGGTCCGGACGACGGGTCTCCGGGCGCGCCGCTGGCTTGCCGGCTGCCTAACGGTCCTCGCGGCCTGCGGCGACAGCACTTCGCCGCCGCTCCCGGTGGCGTCGGTGCAGGTCGCCCCGCAGTCGTCGACGCTTTCGCCAGGCGGGACGGCACAGTTGACCGCCACGACGCTGGACGCGCAGCAGCGCACCTTGACGAATCGCACCGTTACCTGGTCGTCGACCAACCTTGCCGTTGCCACCGTGTCGACCACCGGACTCGTGACGGCCGTCGACGTCGGCGGACCGGTGACCATCGTCGCATCGAGTGAGGGCCAGGACGGCTCGGCCATCGTGACGGTTATCCCGCCGCCCGTGGCGACCGTGAGCGTCGCACCCGCCTCACCCTCGCTCACGCCAGGCGCGGTTGCGCAGCTCACGCCCACATTGCGCGACGCATCCGGAGCCACGCTGACTAACCGGGTCGTGACCTGGACGTCGTCGAACAACGGGGTCGCCACAGTGTCGGGCTCGGGGCTGGTGACGGCCGTCGCGGTGGGTGGACCGGTCACGATCACGGCTACCAGCGAGGGCCAGGGCGGCACCGCGGCTGTGTCAGTGGTTGCCCCGGTCGTGACGACGGTCGCGGTGTCTCCGACCACCACGTCGGTGTCCATCAGCGGTACGACTCCGCTCACGGCGACGCTACGCGATCAGAACAACATCATCATCACGGGTCCACTCGTGACATGGTCGACGAGCAACGCGGCCATTGCGACGGTCTCCCAGGCGGGTGTCGTGAGCGGGGTTTCGGCCGGCGGACCGGTCACCATCACCGCGACCAGTGTCGGAAAGAGCGGCACCGCGGCGGTCACGGTTACGACCAGCCCCTGCGACGCCAGCACGGCCATCGCCATCGGTCAGTCGCTCAACGGCGCGTTGGCGACCACGGACTGCGTCCTCGATGACGGTTCGTACATGGACAGTTTCCAGCTCCCGATCGCCGCAAACGGACGCATACAGATCGACGTCAGCAGCACCACGTTTGACGCGTATCTCATTCTCTTCATCCGGAATCCCGACGGTTCCAAGGTCGCGGTAGGCGCGGACGACAACGGCGGGGGCGGGACGAACGCGCGGATCACCCGGGACGTGGTCGCGGGCGAGACGTATTTCATCGGCGCGAATTCACTGCTCGGCGGCATCACCGGCGCATATCAGGTGTCTGTGCAACAGGCCATGTTCGTGGCCGGCGGGCAGCACGTCGTGGGCTCGAGCGACGACGAAAAGCGTGCCGCCGCAAAGATCGCAATGGCGACAAAGGCGCTGCGACGACAGTAGGTTTCGGCAACGCAAAAGGCCGGATCTGTCGTGCGACGAAAAACCCTGGGCACTATCGCGGTCGTCGTGGCCGCCGCCATCGCGATCAGCTGCTCGACTGACGACGCGTCGCCGGGCGCGGCGGCCGGCCTGGCGACGGTTTTTGATTCAACAGCGGACACCATCGTCGCGCGCGTCGAAGGTCAGGTCCCCATTTCCGCGCTGCGTTCCATGACCATCGCCGTGCGCATCGCGCCGGCGATGGACGACACGTCGCTGTTCACCGAAGTGGCCGACTTCGAAGTCGACGCCGCCAACCGGGTGTGGGTCTACGACTATCAGGGACGCCGGCTCTTTCTGTTCGACAGCGCCGGAGCACTCGTCAGGCGAGTGGGCCGGCAGGGTGCCGGCCCCGGCGAGTTCTCGTCGGGCAACGGCATGATCGCGCTTGCCGACACCGGCATCGCGCTCCTCGACGCCCAGAACGCGCGGATTTCGTTCTTCGCCGCGAACGGGGATTTCCGAACGAGCTTTCCGGTGCCGTCCGGGTTCTCGACCTCGAACGGCCTGATGACCGACCGATCGTATGCGCTCTACCTCCGCCGCCCCGTGACGCCCGCCCGCGAGGGCGAGATCCTCGGCAGAATGGGACTCGTCAGGCTCGACGCCGATGGCACGTTCGGTGATTCGCTGGCGCCGCCGGATCTCCCGGTCCCGCGCGACGTGTACCTGGCCGTCAGCCCTGACGGCAATGGGCGGTCGTCGACCTCATCTTCGTACTCGCCTAACTATTTCTGGGATTGGCACCCCGATGGTTACTTCGTCGCCGGCAATGGCGGACGGTACGAGATCGTCATCGAACGCCGAGGCGCCACGCCGGTTGTTATCCGCCGCACGGCTCCGCCCGTGGCGCTCCTGCCTGACGAGCGCGCGGAGGAAAAGGAGCGGATCACGTGGAACATGCGGCAGACGCAACCCGGGTGGACCTGGCCCGGGCCGGACATTGCCGAGACCAAGGCGCCACTCATCGGAATCGTTGTCGCGCGCGACGGGAACATCTGGGCCAGGGTTGCATCGCCGTCGGAACTCATACCGACAGACGAGCTGCCGCCGCTACGGGAGAAGGGACCGCCCGTCCGGCATTTTCGCTCCCACGCGATCTACGAGGTCTTTGCGCCGAACGGCCGCTTCCTCGGCCGCGTGCCAATGCCCCCTCGCACGACGCTGATCCAGGCTGACGGCGACTTCTTCTGGGGAATCGCGAGGGATGCCGACGATCTGCCGTCGATCGTGCGGTTCCGCATCGTTCCGCCATTCCAGGTCGAATAGTTCAGTTCATTGACCCAAATCGACCTGCCGTAGGCGACAGCCTTTCGGTTGGCGTCGAAGGCCCGCGATGTCTTGGACGTGGCGCTGGTCAACCACCAGACAGAAAGGCATCTTTGGCGCTCACCCTCGTCGCGCCCATGTTCCGTCGCTCGTCGTCCGCGCTAATCCTGGTCGCTCTGGCTGCTTGCGCCTCCCGCGCAACCGTTGTCAGCGCACCGATCAGCGTTCCCGGCGTTCGAGCGGTTGAGCTGCCGTCCGGCGTGAATATTGGCTTCGACGAACTCGTCAGGCGCGTGGGAAGTGCCGACGTCGTGTTTTTCGGCGAACAACACGACGATCCCGAAACCCATCGCGTGGAATTCGGTTTCCTCGATGCCATTGGCCGCCTGGGGCGACCCGTGATCCTCTCGCTCGAGATGTTCGAGCGAGACGCACAGCCGTTCGTCGACGACTACCTCGCCGGCAGGATCAGTGAGTCAGACTTCCTCGCCAAGTCGCGTCCCTGGGATCGCTACATCACCGACTACCGACCGATGGTGGAGCTGGCCAAGGCGAGAGGTTGGCCGGTCGTCGCCTCCAACGTGCCGCGCCCGTTGGCGTCGGCAGTGGGCCGGAAAGGACTGGCGGCGCTCGACACGCTGACTCCGGCCGAACGCAGTTGGGCAGCGAAGGACATCCAGTGTCCCGAAGATGCCTATCGCAATCGCTTCATGGAGACGATGCGCGGGCACTCCAGCGGAAGTGCCGCGCCCTCACCAGCCGACACGCTGCCGACGGCGGTTGCCTCGCGCTTCTATCTCG
>CAZSNV010000169.1:0-10604 GCA_964608035.1 uncultured Gemmatimonadaceae bacterium | reverse complement strand
CACCGCCACCGCCACCGCCACCGCGCCCACCCCGGCCGCCACCTTCGCCGCCTCCGGGTCCACCCGGTCCGCCGACCGTCCACGTGAAGCCCATGCGCGGGCTGACGTGAACCTCGCTCGGAATGAAGTCGGTACGCCGGCCGAACGATGCTTCGACGGCCGGATTGTAGGTCGGCTCGGTCCCGAACCGGCCGCCCTCGAGGCGAGCGCCATACGTCAGCTGAAGACCGCGCCGCGCACGCCAGACGTCGCCCAGGTAGATGGCGGCGTTCAGCTGCGACCCTTCCCGCACGTTAGGCTGGAGCGTACGCGTGAAGCTCGTGGCGTTTCCCACCTCGTAGTCCGCCAGACTAGCGAACGTGTACGTCCCGAACCGGTTGCTGGTCACGTCCTGTTCGAAGCTGGATACGTTGAACAGCCCGCCGAGCTTTAAGCGGTGGTCGGCGGTCAGCCAGGAGACTTCGTCCGTCATCTCGAAGGTGCTGTTCCGACCGTCTTGTGGGAGGCCAGTGTTTCCGCCAAAGGTCAGCGTGGACACAGCCCGCGTCGTCGCGTTGTCCAGGTCTGACGCGATCTGCACGCGTCCCGCTGGCAGCGCCGAGAACGAGCGCGCCTGGTTCTTGTTGATCGAGGCGTAGCCCTTGAACTCGTTCAGGAACATGCCGCCGAAGATCGACGTGTAGGTCGCCATCACGCCGCCACCCCACCCCTTGTTCGTGCCGCCGGTCATCGGAAGGGACAGTGTGCCCACACGCGATGGATCCTGGTCGTTCCACTGCCAGTCCGCACGCACCGAAAGCGAGTGTCCGTTCTCGAGCAGCCAATCGAAGCGGCCCAGTCCCGAGATGTTGTCCTGGACGCGGTTTTCATTGAAGAAGGCGCCCGGCGACATGCCATTCGCGCCCGAGATGGAGAAGAAGCGCTGAACGGAGTCCGGGCTCACGCCAAAGCGCGCCAGCGTCCCGTCATCGGCATTGAACAGCGACGGCAGGATGTCTTCCCGGCGTCGCAGTTGCGCCGACACGAATCCGAAGAACCGATCCTTCACGATTGAACGGCCGAACCCGCCGCTGAACTGGTTCTGGGTATAGCCCTGGGCCAGCGGCGATTCCTCGTTGCCCGTCAGCACCAGTTCGTCGTCGCGCAGCGAATACGAGAAGTTTCCCTGTGCGGCGTTGGTGCCCGAGCGGGTCGTTGACGCAATCTGACCGCCGGAAAACTGACCGCGCGTAACATCGTAGGTGCTTGTGATCACGCGCGTGGATCGCATTGCTTCGGACGGAACCTGCGTCGATCCGAACGAAAGCCCGTCGAGCGTCACTGCATTTGCTTCCGGACGAAGGCCTCCCACGGAGAATCCGGCGGCGCTCGTGTCGGAACCGCCTATCGAGACGACTTGTGGCGAAAGCAGCACGAGGTTGAGCAGGTCGGACGCGTCGATGGGCAATCGTGCCACCTGCTCGGGCGTGAAGGCGCGCTCGATTGATCCGGGGGTGGGGAGGTCCTGTCCGCCCCGCGGCGTCTGGCGCGCCTCGACCGCGACGGCGGAAAGCGTCGTCGCGTTCATCGTCAGGGTTGCGTCGGCAACGAGCCGATCCTCGTCTGCGATTCGCCGCAACTCACTCGACGCTGGTGCGAGTCCGATCGAGCGAATCACCACGCGGTACTCACCGCCGCCATCGGGAAACAGGATGGTGTAGCGGCCCTGCGCATTGGTTCGCGCCCGGCGCGTCACGCTCGTCTCGAGCGACGTCACTTCAATCGTCGCGTCCTTGATCGGCTGGCCGTTCTCGGCCTTCACGGTTCCGGTGATGATGTCCGTCGTAGCGCCGATCTGGGCGAGAGCCGTCGTCGGAGCAAAACTACCCATCATCAATAGAAGGAAAGCCGCAACACCGCCTATCGAGAATGCACGCAACGTTTTGCCAATCAGCACTTTGCCACCATGAGGATTGAAGGACGTTCAGCGCCGTCTTGGACGAGGCGCGAGGGTGAGGGTTAAGGCCTTCACCCTATTTACGCCAAAGGCGGCCCAGTCGCGGCCCACTGCCAGCGTTCTGAGCCTCTGGCCTTCGGCCTTCAGCCTTCAGCCTCTCAACGCGTCCCCATCCTCACGCCGACGTAATACGTCCGTCCCGGCCCCGGTTCGTAGTACCGTCCGCCGGCAGCGTTGACGACGACGTTCGACGCGTAGGTCTCGTCGAAGATGTTGTCGACACCAACCACCGGTTCCATTGAGAGACGCGTCCCCGGCCGGAAGGCCACGCGAGCGTTGAGGAGAGCATAGCCATCCGCCCACGCCGTATTCGCGTTGTTCACTGCGACCCGGCCGACACGCACCGCTTCCATGGATGCCAGCCCCCAGCGTGGCTGGACGCTGGCAAATGCACTCACGGTCACGGGAGCCACACCGGGAACGCGATTCCCTCCGAAGCTCGTGCCTGCGACCACGAAGTCATCGTAGACGTAGCGAAGCCAGGTCGCCGTCGTGCCTAACGAAACCGGGCCTGAGGTCCCGGAGATGCTCCCTTCAACCCCGCGACGTGTGGTCTGCCCGGCGTTCCGGAAGAACTGGCGACCGGCGGCCGCCCCCGGCACCTGGAACGGAATCAGTTCGTCTTCGGTCACGATCATGAAGAGTGCGAGATCGTACCGAACGCCGCTCGTGTGCGCGCCCTTGTATCCCACCTCATACGAGACGCCGTGTTGCGGCTTGAGGTCCGCGTTGAGACCGCCGACACCTTCAGGACGATTGGCCAACTCGGTTGTCGTCGGCGTCTCGAATGACGTTGAGACGCTCGCGTACGCCGCTGACAGGCTGCCGACTCGCCAGTTGATCCCTACCATTGGCGAGACTGCGGACAAGGTGCGCGGTGGTGGCTCGGCCAGCGCCGGATCGGTCGCTCTGCGGTCGGTAACTTCGAATCGCGTGCGATCGCTGCGTACCGTGCCCGTCACCGAGAACCGGGATGTGACCGCAAACTCGCCTCGCACGTACGCACCGAGTCCCGCGACCCGTTCTTCCTGGTTGACGGTAAGCGAACCGCGATCGTCGAGCGTTGGACAGGTCGCTGCCGGTCGCGCTGCGCCGGTGAGACCGGCGCAGTTCGTGTAGTTCTGGCGGTCATCGGTCTGGTTGAGCAGGTCGGCGCCGATCGCCAGCCGTAACGGATGACCCGCCGACCCGCCGGCGTACTGCGCGCGCACCGATCCGCTTGCCGTCTCTCGATCCAACTCGATCATCGCGAACGACTGCGGATTCCCCAGATCGCGCCAGCCGAGACTGCCGCTGGCCAGCAGCGAAATCGATCCGAAATCGCGAGCCGCCTGCAACGACGCTATCGACTGCCGCACGACTTTCCCGGCTTTCTTGAAGATGTTGTTCGAGTCCGGAAGCGTGGGATCCGTCTCCATCTCCGCAGCAGTCAACGCGCCGGGATTCTCGGCCTCGGGCGCGTCATAGAAGGAGAACTGCAGCTGGAGGCGCGTGCCACCGAGCGCGTTCCACCGGGCGTCGGCCAGGGCGTTGGTCGATTCGAACGTCGAGTAGTCTCTCGGCCCTTCGCCCGCGTTGCGCGTGATAGTGCCCTGCAGACCGAGAGCGCCGATTCGCCGCCCGGCCGCTATAGACGCCCGCGAGATACCGCCGGACAACCAACCACTGACGCGGGCCCGGCCGCCCTCGTCCGGCGGAGGCGTGGTCCGGAAATCAACCACCCCGCCTGACGAGTTGCCGTAGAGCGCACCGGCGCTGCCGCGGAATACTTCCGCCGCACCTAACGATTCCAGGTCCAGGAAGTCGACCGCGGTCTGGCCGTCGGCGGCGGTGAGCGGTATGCCGTCGCGAAGCACGCGAACCCCACGGATGCCGAACGCCGAACGTGCCCCGAACCCGCGGATGGCGAGGCGCGGATCCTGGGTCGGATTGTGTCGGTGGGAAACCGAGACGCCCGGCACGAACAGCAGGGCTTCGGTCAGGGACGCCCGCCGGGTCGCGGCGCGAGCGGCTCCGAGCCTTGGCTCGTCGAGCTCCAACCGGGTCACTGCGTAGGGGAGCTCGAGCGCGGAACGCGCCGCGTCGCGGGAGACCGTGACGCGCACTGCCGTCAGGAGCGTTACGCTGTCGGGACTTTGACCCCCGGCCCTGCCAGGGACCGTCAGAAACACTGGGGTGGCCAGAACGGCCGCGCGGAAACATGCTTTCCTGAAGGACATCGGATCGATCTAACACCGGGCAAGAGAGGCGTCGACCCCCGACTGCCGGGCCATCCAGTTACCGCGCCTTCCAAACCGCAGACCCTCGGCGGCTGTCGAATCTGCCGTAATCCACCTTTGAGCCATTCATGCGCCCCCTTCGCATCGCTTTGTCCCTCGTCGCCCTGGTCCCATCCCTTGCCGCCGGGCAGATCCTCGGCCGGGACGTCGAAGTTTTCTCGCGGACCGAGTCCGTCGCTCGCGGCGAGTGGTTCCGGTTCTTCGCACCACTCGGCGATGTCACGGTCACCGAAGGCACTGGAACACAAGTCGAATTCCGGGCCGAGAAAATCCTGCGGAACGGACGCGTGACCGACATCGGGTTCGAAGTGCGTCGGACCGGGAACGGAGTGACCATTTGCGCGGTGTTCGACGACGGGGACGAGTGCACCGACAACGGGTATCGTTCGGACCGGAATCGCGGCTGGTCGCGCAATTTCCGGCCGCCCTCGTTGAACGTAACGATCCGGGTTCCGGCTGGTGTTCGGCTGAGCGTGCACTCCGGCAATGGCGATGTGGCCGTGACTGGGGCGCACGCCGAACTAATTGCTCGCAGCGGAAACGGCCGCGTTCGCGTGTCGGGGACCGCTGGTGAAGTCGATGCCGCGTCAGGCAACGGCGAAGTGACGGTCGAGAACGTTCGGGGCCCGGTCAGCGCGAACTCCGGGAATGGTGACGTCCGCGTCTCGACGGTGATGGGCCCGGTGTCGGCGCGGTCCGGGAACGGCGATCTCATGGTGAGGATGACCGAGCTTCGCGCCGCTGACGACATGGAGTTCACGACCGGCAACGGGCGCATCGAAGTCACCGTTCCCGCCGAGTTCAATGCCGAGATCGACGCGTCGACCGGCAACGGTGGTATCCGCACCGACTTTCCGATCCAGGTCTCGGGACGCATTTCCAAGACGCGTCTTCGCGGAACGATCGGGCAGGGCGGCCGGCGACTCCGCCTCGTGACCGGGAACGGAGAGATCGAGATCCGGAAAGGTTAGGGTCCTTCGCGGTGGTTAGCGTTAGGCAGCTGTGCCTCCCGCAGCTGCTTGAGCCCGTACGCCAATCTTGATTTCACGGTCCCCGGGGCCACGCCGAGTTCTGCGGCCGTGGCCTCGAGCGTCAGGCCCTCCAGGTAGTGCAGCGTCAACACGACGCGACTGGCCGGCGAGACGCGCTGGAGCAGTGCCGGAAGATCGAGCGCCGTGGAATCCGGACTCACGGACAGAAGCGAATCGGGATCGACCGAGTCATCGCGAAGGCGATCGCGCCGCCTGCGATTGATCGCCTTCCACGCCGCTCGCATCGCGATGCGATGCGTCCAGGGCCTGAATAACCGAACGTCGTTCAGCGTCCATAACCGCCGGCAGACGGTGAACAACACGTCCTGCAGCACATCCTCGGCGTCCGCTGGTTCACCGAGCAGCGCCGCAAGCCGGGGAGCCAGAAATCCCTGTGCTGTTGCGATCAGTCGCTCGAGATGTTCCCGGCTGCCTGCCTGGGCGCGAAGCACCAGCCACGATTCATCCGTCGGTGAGGCCGAGTCCCCGCTCATGCGGGCGCCCCGGCGCTCATCGAGACCCTTGGGACTCCTTGAGGAGTTCGATCGCCGTGAGAAGTCGCTCCTGCACTCGCGAGACGTGCGCGCCGAGGGCAACCAGCGCCAGGCCCAGGGTGAAATACGTCAGCATCGCCAGAAGGAAGACGAGGCGGTGCAACTGATCGCTGAAGTCGATCACGAGAAGGACAAGGACCAGGAGTACCGCCTCGACCGAAGCTGCGAGGAGAATGATCTGCGTGACGCGGCGGTTGGCGCGATCGAGCCGGTCGAGTGCGGACCGGCTGGCAGATGGGGACGTCATTTGCCGGCGAGATGAAGGATGAGGGGAACCATGACCATCGCTTCGATGATGGCGATGGCGATGACCGCCACGCGCTGCGTGCGCCGGTCGGCGACGCTTTCAGTTGTTTCAGGCCGGTCCGTGGGCATTGGCTGTTGCTCCGTGAGTGGATTGCACCTATGGAGAGCCCGGCAAAGCATCAAACGGTTCGAATGCCGTGGGGATAAGTAAGCGCCTCGGGCCCGGGGGACGTCGATACGTCCCTCGGTGTTCAATTGCCAGTACTGGCCCCTGCTACCGCTCGCAGGAACAATTCAGTCGTTGCCCTCACCGTATCGATTGGAGTTCCGGAATGCGACCGTTTCAGAGTCTCACACTCGCTCTTGGGCTGTTTGTTGCCTCCAGCACTGCCGCGATCGCGCAATCGGGTGCTGACGCGCGCGCGGCGGCGCGCCGGCATCGCGAAGCCAACGAGGCGAGGATCCTCCGCGAGTTCTCCGCGCTTCTCGCCCTGCCTAACGTCGCGTCCAATCGAGAGGACATCAGGCGGAACGCCGATCACCTCATGACCATGCTGCGACAGCGCGGAGCGACGGCGCAGATCCTCGAGGTTCCCGACGCGCCGGTCTCAGTGTTCGGCGAGATCCGCGTCCCGGGGGCGACGCGCACTATCGTCCTCTACGCGCATTTCGATGGACAGCCCGTGGATCCACGCCAATGGCAGGGGGCGCCGTTCACGCCGGTGTTGCGCGATAAGGCGTTGTATCAGGGAGGCCGCGATATCGCGTTCCCCGCGGACGGACAACGCACGGAACGCGATTGGCGCATCTACGCGCGCTCGGCCAGTGACGACAAGGGATCGATCATCGCCATGCTCACGGCGCTCGACGCGATGCGCGCGGCCAATCTCACCCCGTCGATCAACGTGAAATTCTTCTTCGAGGGTGAGGAGGAGGCCGGATCGGCGCATCTCCAGCCGATTCTCGAGAAGTACCGCGACCTGCTGCGCGCGGACGCGTGGCTCTTCTGCGACGGCCCAGTCCATCAAAGCGGCCGCTTGCAGGCGGTGTTCGGGTTGCGCGGCGTGGTGGGACTCGAGCTCACCGTGTACGGGCCCACGCGTCCGCTCCACAGCGGGCACTATGGCAACTGGGCGCCAAACCCGGGAGCGCTCATCGCCAACCTCATTGCATCCATGCGCGACGACGATGGTCGAGTGAAGGTCGCCGGTTTCTACGACGACGTACGCCCCATCAACGCCGCCGAACGGGCTGCGCTCGCCGTGCTGCCGCCCGTCGATTCGTCGCTCCGCGTTTCCCTCGGGCTGTCGCGCACGGAGGCGAACAACGCGATGCTGGCCGAGCGGATCATGGTGCCGGCGCTCAACGTGCGCGGCATTCGCGTCGGCGGTGTGCAGGAAACAGGCGCCAACGTCATTTCGACCGAGGCCTTCGCATCGTTCGACATCAGGCTGGTGCCAGCCCAACTTCCGGGCCGCATCCGTGACGCAATAGAAAGGCATATCGCCGTCCAGGGCTACCACATCGTCCGCGAAGCCCCCGACTCCGCCGTCCGCGCCCGATATCCAAGAATTGCGCGCCTCGAATGGGAGCCTGGCTATCCGGCCCAGCGCGCCGCCATGGATGGCGACTTCGCCAGGGCGCTGCTGGCCGCGTTGTCCGACGGCGCCGCTGCCCCGCCCCTGGCGGTTCCAACGTTAGGCGGCAGCGGGCCCGGCTACCTGTTCACCGAAGTCCTCGGCGCCCCGGTCGTGACCCTTCCCCTGGCGAACTACGACAACAACCAGCACGCCGCCAACGAGAACCTGCGTCTCGGAAACCTCTGGGACGGGATAGAGATGTATGCGGGACTGCTCGTGAGGCTGGGGAAGGAGTGGAGTGCGAGGATCATTCCTTAATCATTCGTCGATACTGACCGCTTCTCGTCGCACCACAATCAACGACAGCATTCCAGAAAGGACGACGAGCGCACCGACAATCGTCCAGAGCGTAATAGTCTCGGCAAAGAGAAGAACGCCCCACGCTCCCGCGAAGATGATCTGCACGTAGCCCACCATCGTGGCGCGCCCGGTCTTCTCGATCTGCAACCCGCGCGTCATCGACGTCTGCGCCAGTTGTGTCGCAATCCCGATCCCGATCAATAGAAGCCACTCTTCCCTGGTCGGCGCATGCCAATTGGTGGCGATGAACGGTAACGACATCGGCACCGACATCAGCGGCAGGTAAAGCACCACAACTTCCGGACGCTCCTTTGGCATCTGGCGGATCGTCGCATACGCCGAGCCGCTGAACGCGGCACCCATCAGCGCAATCAACGCGTGCCCGGGTTGAATGCCCGACGCCGCTCCTCCAAAAAGAAAGGACGGACGCGTAATGAGGAGGACGCCGATCAACGATGCCGCCAGAGCGATCCATTCTCCGCGACCCATGCGCTCACCAAACCACCAGTGCGCCACCAGGATGGCGAACACGGGATTCATGTACTGGATGAGCGTCGACTCGGCGAGCGGCAGGTGCGTGAGAGAGAACAGAAAGCACGCCAGGGCCGCCGCGCCGAGAATTCCCCGCTGCAGGAGCAGCCGGCGATTGACGCCGAGGACGGGCTGGATCCTCGCGCGCCTGACGATGGCGTAACTCAAGGCCAGCGTGAGGATGCCGCGGAAAAAAACGATCTCCATGCTCGGCAACCGCCGGCCCGCGATCTTCACCAGCACGCTCATCACGCTGAACCAGAACGCCCCCACCAGCATGTGCCGCAATCCGGTGGTGATCCGGATCGTCTGGGTCCGGGTTGTCAATCGCCGATCGCCGCGACTTCGCCCGTCTTGGAACCCTCGCGGAACACATTGGCCGCCGATGCCAATGCGTCGGCGACCGGCGACAGGAAGCCGTCGACGCGCGTCATGCTCGTGCCGCGCTGCCGCCGGAGCTCGTAGTGGTCGCTGACGAATCCGAGCGCGTGCGGCCCGATGACGATGCCGGTAAAGAGAAACCCGACCAGCGTCGGGATCTTCAGGCGATGGGCCAGCAGAACCGCGGGGATCGCGATGGCGACGAGGACGACGAGGACGACGAGATCCCTCAGGACCGGTATCTGCTCCATATGCGGAAGGTCTCCCCCGACACCTGACCTCACAAGAGAAACCCCCCGGGCTGCTGCACCGGGGGGTTTCTGTCATTCTCGTTCGTGCTTTACTACGCCAGTCTCCGCCTCAGCTCCGGCACCTTGCTCCGGAAGTTGCGGGACAGCGTGAGCTGTTCTCCAGCCTGCGTGACGAGCGTGAAGTCGCCCGTGCGGCGCGAATGCAGTTCACGAATCACGTCGCGGTTCACGATCATCGAGCGATGGATCCGGACGAACCGCGTGGGATCGAGCTCTTTCTCGAACGACGTCAGTGTGCCGCGCACCGTGTACACTTCGGCCGGCGTGTGAAAGCGCACGTAGTTGCCGAACGCTTCCAACCAGGTCACCTCGGCGACATCCAGAAACAGGATGCGGCTCCGGGAACGGACCACGATGCGGTCCAGATACGGCGACGACTGCGGTGGCGACGCGGCTCTCGCCGGTGAAGCGACTGGTTGCCCTGAGGCCGGGCGCTCATCACGACCGGCGAGGACCAGTGGCACGCGTGCGTCCAGACGCGCGGGCGCAGTTGCCTGCGGTCGCGTGACGGATGCGGGGGTGAACGAACGACCATTCAGGGTCATCTTCGGTCCTCCAGTGGGTTGGGGTGGGGCAATCGGAGTGACGGCCCGACAAAGGTCCGACACCCGAAATCTTATTCACACTGACACCGAAGGGAGCCGGTTGCCCGACGCCCTCCGTCAAGTCGTGCTGAGCAGTGACCAGCCGTGCGGTCATGGGCGTGAAACGACGGCCATTTCACGCTTTACGCGATCGATGGCGCCCCTGATTTCCCGCGCCTGGGCCTTCATGGGGGCGGTGGGTGGGTATAGCGAGCCCTGCTGTGCGCCGCCTCCATTGAAGCTTCCGTACAGCTGGTTGATACGACCCTGCGCCACGGCGAGGCTGGAGACGAACACCCGCTCCACATTCGTTAGGCGCGCGAGGCTGCTGTCGCCGGCCGCGCGGGCGGTGAGGTCGCGCCGCAGGGTCGCCAGCTGCTGCGACATTGCGACGATCTCGCCAAGCATGTCCGCCAGCTCGAGCTGGAATGCCTCACGCTCCTTGTGCTGAGCCACCGTGAGCGGCAACAGCGGATCGGGCAGGACACGGATCGTCTCGGTCGCGCGAGCGTCTCCCGCTTGCAGCGTGACTGTGTAGCTGCCGGGCGAAACGAACGCGCCGCGCGCTCCCAGGCTTCGCGGAACCGGATAGGGGTACGGATCGTTCGCGCGCCCGCCAGCCATACCGCCTTCGTCACCGCCGCCACCCCCACCCCCACCGCCACGTCCTCCGCGACCGCCGCGTCCACCTCGGCCTCCGGCTGCGTCCGTGGCCACGGAAGGGGAGCCCTGGTAATTGGTCGTGTAGGTG
>CAZSNV010000168.1:0-10619 GCA_964608035.1 uncultured Gemmatimonadaceae bacterium | reverse complement strand
CGACTGCCTGCCGTTCGCTTTCCAGGCGTGCGCCTTAAACCACTCGGCCACCTGTCCAAAGAATTACCGGGCAGAAACTTAAAGCCCAACCGCTAAAACGGGCGTGGCGCCAACTTCTAGCCCCAGCCCGCTCCCGCCCCGCGCCGAGACCGCCAGCTTTGCGCTGATTACGCCGCACTGGGTAGTCGTCACTATCGCAGGAGGGCCTGGCGCAGCGCACTGCGAAATGCCCCTGGGTCATCGCGCCACACGATGTGGCTCGCATTGGGAATCACGACCACACGGACGTTCGGCGCAGTAGTCGACGCAAGCCGTCGCCACAGCGGACTCCCGCGCGGGCCGACCGAATAGTCAAACTCGCCATTAATGACTGTTACAGGGAAAGGGTGCCGCGCGAGCAGTGGCCCGACATCGTACTCGAAGTTGGTCGTTTGCCGCGTGCGGCGAGCCGCGTCCGGGCTCACGCGCATCGGCATTGCCCCTCGCCAGCGCTCAACATGGAACGTCTCGGCACCAACTTGGCGAATCAGGGCGAGCTGCGACGCCTCCCTCAGCGTGAGGTTCGGCTTTACCAGGCCGGCCTTCCGTGCTTCCGTCACGACGGCGTCGCGCTCGGCAAAGCTCCTCGCGGTGTCGGCTAAACCACGCCACAGGGCAGCGTACTCCGCATCGAAGTATGCCGCGCCATTCTTGTGCGGGAGCGCACCGGCTAGAACCAGATTTGCCACGCGCTCCGGATGCGCCCGCAAGTACTCAAACGCGAGCATCGTCCCAGCCGAGTGAGAGACCAGCTTTATCCGCTCGACACCGAGCGCTTCGCGCAGACGCTCCAGATCTTCGACATGCTTCACCATCGAGATGCTGTCCGGCACTACCCGCGATCGCAGTGAGCCCCGCTGGTCGTAGAACACAAAGCGAAAGTCAGACTCCAACCCGTTCGCGATAGGCAGAAGGTAGGTCAGATCAGCACCGGGGCCACCGTGGAGCACGACGACGGGGAGGCCTGTGACTGCACCCACCTCAAAGACAAAGAGTTCTCCCGCCCCATCACCGGTCCGGAAGTACCACCCCTCGGACCCTGGCAGCAGGCCGGCGGTTGTCATCTGGGCGTGTCCGGGGGCAGGCGCGGCGGCGACAACGGCCGAGAGCAGGATCGCGAAGCGTTTCATCATGTGAAGCACTCCCGTGGTCGTGCGGGCTAACCTGGCGCGGTTCGTGGTCGCGGTTCACTGCAACAAATGGCCGAATCGCGACCGACGATCGGTTGGACAGTGATCACGGTCCAAGGGGTCTAACCCGGTGTACACGCGAGGAGTCGCTGATGCCATCCCCCGGTACCGCGACCACGAGAAAAACCACGGCAAACCCCGGATGCGCAGGCCGTGACGCTTCGCGGCGACGGCGCGTCCAAGCCCTTGGAAGTTCCCAAATTGGGACTTGACTTCCGGGCACGTAGTTCCCAAATTGGTAACCATTACAGGCAGGACGTCACGGGAACGGAATGCGCATCATCGCCAGACCAGCACTCCACGGATTTGCCGCGAAGCACCCTGAGATAACGAGCGCGCTGGACAGTTGGTATCACCTGATGAAGCGGGCGACGTACCGAACGCCGAACGAACTGACAGACGACTTCCCGAAGGCGAGTTTGTCGGGGGACGGAATCACCATCTTCAACATTGGATCGTGTCGGTTGGAGGTGCGCATGCGCTACGATCTAGGTCGTGTGTACATCCAGTCGATCGACACGCATGCTGAGTACGACCGCCGCAACAAGGCACGAAAGAAGAAGTAACTGGAAGAGCAGGGTTTCACTGGAAGGAGTTAAGAGCTATGGCGACGGCCGTTATTAAGCGCCCGCATGTGCTGCACACTGCGAAGGAGTACAACGTCGCGGGGGCGGCTATTCAGGAACTCCTTGAGCGAAATCCCAAGAAGGGTACTCGGGAGTACGAGCTCCTCGAGCTGCTGTCTCTCCTGGTTGAGGACTACGAGACCCGGAACATTCCGGAGCCGCCAGTGCCGGAGCCGGCCGCAGTCGTCGAGTTCATGCTCGAGCAGAAGGGTCTGACACGGGCCGACCTCACCGAGCCCCTCGGCGGCAAGTCGCGCGTCTCCGAGTTCCTCGCAGGGAAGCGCGCGCTCTCAACGAATCAGATCAAGGCGCTCCGTGATCTCCTCGGCGTGCCGGCCGACCTCCTGCTCCCTGCTACCTGAACGGCTCTGACTTTCTTAGCGGGATCGGGCTACGAGTGAACCAAGGTTAGAGGCTTCCTTCCGAATCGCTTCGCGGAATTCCTCTGTCGCCTTGTCGAGGTCTGCCAAAACCACCCGAAATTGCACTATCGCTGGTCGCACTACTTGTCGTAGTTGACGAGCGTTTTCACGAGCTCCGCGCCATCCGCCGCGGCGCGTCCAGCAACTGACCCATATCTGGATGCTGATAAGCCTCCACCAGTGTCGCGGTGGACTTCAAACCACCTTGCGCTCTGCACCTCAGCTCACGCTCCCGGTGCGCTTGGTGATCCTCGAGCCCGCTCAGCGCGTATGCACCCTTGCCGGGTGCGCGGGTACAGGCCGAGCGAGGTTCGTTCTTCGCACTCCGCATGCCGAGGTCTGCCATGCCGTTCAATCTCGTGGCCATGTCGCTAAGACGCGTGCCGAACCGAGCGTTGCCGGCGGCATTTCTCGCGACGTTCATCGTCGCGTCGCCGTTGGTAGCGCAACAAACGCGGATCGGGGTTGCCGCGGCTACTCCGCTCACCAGGAGCGATACCAGCGATCTCGCTCCGCTCTTCAGTTGGAAGGACGCTGCCATCGCCGCCGGGTTCGGCGTCGCAACGATCGCGCTATTCCAGGTCGATCGGCACGTCGCCGTCCAGTTGCAGGACGAGGTTACGCAGGCGAACTATTTGCTGAGGCACGTGACCAAACCCTCTGAAGCCTTGGCGTGGCCGGGAAGCCTCCTCATTGAAGGCGGCTTGTTCGCGTTCGGCAGGCTGACTGATAATCGTCGCGCCGCCGAGGTCGGGTGGCATGGTACCGAAGCAATCCTCGTGGCGGTGGCGGCGACCAACGTGCTCAAGAAACTCACGGGGCGAGCGCGCCCTTATGTCTCAGGCGATCCGCACGACTTCAAGTTCGGCGGCGGAGGCCAGCCAGGTCACGATCGAAGCTCATTCCCGTCCGGACACACCAGCTCCGCATTTGCCTTTGCGGCCGCCGTCGCGAGCGAATCGCGCACGAAGTGGCCGAATCAATGGTGGTCAGCGTGGCTCATCCCCGTCGGCGTCTACAGCGGAGCGACCGTCGTCGGGATCTCGCGCATGTATCACAACGTGCACTGGGCCAGCGACGTCGCCCTCGGCGCGGCGATCGGGACGTTCAGCGGGATCAAGGTGGTCCAGTACGCCCATCGGCATCCGAACAACCGCCTTGACCGGTTCATGCTCGGCACGAAGGTGCTGCCCGACGGACACGGCGGGATGATGGTGATGTGGAGCGCTCCAACGCGCTAAACTGCAAGGCCTCAGGCAACAGGCATCAGGCATCAGGTTCGCGATCAACGATGCCTGGTGCCTCATGCCTGAGGCCCAGCTATTCAAGCGGACAGGGTGGGATTCGAACCCACGATACCGTTACCGGTATACCGGTTTTCGAGACCGGCTCCTTCAACCACTCGGACACCTGTCCAATCGAGCCAAGTATTGTAGTTACAGCGAGATAGGACTACAAGGCTGCCTGCCACAACTAGACCTCCGGCAGAACCAAGCGAGAGGTCGCGACTAACTTCAAAACATCTCGACCGCCGGATTCGTAAAGAGCGTCATGGATAACGCTCTCTCGCCGTCGAATTTGCCTCGATCACCACACCCTGTCAGCTTCCTCTCTATGTCGGAACGCCGCTATGACGATGAGGAAGTCGCCGCCATCTTCGCGAAAGCGAGCGAAGAAGAGACCGCTGCGACGCGCCGCTTACCCTCAAAAGAGGGTTTGACGCTCGTTGAATTACAGGGAATCGGACGCGAAGCAGGAATCGCGCCGGACCGAGTGGCACAAGCCGCGCGTTCACTCGAAGTAACGCGCCAGCCGACATCGCCGAAATTTCTCGGGCTGCCGCTCGGTGTCGCCCGCACCGTCACGCTTGAGCGCCAGCTCACCGACGCAGAATGGGAGCGGTTGGTCGTCGACTTGCGCGAGACATTCGATGCGCGCGGTACGGTGCGGACCGATGGCTCCTTGCGCCAATGGGCCAACGGCAACCTGCAGGTATTCGTCGAACCCGACGGCGAAGGGCAGCGAATCAGGTTCCGCACAGTGAAAGGTGACGCGCGCGCCTTGATGCTCGGAGGGCTCGGAGTGACCGGGGCCGCAGTGGCTACTGCGATGGCCGCTTTATTCACCGGAACGATGGGCTTCACCGAAGCCGTTGCCAGTGTTGGCACCATGGTGCTTATAGGTTCGGGCTTGTTCGCTTTGGGCGCCGTGCGACTACCCAGCTGGGCGAAGTTGAGGCGCACGCAGATGGAAGAGGTCGCAGGACGGCTGAGCGGGCGCGACGACCGGGTTTAGAAGCTCCCTTCGCGTCTGAGGAACTCGACCAGACCTCCGCTCTCCAGAATTCGCCGCATGAGTTGCGGCATCGGTGCGCCCCTCAGCGCCACGTCCCGCGCAGGAATCAGCACCCGCACTGCGGGCCCATCCAGTAGAATCGACAGCTGGTCTCCTTCTACGATCGACGTGGTGTCGCACTCGATCGCGAACAGGCCATTGTTGATCGCGTTCCGAAAGAAGCTGCGGGCGAAGGTCCGGGCGAGGACCGCGCGAATGCCGGCCGCCTGGAGGACCGTGACCGCGACCTCCATCGCCGACCCGCAACCGAAATTCGTCCCTGCCACGAGAACGTCGTTAGGCAGCACCGATGCCGCGAACGTCGGATCGACGGCCTCGAACAGGTATTCCTTCAGGCGCGACTCATCGATGGTCTCGCGCTTGCGCCGCGACGAGATGATGTAGTCGGTGTTGACGTCGTCGCCGAACACGCGCGCGCGGCCCTCGATGTTCATGCCACCTCCGCGCCCGTCCAGACCGTGATGCGACCTGTCGCCGCGGCGAGGCCGCAGGCGTGGGGCGACGCGAGATAGATGCTGGCCGACGCGTTGCCCATCCGCGCCTTGAAGTTCCGATTGGCCGTCGAGAGAACCGTCATGCCGTCGCCGGGGATGACACCACTCGTTCCGCAACACGCGCCGCAGCCCGGCGTGGTCAGGATGGCTCCCGCTTCCTCGAACCGGCGCGCCGTGCCATCGGCAAGCAGGTGCTCATGCACTTCTCGGGAGGCTGGGGTGAGAACCAACTGAACGCCCGCGGCCATCCGTCCCCCCGCGCGCTCGAACGCGGCGAGCGCTTCGTGGAAGTCCTGGACGCGACCACCGGTGCAGGTTCCGATGAAAACCATATGCACCGGAACGCCGTCCACATCTTCGAGCGCCCCGACGAGATGCGGCGCGTGCGGCACCGCTACGCGCGGTGTAAGCGACGCCAGGTCGATCGTCTCTTCGCGCACATAACGAGCGCCGGGGTCGGCGGCGACGGGCGTTCCGCGGTCAGCGCCGCGTTCCCGAAGCCAGTCTGACATCAATTCATCATGAGGAAAGACCGCCGCCTTCGCGCCTGCTTCGACACTCAGGCTGCTCAGCACGAGGCGGTCTGAGAGCGAGAAGTCGGCGAGGTCCCCGGTGAACTCGATCGCCTGGTAGTTGGCGCCATCGCTCCCGAGCCGCGCGATGAGCGCGAGCGCCACGTCCTTCGCCGAAACGCCTCGGCGACGACGGCCAACCAGCCTGACGAGGATTGTTTCCGGAACCCGCAGCCAAATGCTCCCCGTCTTCATGGCCGCCGCCAGGTCCGAGGAACCGACGCCAATCGCAAAGCAGTTGAGCGCCCCGCACGTCACCGTATGGCTGTCTGCGCCCACCACGAGGTCGCCGGCCGCAACGAGGCCACGCTCGACGACCACCTGGTGGCTGATGCCCTCCCCGACGTCGAACACCGTCGCGCCGTGGCGTGACGCGAACGCGCGAATGCGGTCGTGAAATGCACGGGTCACGGGTGACGTCGGCGGCGCGTAGTGATCGAGCGAAAAGAACACGCGCGTCGGGTCATAGAGTTGTTCGCCATGCATCTGCTCGAAGTAGTCGATGGCCATCGGGCCGGATCCGTCGGTTCCGAGCACGAGGTCAGCCTTGCATACGACGATATCGCCAGTGCGCGCGTCGGATCCGCTGCGCGACGACACGATCTTCTCGCTGATCGTTCGCGGGACGTTCACCTCAGCGTGCTGGCTCATGCTCCAATGCGCCGGCGTCGTCACGCTCCCCACGCGCAATCCACGCCGCTCCCACCAGATTGCTGAACGTATTCACGGTCGTGCGGCACATGTCGAGTGCCCTGTCGATGCCCGCCACGAGTGCGATGCCGGCCGCCGCGTTAGGGCCGAGCCCGATGGCGTTCAGCACGATCAGCGTCGTCACGAGTGAGCTGCCCGGAACGCCGGCGCCCGCCGATGACGCAACCATCGTCGTAAGCACGATCGTCACGAGCTGAGAAGCTCCCAGGTCAACTCCATACAGATTGGCCAGAAACACCGCAGTGGCCGCCTTGTAGACCGCAGCTCCATTCTTGTTGAGCGTCGTTCCGGTGGGCAGCACAAAGCTGACGACTTCGCCCGGGATGCCGAGTCGCTGGCGCGCGGCATTCATGCTCACCGGGAGTGTCACGCTCGACGATGCCGTCGAGAACGCGAGAAGGAGTGCATCGCCAACGTTGCGCACGAACTCGACGATCCCCATGCGGGCGCCCAGTCGTATTACCGGGAGCAACACGACCGTCACGTGGATCAAGAGCGCCGCAACCACGATCAACGCGTACGTGGCGAGGCTACGCAGCAGGTCGATGCCCGAACGGACGACGGTTTCGGCTATGAGCACACCCACCGCCCACGGCGCCAGCACCATCAACCACCGGATGACGACCATCGACACATCGTTGACCGCGCCGAAGAACGACACCAGCGGACGACGGCGTTCTTCGTCCAGCGCCGTCGCAGCGGCCGCGAACACGACGATCGCAAAGATCAGGGCCAGCAGGTCGCCCTGCGCCGCGGCCGCGAATGGATTCTGCGGAACGATGCCGATCAACGTTTGTTTGAGGCCGGGGACCGCAGCGACGTTCGCCGACGCGCTCGTCCCCGCCGACGAGAAACGATCCGCGATCGCGTCGCGCACCGACGGATCCAGGCCGGCCCCCGCACCGGCCAGCAGTGCGACGGCGAGGCCGATGACGGCGGCAATCGCCGTCGTGACCACAAACCAACCCAGCGACCGCAGGCCGATGCGCCCGAGCCGGCGGATGCTGCCTAACGACGCCACGCTCGTGAACAGGCTCCCGACGACCAGGGGGATGACCACCATCGTGATCAGCCGGATGAACACCGTGCCGACCGGTTCACTCCAGGCTATGATCGTCCGCAGCCCGGCCAAAGCGGGTAGCCGTGCCAGGCCGCCCAGCACCAGCCCGACGAGCAGGCCGAGGAAGATCTTCGTCTGGAGGCGCATGCGTCAGGCGCGTAACTCGGCGACCACCTCACCGAGGGCAGCGATCGTGCGCCGCACATCGTCCTCGCGGATGTCGCCCATGTGCCCGATGCGGAACGCCAACGGCTGGAATCGATCGAGGCCGGCCGCGGTCAGGATGCCACGCGCCTTCAGCCCATCGCGCACCCCTGATGGCGGCAAGTCAGGCGGGAGGGCAATGGCCGTGAGCGTCGTCGATCGCCGGCGCAGCGCAGCGCATTGCGGGCCGAGGCCTAACGCCGCGGCGCCCTGTCGAGCCAGATCAGCCATGCGCGCGTGACGATCGAACGCCGCCTCGCGGCCCTCCTCATGCAGCAGCCGCAGGGCTTCGGTGACCTGCAGGACGAGGTGCACCGGCGCGGTTCCCGGCGTCTCCGGTTTCGCCTTCGTTACCTGTCGACGGATCTCAGCGAAGTCCCAGTAGTTTCGCGGTAGACGGGACGACTCGCTGGCAGCCCACGCGCGCTCACTCAATACCGCGAAGGCGAGACCGGGCGATGACATCAGGCACTTCTGCGACGCGGTGATGGCGACGTCGACCTCCCAGCGGTCGAACTCGAACGGCATCCCTCCGATCGACGACACGCCGTCTATTAGCACCAGGGCATGGCGCTCACGAGCAACCCGCGCCACGGCGGCAACATCGTTGGCGACGCCCGTGGATGTGTCGCCGTACGCGAGCGCGATCCCACGTATGGACGGATTCTTCTCGAGCAGCTGGTCCAACTCGGCGGGATCGACGTCGTGCTCCCAATCGTCGGCCACGCGATGCACGACCAGTCCGTACGACGTTGCGAACGTCGCCCACATCTCGCCGAACTTGCCATTGCAGCACACCGCGATCGCATCGCCTGGCGAGAACAGGTTGCAGATGGAAGCTTCCATCGCACCGCGCCCGGTGGTATGGACGGGGAGCACCGGCTGTGCGCGCGTCCCGAACACCGGCTGGAGCAGCTCGAGCATGAGCGCCAGCTCGGCCGAGAATTCCGCCGTGCGATGGTGAATCATCGGCCGGGCGCCGGCGATCAGCACGCGATCGGGAACGCGCGTCGGGCCCGGCGTCATGAGCAGCAGCGGCTGCGATGTCTTCACGGGCGCGACCCCGCGATCACTCGATGATCCCGTGCGTTCTCAGGGCCTCATCGATGTCGGGCTTGAACAAGACGCCGCGCTTGATCTCCGCGATGCGCTTTTCCTCCCGGTCCATTAGCGCAGCGACGAGATCAAGGACTTCCGCGGCATCCCTGGCCGGCACAACCACGACGCCATCGTTGTCGCCGACCACGATGTCGCCGGGGCAGACGACGGCTCCACCGCAACTGATCGGGACGTTGATCTCGCCGGGGCCATCCTTGTCGCACGAGCCGGGGCTCACGCTCCGGGAGTAGGCCGGAAACCCGAGCGCCGTTATGCGTTCCACGTCCCGGATCGCGCCGTCGACAACGATGCCGCCGAGTCGCGCGGCGGACGCCGTGTTGCACATGAGTTCACCGAAGACGGCGCTCGTCGCATTTCCCCCGGTACTAACGACGACGATGTCACCTGGCGTCGCGACCGCGAGCGCCTTGTGGACCATCAGGTTGTCAGCCGGTCGCGCGTTGACGGTGACCGCCAGCCCGCACAGCGGCAACGCGGACCGCGCCTGAATCGCCGGGTCCAGAAAGTTGAAGCGTCCCATGGCGTCGGCGAGGTTCGACGACGCCATTCCGCGAAATCGCGCCACGAGATCCGCAGGCAGTCGCGGCGGCGACGGGAGAATGCGAAACCCTGGTTTTCCCAATGGTGTTCCCGATGCGGGCATGGGCGACGACAGTCCTGTGAGAAGGAGACGGGACGGGCGAGCGGTACCAATTAGCCGCCGTGCAAAAACCGTCGCAATGGCAGCGCAGTGACCGCTCAGCGACGGCTCGCGAAAAACTCCTTGAGCAGCTGACCACATTCGGCCGCCATGACTCCCGACACCACTTCCGGCCGGTGATTGAGCCGCGGATTTCGCAGCAGGTCACCGACGCTCCCCGCCATCCCCGCTCTCTCGTCCCAGGCCCCGAAGGTCACGCGGTCGAGTCGAGCCAGGACAATTGCCCCGGCGCACATCGCGCACGGCTCCAGCGTCACGAACAGCTCGCAACCTTCCAGTCGCCACGAGCCTAACGCAGCGGCGCCTTCGCGGATCGCAAGAATCTCGGCATGCGCCGTGGGATCCTGGTCACGCACCGTTCGATTCGAACCACGTCCGATGATCTCACCATTCTTCACCACGAGCGCGCCAACGGGAACGTCGCCGGCGGATCCAGCGTCCGACGCGAGGGCGAGGGCCAGCGACATGCGACTCGTGACTCGTGACTCGTGACTCGGTCGTGACTCGTGACTCGTGACTCGTGACTCGGTACCACGCGGATCCGCGCTCCCTCCCGTCCCCCGTCTCCCGTCGCCCGTCCCTAGCTCATGCATTCGCCTTCCTGAACACGATGTCATCCCCCTCAACGTCAGCAACGATCCGGTCCCCATCACTAAACCGCCCCTCCAGCACCGCCATCGCCAGCGGATTCTGAATCCTTCGCTGGATCGCCCGCTTCAGCGGCCGCGCACCGTACGCCGGATCGAACCCCTCCTCCGCCAGTCTCTCCTTCGCCCGGTCGGTCACATCGAGCGTGAGGTTCCGGTCGGCGAGCAGCTTCCGCAGGCGCGTGAGCTGCAGTTCGACAATGGCGCCGATCTGCTCCAGGGATAACGGACGGAAGAGGATGATGTCGTCGACGCGATTCAGGAACTCGGGCTTGAACGTCTGCCGCAGGACCTGCATCACCTGCGTCTCCACCTTGGACCAGTCCGAGTTGGCATGCTCCAGGATGTACATCGACCCGACGTTCGACGTCATGATGATCACGACGTTGCGGAAGTCCACCGTGCGGCCCTGCGAATCGGTGAGCCGGCCGTCATCGAGAATCTGCAGCAGGATGTTGAACACATCCGGATGCGCTTTCT
>CAZSNV010000167.1:0-10700 GCA_964608035.1 uncultured Gemmatimonadaceae bacterium | reverse complement strand
CCACCACCCCCACGCCGCCGACGATCAATCCGACGCCGGAGAGGACGAACATGACGAGGAAGAAGATGCCGGTCATCTGCCCCCAGGTCTCGAACAGCTTGTCCTGGGTAATGATTGCGAAGTCGTTAGGCTGGGCGGGACGGAGTCCCCGGAGGCTGCGCAACACTGCGGTCACGTCGTCGATCGCCCCGTCGCGATCGACGCTGCTCGGCTTCACGGTCAGGTCCGCCCAATCGATGTCGGCATTCAAGCTGCGCCGGCCGGTGGTCAACGAGACGATCGCGCGCGGGCGTTCTCCCTCGCCCATGAACCCGGCGCCGGGATCGTAGATGCCGATCACCTCGAAGGGCATGTCGCGGATCGAGATGACCTTGCCCAGCGGCTCGCTCTCGCCAAAGAGCCGCTCGGCCATCTTGTCGTTGATGATGACCACACGGCTGCCGTTGACTTCCTCGGCCTGGGTAAAGTCGCGCCCGCGGGTGATGTCGCCACCGTCGACGTCCAGCCAGCCTGACGAGTAGGCGTTGACGCCGGTGCTCGAAAGCTGCCGGTCGCGATACTTCACGGACGCGCCGATGCCGGTTCGAATCGTCACCGTCCGCACCGAGGGAAGCTGCCGGATGGCCTCGGACTCCGCGATCGTAAACGGCGGGTTGCTGCGCCACTTGCACGTCTCTTCGGTATCGTCGCAGGCCTCGAACGTGATCGGGAAACGGTTGACGAAGAACGTGGTCGGCCCCGCCCGCTCGAACTCGGCCGTGACGCCGGCATTGATGCCATGGATGGCCGCCGAAATGATCACGACGACAAACACGCCGATGGCAATTCCGAGGATCGTCAGCGCAGCACGAACCTTGTTGGCGCGCAACGCGTCCAGCGCAATGACGACGCCCTCACCGAGAGGTTTGAGCTTGGCGAGCACGCGCTACTCGTTGCGAAGGGAAGCGACTGGATCCAGGCGCGAAGCGCGACTGGCTGGATACACGCCGGCGACGATCCCGACGCCCATGCCGACGCCCACCGCGACAAACACCGACCAGAGCGCGATCGCAGCGGGAAGCGGTGAAATGGCCTCGACACCTTTCGCCAGCCCTATGCCCGATAAGATACCGAGTCCAGCGCCCACCACGCTCAGCGTCGTCGATTCGACCAGGAACTGTCGCAAGATGTCTTGCCGCCGCGCGCCTAACGCTTTCCGTATGCCGATCTCGTGCGTCCGTTCCGCCACCGCCACCAGCATGATGTTCATGATCACGATCGCGCCAACCAGCAGGCCGATCGCGGGAAGCGCGATGCCCGCGACCACCAGGTAGCCCTGGATCTTCTTCCAGAACGCGAGCGCTGAATCAGAGGTCTCGAGCGAGAAGTTGTCACGCTGGGCCGGTCGCAGGTGGTTCCGGATGCGCATCAACTGACGCACTTCCTCCATGTCCGCCTTCATCGCCGTCTCGTTCACCGACTTCACGATGATGGCGTCGATGACCTTGAAGCGGTTCACCAGGCGGTGCGCCGGCGACTCGTACGGCACGACGACGAACTTGTCCATCGAGATACCGAAAATGCTGCCCTGTTTTTCGGCGACGCCGATCACTTCGTACGGCAGCCCGCCAATGCGGAGCTCACGACCAACCGGATCGAGGCCGTCGAAGTAGTGGTTCTTCACGTCATCGCCGATGACGACGACGGGAGTGCCGAGGTCGTACTCCTGCGTAGTGGGCAGCCGTCCTGCCTGCAGCCCCATGTTCTTGATGGTGAACCATTGCTCCGAGACGCAGTTCACCTCGACCTGGCGCGGACGGGCGTAGCGAGACTCGGCGGACAGCCGGGCATAGCCGAGCATGGCCCACCGCGTCGATGGAGCAATGACCGCCGCAACCGGCCCGACGTCGTCTTCGGTGATTCGCGGCCGGTTGCGCCAGGAGCGCCACTCCGCCTCGTCGACGTCGCCCAGCTGGATGTTCGGGCGGTGGCGCACCTCGAAGCTCCCCTTGGCGATGATCTTGCCGACGAGGTCCTCTTCCATGTAGCGACCCATGCCCTCGACGATCGAGACCACGGCAATGAGGAACATGACGCCAATGGTCACGCCGATGAGCGTGAAGAAGCTCTTCAGCTTCTGAACACGGATCTGAGCGAGGGCGAGGCGGACTGCTTCGTGGAGGCGCATGGAGTCTGACCTACGCTACTCCAAGGCAGGGTGTTTCGAAACTGAGGTCAGAGGTCAGAGCTCAGAGCTCAGAGCTCAGAGAGCTGCACACCCCTCTGACCTCTGAGCTCTGAGCTCTGACCTCAGTCTCGCATCGCCTCGAGCGGATCGAGTCTTACTGCCCGCCTGGCAGGAAGCCACGTGGCCAGCAATCCAACACAGCCCAGCACCGGAAGCACGGCCGCAAACGCCGTGAGGTCGGTCGTCGAGACACCGTAGAGCTGGGTGGCGAGGACGCGGGTCAGCGCCAGGGCCGCGACGACGCCGATCACCAGTCCGGCGGCTGTGAGCCGTGCCCCCTGTCCCATCACGAGACCGGTGACGCGATCGGGTGTTGCGCCTAACGCGACGCGAATACCGAGCTCGTGGCGCCGTTGGGCCACGGTGTAGCTCAGGACGCCGTGGATGCCGATCGCCGCCAGGATCAACGCTACACCCGCGAAGGCGATCAGCAGCAGCATGACGAATCGCTGCTGCGCTACCGAATCACCGACTGCCGCGGCGAGTGGCTTCACGCCGAAGACCGCGAGTTGTGGATCGATCTGCCGCACCGCTGAGCGGAGTCCAGCGCCGAGCGTGGCGGGAACCGATGACCGCACCAGCAGCGCCTCGGCGCCGTTGAACGAGGGCGCCTGGCGGTACGGGAGATAGATCGCCGGCGGCGCCTCGCGAGACAGACCATTGATGCGCTCGTCCTTCACGACACCAACGATGGTGCGGGCTCCACCCCAGAGTCGTATCTGCTGGCCAAGCGGTTCGCGTCCCTCGAAGAAGCGGCGCGCCAGCGTCTCGTTGATGATCGACACCGACGGGTCGGCTGGACCGTCGCGATTTTCAAATGCGCGACCGCTTCGCACCGGCAGCTGCACCGTTTCGAAGTAGCCGGCGCTGACACGGCGGATGGAAACCTCCGGCCAGTTCTGCCCTTCGGCTTCGCGCCCGACAACGCGCCACGAGTTCTGCGATCCCGGGTCGACCGGATGATTGCCGACGACGGCGGCCGCGCTCACGCCGGGGATTGCCGACACGCGGTTGAGCAGTTCGTCGTTGAAGCGATGGACTTCGACGAAGTTTGGCCATTGCGCTCCGACGGCTGGGTAGCGACTCGCCGGCAACTGGAACTCCGCCTTCACGACGCCGTCCGCCTGATAGCCGGTGTCCACCTGTGACAGGCGCCAAGCGCTCTTCACCAGAAGTCCGGCGCCAACCAGCAGCACCACCGCCAGCGCGACTTCGGAAACGACCAGCGTTGACCTGAGGAGGTTGCGCTCGCGCCCGGCGGTCGCGCCGCGCGAGTCGTCGGCCTTGAGCGCGCCTTGAAGGTCGAGCCGTCGCGCCTGGATCGCCGGCACCACACCGAACGTGAGCCCGGTGACGAGCGCCAGACCGATTGCCACGGCCAGCACCAGACCATCAACGCGGATGTCAGTAACGCGCGGAATGTCGGCGGGTGCGAGCACCACCAGGAATCGCAAAGCGCCCATCGCGATCACGACACCGAGCACGGTGGACACGGCGGTGAGTACGAGATTCTCGGCGGCGAACTGCCGCAACAGGCGACGTAGCGGCGCGCCCATCGCCGTTCGCACGGCGACTTCGCGGAGACGTGCCGTGCCGCGAGCCAGCAGCAGGTTGGCCACGTTCACACACGCGATCAGCAGCACGAAGCCTACTGCTGCCAGAAGTACCCAGAGCGTGCCACGGACTCTGGCAAACACGACGTCAGACAAGCTCTCGATGAATGCGCCCCGCGCCACGTTGGACTGATATGCGGCTTCAAGGTCGGCCATGATGCCCGTCAGTTCGGCCTGCGCCGACGCGACCGTTGCGCCTTCAGCGAGCCGGCCGAGCATGAAGAGCGGGTGTGTGTCGCGAACCAACACGATCGGATCGCCGCGCAAAGGAAGCCAGATATCGACGCGCGAGCGCAAATCGCGATCGGCGAAACCCCGGCCGTACGCCGCGGCACGGAGGATCTGCATCGTCCCGAAATCCGCCTCAGCGGGCACGACTCCGATGATCGTGGTCTCGACGTCGTTCAACCGAATGGTTCGGCCGACGATGTCGGATGCCCGCTGAAACTGGCGCTCCCAGAGCCGGTCGCTGATGAGGGCGAGGTTTGGACCGCCAGGCACATCCTCGGCGCTGGTAAACGAACGACCCTGCGATGGGCGGACGCCGAGCAGCGGCAGCAGTTCGTGCGTGCCGAAGAGAACTGGCACGCGCACCGGTTCGCCATCGATCGGTGTGATGGTTCGTTCGGCGGGTGCGAATGCCGCGAATGAGGCCACCTGCCGGCTGCGTTCCCCGAGGTCGAGAACGTCGGGGAGTGACGCCGGCTCCCGGTTGGTGCCGGTGTTGCGGTCGGTCTCCCAAACCATCACGAGGCGATTGAGTTCAGTAAACGGGACCGGTTGGAGCAGGACCGCGTTCACAACGCTGAAGATTGCGGTCGTCGCGCCGATGCCGATCGCCAGCGTGAGGATGGCGGCAGCAGCAAAGCCGCGCGATCGCAGCAACACACGAGCGCCGTATTTCAGGTCCTGGACGAAATCATTCCACATGGATGGCTTGCCTCCAACGGTCGGTGGCACGGGCGCGATGGGGCGCCGGCGTGCGGAATCGCGTAGAGAACGGGTGAGCGTGGCGGGTTCGGCGAGCTCGGCTACAGCGAGTTCGAGGGCGCGCTCCTTCGTGTGTCCGCGGGCGATGTGCTCGTCGAAGCGCTGCGCCAGATGCTGCGCCAGTTCCTCGACGATGTCCTCATCGTGCGCGGGGTCGCCGGTGATGCGATCAACAGACGAGTCCGAAAAGGACGCGTCCGAGACGGACGAGCCCGAAACGGACGAGTCCGAGAGCTTGGCCCGCACGAGGGCGCGCCAATCGGGCCCGGTCATGTGGAGCGGAGCCTTGCGACGCGATTGATGCCGACGAAGAACTCCTGCCACAGGCTGCGCTGCGCGGCGAGGACTTCGGCGCCTTCGGTCGTAAGCCGGTAATACCGGCGCCGGCGCTGGCCGGCCTTCTCCACCCAACGTCCTTCGATCAACCCCTTCGCCTCAAGGCGATAGAGCATCGGGTAGAGCGAAGCGACGTGGAATGAAATTGTGCCACGCGACCGTCGCTCGATCTGGTGGGCAATCTCATAGCCGTGGCGGTGGCCATCCTCGAGGATGGCGAGAATGAGGAGTTCGGCACTCCCCTTCTTCATTTCGGAGGTCAGGGCAGGCTTGGCCATATGTGGTGTGACAACATATGCCCGGCAAGGGTTGCCGGGCAGGAAACAGGAGGCAGGAAGCAGGAAACAGGGATGGACTGTCAGTCGTCGGTGACGCTCCGACCATCAGTATCAAATGCGGCAATGACGGCTCTGCCGTCACACCTTCCCTGTTTCCTGCTTCCTGTTTCCTGTTTCCTGTTTTGGAAACCCCCTTGCCCTGCCCCAACTCCAGCGTTCGAATTGAGTCATGCGCGGCCAGGACTTGATCGTGACGACCATCCAGGAAACCGGCGTAGTGCCTAGACCGGTGATGTCGGAGATTGACACTTTCGGCATGACGGAGCGCGGCCGGGTGCGGGCGGAGAACAACGACCACTTCCTCATCGCCAGCTTTCACAGAAAGCTTCGCGTTCACCACACCTCACTTCCCTCCGGCATGGAGGATCAGGAGACCCAGTCGCGCGGGTTCCTCTTCCTCGTGGCGGACGGTGTCGGCGGCCTGTCGAGTGCCGGTGACGGCAGCGCACTGGCATTGTCGACGCTGGCCGAGCACCTCCTGCACGCGACTGAGATCTGCTCGGAGCTCGTGCTGACGCAGCAGGAGAAGTCGTCCGTCGAACTTCGCGACGCGGTCATGCAAGCTCACGCCGCGCTCGTTCATATGGCGAAGGAAGCAGGCGGCAAACCGGCGACGACGTTGACGCTGTATGCCGGGTTCTGGCCGCGCGCCTTCATCGTTCATGTCGGCGACAGCCGGATGTACCGGTACCGCGACGGCGAGCTGACCCGGTTTACATCGGATCAGACGTATGAGCAGCTGATGCTGGAGTCAGGCGCCATCAAGCCGGGTAGCCCCGAAGCCGCGCGACTCAAGCACGTGCTCTGGAGTGCGGTCGGCAACGATGAGGTGGTTCCGCAGGTCGTGTTGACCGACATCACCCGCCGGGATGTCATCCTCGTCTGCAGCGACGGCCTGACAAAACATGTGAGCGATGATGAGATTCGCGGCCGCCTTGCCCGCGACGAGACCTCGGAGGAGAACGTGCGCGCCCTGCTCGGCCTCGCGCTCGAGCGAGGCGGAACGGATAACGTGACGGCGGTCGTCGGGAAGATCCGACCCAAGGTGACGCCGACTTCCTCCGACGCTATTCGCTAGCGGTTCGGCCCGACTCCCTCGGCGCCTGAGGAGTAGAGGTCGAGAAGAATTCCACTGAGGATCGCCAGCTTCCTGGCCGGATCCTTCTGGGGCATTTCAATGCGCTGCTCGCGGTCCTGCGGTCTGGTAATTTCCCCTCGATGCCAGCCCCGCCTGCCCTGACCCATCCCCTGCCCGACGTCTCGCTTTCCGATGCCGCCGAGATCCTGGCGGCGCATTGGGATATCCGGGGTGCGATCCGATCGCTCCCTGGCGAACGCGAGCGCAATTTTCACGTGTACACAGCCGACGGGCAGCAGTTCGTTCTCAAGGTTGCTTCCCCCCTCGAGGACGCGGCCTCGCTCGACCTCCAGTCGTCCGCCCTCGACCATGTCGCCCGGGCGCTGCCTTCGGCGCAGGTGCCACGAGTCGTGCCGGCATCCGACGGTAGCCGGCTGGTTCCCCACTCGATCGGTGGGGAACCTCACACGGCTCGGGTCCTCACCTGGCTGCCGGGACGGCCCATAGCCGAGGTATCTCCGCACTGGCCGGCGCTGCTCCGCGGCATCGGCAGCGCGTTAGGCTCGCTGACGGGCGCCTTGTCGTCATTCCAGCATCCTGCCGCGCGCCGGGCGCTCAAATGGGACCTGGCCGCGTCGGGCTGGATTGCTGATCACGTGCATCGTATAACAGACGGCACGCGACGGACGCAGATCGAGCGGATCCTGACCGGCTTCACGCACCTGGTGCGGCCGGCGCTCGACGCCACGCGGTCCAGCGTGGTGCATAACGACGCGAATGACCACAACATTCTTGTGTCGCTCGGAGCGGCCGACACGGCCGTGGCCGTGTCGGGTCTAATAGACTTCGGCGATCTCCTGCTCTCGCACCCGGCCTGCGACCTCGCTATCGCCATCGCGTACGCGATGATGGGGAAGCCGGACCCAATCACCGCGGCGGCACATGTGGTGGCCGGTTATCACGACGTGTATCCGCTGACCGACAGCGAACTCGCCCTGCTCCTGCCGCTGGCCCGAACGCGGCTGGCGGTGAGCCTCGTGAACTCGGCGCTTCAGGCGGACGCCGCACCGGACAACCCGTACCTGCAGGTCAGCGCCGACGCCGCGAATCACCTGCTCGATCAGCTCGCCGGGATTCACGACCGGATGGCCGAGTATCGGTTCCGCGACGCCTGTGGACTGGCGCCGTGTCCGGCTTCGGTCGCGGTGGCCGCCTGGTTGAGAGACAGCACGAGAAACTTTTCCCCGTTGCTCGACCCGCCCGTCGGCGCGGCCGATGTCCACGTTCATGATTTCAGCGTCACGAGCGGCTCCATCGGCTCGATAGATGAGTGGCGCGACCAGCGCAGCTTCTCGCGGCTCGTCGACAGCGAACTAGCCGCCGCAGGCGCCCGTGTCGGAATCGGCCGATACGACGAAGTGCGCGCGATCTACACGACGGATCTGTTCCGCGTCGAAGGCAACGACGGTCCCGAGTGGCGGACGGTGCACCTTGGCGTCGACGTTGGCGCCGCGCCCGGAACCGCCACTCACGCGCCACTCGCCGGCACGGTGCACAGTCTTCGCGACAACGATGCGCCGGGCGACTACGGCCCTACGATCGTACTGGAGCATGCTCCGGCGAACGACCGGCCGGTTTTCTGGTCGCTGTACGGTCACCTCAGTCGCGCGTCGCTCGAGCGGTTCAAGGTTGGGCAGGTGGTGAAGGCGGGAGAACTCCTCGGCTGGCTCGGCGACGTCTCGGTGAACGGCGGCTGGTGGCCCCATGTGCACGTGCAGGTCATCTGCGACCTCCTCGACCGGTCGGGCGATTTCCAGGGCGTCGCCCGACCTAGCGAGCGACGCGTGATGCTCAGCGTGTCGCCCGATCCGTCGCCACTGCTCGGACTCGGCGCGTCGGCGCGCGCCACGGCTGATCCGACCGTGGATTCGTTGCTCGAGGGGCGCGTGGCGTTGATCGGTCCGTCGCTCAGTGTCGCCTACCGGCGGCCGCTGCACATCGTGCGCGGCGTGATGCAGCACCTGATCGACGCCGACGGCCGCAGGTACCTGGACGCGGTGAACAATGTCGCCCATGTCGGCCATGCCCATCCCGACGTGGTGCGCGCCGGACAGCGGCAGATGGCCGTCCTGAACACCAACACGCGGTACCTGCACGAAGCGATTCTGGAGTACGCCGAGCGACTGACGGCGACGCTGCCGGAGCCGTTGCGGGTCTGCTACTTCGTGAACTCCGGCAGCGAGGCCAACGAGCTGGCCCTGCGCATGGCGCGCGCATTTTCCAGAGAGCGAGACCTGATCGTCGTCGAATCCGGATACCATGGAAACACGACGACGCTCGTGGACGTGAGTCCGTACAAGTTCGACGGGCCGGGGGGCGCGGGAGCTCCTGCGTGGGTGCACACGGTCCCCATGCCAGACACGTACCGGGGCGTCTTCCGCGAGGATGATCCCGAAGCAGGGGGGAAATACGCGCAGGCGGTGCGCGAAGCCGTGGGCCGGATCCGTCAGGCCGGACGCCGGCCGTCAGCCTTCCTCTGCGAGTCGATTCTTTCCTGCGGCGGACAGGTTCCGCTGCCTGACGGTTATCTGGCCGAAGCCTATCGGCACGTGCGGGCGGCGGGCGGCGTGTGCATCGCCGACGAAGTGCAGGTCGGGCTGGGCCGCGTTGGCGCGCATTGGTGGGCGTTCGAGGCGCACGGCGTGGTTCCCGACATCGTGACCATGGGCAAGCCCCTCGGCAATGGCCACCCGTTAGGCGCCGTGGTGACGACTCCTGATATTGCCGCCCGCTTCACGAATGGCATGGAGTACTTCAACACGTTTGGCGGGAACCCGGTGTCGTGCGTGATCGGGCGGGAGGTGCTCGAGGTGATCGAGCGCGATGGCCTGCGCGAAAACGCGCGCGCGACCGGCGACTACCTCATGGCGCGCCTGCGCGAGCTGGGCGACCGCCATGCGTTGATTGGCGATGTTCGCGGCTCCGGCTTGTTCATTGGTGTAGAGCTGGTCACCGATCGCAACGAGCGCACGCCGGCCGGTCCCGAAGCAAACTACGTGGCGAACCGAATGCGTGAGATGGGCGTGTTGCTCAGCACCGATGGCCCAGACCACAACGTGCTCAAGATCAAACCGCCGCTGTGTTTTGGTGTGGCCGATGCGGATCAGCTTTCAGAAACGCTTGATCGGGTGCTGGGGGAAAGCGCGGTAAGAAGCTAGCGATCAGCGATCAGCGATCAGCGAAAGCATCCCGTTCCAGCACCAGCTCCAGTCCCAGCAAATAGTCCTAGAGCACCCAGGACTAACAACTCAGCTAGAACTTGAGCGTGCTGAGATGCTTGTAGCCCGCCGCAATGCTGGCGAGTGGATCCGTCGGACTATCGTGCTCAACGAAGTAGTGCCTGATCCCCGCCCGCTTTGACTGCGCGAAGTACTTCGCAAACGGCATCTGGCCCGCGCCAACGTCGACCATCGCACCACCCGCGGCCATGTCCTTCACGTGCACGCTGCTGAAGCGGCCCGGGAATTTCGCAAAGTACGCCAGCGGATCGCGGCCGCCCTTCACGGTCCAGAACAGGTCCATCTGCATGGTGACGAGCTTCGGGTCGCACTCGGCCAGCAGAATGTCGTAGCCGGTTGTGTCACCCAGCGGCGCGAACTCGCCGTCGTGGTTGTGGAATCCGACCATGATGCCGGATTTCGCGGCGAGCTCGCCGGCCCGGTTGAATTCCGCGGCGATTCGCTTGTAACCGTCGAGGGTTTGTTCGGAACGCGGCAGCGAGGCGCAGATGACATAGCGATGTCCGATGGTGGCGGCGTCTTCGACCACCTGAGCGAACCGATTCCGAATGGACGTCAGATCTGCGGTGTGCGCCGATGGAGCCTTCAGGCCGTTTGCATCGAGCAGCGCGAGAATCTCTTTCGCCGAGCGGTTGAAATAGACGTGGAACTCCACTTCCTTGTAGCCGATGCGAGCCACCTGCTCGAGTGTGCGCTCGACGCTCGCTCGCATTTGATCACGGACGGTGTAGAGCTGGACGCCGATCCTACTCAGTGACTCGTGACCGGTTACTCGTGACTCGTGACTCGTGACTCGTGACTCGGCACTGCGGGCGTTCA
>CAZSNV010000166.1:0-10708 GCA_964608035.1 uncultured Gemmatimonadaceae bacterium | reverse complement strand
GTCCACGAGCATGACGTGCTCGGCGCGCTCCTTCTCGTCAGAGAGCAAATCCGCGGTGAGTCGCGCGTCCTCGGCGGGTGTCGTGCCTCGAGGGCGAGTGCCCGCGATCGGCCGGACAGTCACCCGTCCGTCGGCGACCCTGACCAGAAGTTCGGGCGAGCTGCCCACCAACTCGACTCCGTCGAGCTGGAGGTGGTACATGTACGGCGATGGATTGAGGGCGCGAAGGGCGCGATACAGGTCAGCGCCGTCGAAGTCATGCGCCAGCTCGATGCGCCGTGCGAGCAGCGCCTGGAAGCAATCGCCGGCCATGATGTACTCGCGAATACGATCGACGTCTGAAAGGAACTTGGCCTTCTCGTACGTGGATCGTCCGACCTCGGGAGCCGCCGAATCGGCGAGCGCGAGCGGACGAAGGGGTGACGGCGCGCGCAGCCTATCCCCGATTCCGTCGATCTCCTGCTGCGCCTGATCGAACAGGCCGCGGAGGTCGGCCTCCGTGGTTCCCCCCGGAACAGGGACGGCTACGACGATGCGGCCCAGTCCGCGCAGGTTGTCGAGAATGAGGAGTGAGCGCGAGAAAACGAAGAGCGCATCGGGCGCGTCAACGCCGCGCGGTGGAGGCGACGGCAGGCGCTCCAGGGTTCGCACCACGTCGTAGCCGAAGTACCCGATGGCGCCAGACCAGAATGCGCCCAGTTCGGGAACAGGCACAGGTTTCTCGGAGCGCACGCGGCGCTGCAGGTCGGCGATCGGGTCGTCGCACGGCGAACCCGCGATCCAACCATCCGAGGGTGACCAGGTGTCGACGCGCCCGTCACGCAACCGCCATGCTGAGCGCGGTTCGGTGCCCATGAACGTGTAGCGAGACCAGGTCTCCGAACCCGCCGGCGCCGACTCCAGCAGAAACGCAAAGGGCGGCCGACGGATCTTTGCGAAGGCGGAGACCGCGGTGTCGGTGTCGATGAGCACATCGCGCCAAACGGGCACGAGCGTGCCGCGGCTGGCGAAGTCTCGAAACCGCTCGAAGGTCACCATGTCACGTTACCGGGCTTGCCCGCCCGGGCTTGCCCGTTACCGGGCTTGCCCTCTACGGGTTCATCAAGGCGCTGCCGGCGACAGGAGTAGCGACCAGGTAGATCAGCGATCAGCAATTCTGCATTCTGCATTCTGCATTTTGCATTCTGTCCGGGCTGCCCGGTTCCTTGATCGTGTCGTGCTGCGCTTCGATACTTTCCGACAGATATCGGCAATGATCGTGATGTGAGCAGTTTATCTCCCATCTCCCATCCAGTTTTGCTGGCATGCCTCGATTCCGCGCGGTTCGTGTGGCTCTCGTTGCCGTCGTGTTGCTGCCGGGAGTTGCCGTTCCGCCGGCCGCGCAGGACTGGAACGACGCCCGCGCGACAGCGCTCGTCGCGCGGGCCACCGAGCGGCGCGCGCGACAACTGGCGGACACCGGCCTGACCGACTACACGGCCACCGCCCTGGGATCACTCACTTTTCTGGCGCAGGTCGGCGAGGGATTCCCCGATCCACCCAAGGTCGTGAAGGCGGATCAGATAGCGCTTGAAGTCTACTGGCGCGCGCCGAATCACAGCAAGCAGTTGATTCTCGGCCGGCGCGACACACTGATCCTGCCGACCGATATCCAGTATCATCGCGATCACCTCGGGATTATTCAGAACAACTTTCCCGAAATTATCAGGCTTGGTGACGGCGACGAAGTTCGAGATGTGCCGCACCCGCTCTCGGCGGCCGGATTGCGCGCGTATGACTACGCGATCTCCGACTCGATGCGCATCGAAGTGCCCGGTCAGGTCATCGAGGTCTTCGAGGTGCGCCTTCGCCCGAAGGACGCGAGCGCGCCGGCGGCGGTTGGGGCCGTGTATCTCGCGCGTGCGGATGCGCAGGTGGTGCGCATGGCGATCTCGTTCACCCGGGCGGCGCTGCTCGACCAGCAACTCGAAGATGTCTCCGTCGTCCTCGACAACGCCCTCATCGAGGAACGGTTCTGGCTCCCACGGCGACAGGAGATCGAAATCCGGCGCAGCGGAACGTGGCTGGACTTTCCGGCACGCGGCATCATCCGCGGCGGGTTCGAGGTCTGCTGCTATCGCATCAACGCCGGCACGCCCGGCGTGCGGTTTACGGGACCGGAGATCGAGCTCGCGCCACCCGAGCGGCGAGCCACGTATCGATTCCCGGAGCCGCTGAGTGCTGTCGTCTCGCCTGACCAGTCGATTGCATCCGGCGAGGAACTGGCGCGCGTACAGGCTCGCGCCGTGGAACTGGTTGGCCAGGCGGCGCTGGCGCGTGCGCGAAGCGGAGCCCTGCTGGCTGGTTCGGTGTCTGACCTGGCGCGTGTGAACCGGGCGGAGGGTTTGTCGTTAGGTGCCGGCGTGCGCCGACGGCTCGGCGGCACGACCGACCTGGCGATCACCGGCCGCTACGGATTCGCGGACCGCGAGGCGAAGGGGGCGATGCGACTGACCTGGCGTGCCGCGCACAACGCGTCCATCCGGATCGGGGCTTTTGACGAGGTGCGGGACGCGAGCGATGTCGCCGAGGTTTCCGGCCTCCGGAACTCGATCGGCGCGCAGGAATTCGCTGCCGACTTCACCGAGCCCTATCGCGTCCGCGGCTTCGACATGCGGTTCGAGCGGCGCTGGGCGGCTTCGGCGGTCATCACGTCGCTCAGCCTGGCCCGGGAATGGAACGAAGCCGTTGCTGTCGAGGCTGTCCCGGCGCGCGGCAGCTATCGTGCGGTCCCTCTTGTCCCCACGGTCCAGGGCTGGAGGGGCGATTTCGCTGTTTCCGTTGCGCCCCGTCAATGGTTAGGCGGCGTCGCGCAGGGCGCATTGAGCCTGCAAGCTCGCCGACTGCGTGATATCGATGGTTTCGGCTGGCCGGCACGCGGCACGGCCCGACTGGAGTACCGGGTTGGGCTCGGGTCAGGGACACTGGTCGCGTCGACGTTTGCCGGTATCAGCAACGATGCGCTTCCGCAGGATCTGATCCGGGCCGGGGGGCCCGTAACGGGGCCAGGGTACGGCGCCCACCAATTCGTTTCTACGGCCCTCGGGTGGCAACGACTGGAGTGGCAACTACCGGTTCCGTTCCCGACGATTCCGATCGGCCGGTGGGGGCGTTCACCCGGAAAGGCGACCGTGGCGCCGCTCGCCGCGATTGTCGTGCAAAATGAGCCGGATGTCACAGGACGTCGTCACATGGGGGGATATCCTACGGTCGGAGCGGGGCTGCTGGTCTTTTTTGACCTCATTCGCTTTGATGTAGCACGCGGCCTGCGAAACGGGCGCTGGACCTTTGGCGTCGATCTGACGCGGGATCTGTGGCGAATTCTCTAGATCCCAGGGCAATTCCCTCGTTGCAAAACTTTGCCATAGACAGTCTTAACGTTAGTTTCGACCAATTCACCCCGACCGAGGCAGGGATCCACTGTCTGGTAATGATCGCCCGATGCGGGACGACTGGCTTACACCCACGCTGCAGGCGCTTATCGATGCAACGCGCGTGGCGGAGCTGAAGCAGGAAGAGCCAGAGAGCCTCTGGGAAGCGGCCGTTTCAAAGGGCCTGACGACCGACGACGACATTCTCGCCGCGCTCGCCGCGCGCTTCAGGATGCCGATCGCCGACCTGGAAAACGTCGACGACGAGGCGCGCATCGCCGTACCCGAGTCGTTGGCGAGGAAGTATCGGATTCTTCCGCTGCGGGCATCGAACTCGACGATAGACATCGCGACCGCGGACCCGCACGACCTCGATTGCGAGCGCGCGGTCGGTTTCGCAACCGGCCGCACCGTAAGGATGAACCTCGCCGCGCCGAACAAGATCCTCGATCGGATCACCGAGGTGTATCGGCCCGAACGATCGGTCGAAAAGCTCCTCGAGGGCATGAATCAGTACGACGTGCAGCTGGAGGCGGTAGCCGAAGAAGACATCGACATTGCGGCCAGTAAGGCGTCCGAGCGGCCGATCATCAAGCTGGTCGACCACATCGTTGCCGAAGGGATCGAGACGCGCGCGTCGGACATCCATCTCGAAGCGCAGGAAACGGGCGTCGTCGTCAACTATCGGATCGACGGCGTGCTGCGACAGGCGATGGTGCTCCCACGCCAGGTCGGCATCCCGCTGGTAAGCCGGATCAAGATCATGGCCGAGCTGGATATCGCCGACCGGATGCGACCACAGGACGGCCGTGCCCGTGTGACGGTGAACGGCAACCGCGTCGATCTTCGCGTCTCGACGCTCCCGGCATCCACCGGCGAGAAGGTGGTCATCCGTATTCTCGACAGCCGTTCGACCGTCATGACGCTCGACGGGCTGGGTATGGCGCCCAGGGAAAAGGAGCGCCTGAATGGCCTGCTCAACCTTCGCGAAGGGATCGTGCTGGTGACGGGCCCGACGGGATCGGGAAAGACCACCACGCTCTATTCGGGCCTTCGCACGATCCAGGCACGCGGCGTCAACATCGTCACGGTCGAGGACCCGGTCGAGTACAAGCTCAACGGCGTTGTGCAGGTGCAGGTCAACGAGAAGGCCGGTCTGACGTTTGCCGCAGCGCTCCGGTCCATCCTGCGACAGGACCCGGACGTGGTGCTGGTCGGTGAGATCCGAGACCGCGAGACCGCGATGATCGCGACGCAGGCGTCGCTCACCGGACACCTCGTGCTCTCGACGCTGCACACGATCGATGCTGCCAGCGCGGTGGCGCGTCTCATCGACATCGGGATCGAGCCATTCAAGATCGCGGCCGCTCTGAAGGGAGCGGTTGCACAGCGGCTGCTGCGGCGCCTCTGCCTGACCTGCCGCGCTCCGATGACAACGCCGGTTTCGAGCAAGCTGCATAGATGGTTCCCGACGAACGCGGGGCTATTCAAGGCCGTGGGGTGCAAAGATTGCGGCACCACCGGCTACCGCGGACGCCTCGCCATCTCGGAGATCCTGGTAACGGACGCGGAGGTCGAGCGCCGCATCAGCGCCGGGGAATCGACCGAGCGGATCTCCGACGCCGCACGGCGCGGCGGCATGCGCACGATGTGGGATTCCGGCACCGAACACGTCGCAAATGGCGAGACCGATCTCGAAGAGCTCCTGCGCGTGCTCGAAGTTCCCACCGACACGCCGGAAAGGAGCGCTCCGACACCACGGTCGTCGCCATCCATAAGCGGTGGGCAAGGCACAAGCCGCACGTCCACACCGGGCGCGACGCCGGTGACGCGCCCGCCGTCGCGCACCGGCAGTTTTCTTCCCGACGACGTCCTCGAGCTTGTTGACGATGTCCAGGCGGGCGCGAAGAAAGGGCGGTACACGGTGCTGCTGGTCGAGGACGAAGAGCCGCTTCGCACTGTGCTGCGGGACCTGCTCGAGCGTGAGGGCTACATGGTCATCGAGGCAGCGGACGGCGTGCAAGCGCTGGACGAGATCGATCGGCACGCGCCTGACGCGCTGGTGCTCGACCTGAACCTTCCGCGGCTCGATGGCTACCAGGTCCTGTCGCACATCCGTGCTCGTCCCAACACGGCCCTTCTTCCGGTATTGGTGCTCACTGCGCGCGGCGATGAGGAAAGCGAAGTGAAGGTCTTCGAAAGCGGCGCCAACGACTTCATCACGAAGCCGTTTCGCCCCCGAGCGCTCAGCGCCCGCTTGAGGGCGCTCCTAAAGAAGTCCTAGCAGCGTCGGGCGGGGAGTGTCCTCTCCCGCCCGCGTGCGAAGTCCGGCACCCCATGACGAGCCTCAGTGTGGGTGTCGTGGATGTCTTCGTCTGCCGCCACGGTCGCGCTGGGCTGAGTGTGCTCGTGTTGCGCCGCGCCAGGGGCACGCGGTGCACCGGAGCCTGGGAAGTAGTGCACGGCCGGGTCGAGCCTGACGAGCGTCCAGAGGACGCCGCGGTGCGCGAGGTGCGCGAGGAGACCGGATTTGCCGTGGAGCGGCTGTACAACGTCACCTGCCAGCCATTCTACCTCCACCGGCTTTCCACCGTGCAGATGGCGGTCGTGTTCGTCGCCTTCGTCTCAGTGGGCGATGATGTTCGACTGGGACCGGAGCACGACAGCTCGGAGTGGCTGGCGCCTGACGAGGCGATGGGGCGACTCTCGTGGCCGCGATCGATCGCAGCGCTCAGGGAGGCGGTGCAAGTGCTCCACACTGGAGACGCTGGCCCTGTCGAAGACGTGTTACGAGTGATTTGAGATGGGAGATGGGAGACTTGAGATAAACTGCGAAGCGATGACCGCAGCGATCCCGCGGCAATCGATGTGGCAGTTTATCTCAGATCTCCCATCTCCCATCTCCCATCCGGTTTCACCCCAGCCCGCGACCTGACCAGCACCCGCTCCCGTTCGATCCGGGCGAGTATGACCGGCCATTCGTTGTTTCGCGTGGTCTCGTATTGCACCGTGAGCGGTTGATTCACGTCCACCTGCGGATCGAAGACGTACAGCGCCGTCTGCACCTCACGCTGGCGCAGGCGTTGCTGGCCGAACCCGGGCGTCACCGGCAGCACATCGATCGGCCGAAAGTCGCGACCAACGCTCGTCACGATGAATTCCATCGGGCTGAACACCGTCTCACCCTGCTCGAGCCCGTGAAACCGGACGAGCCACACCGAAAAGCCGCCCAGTCCGGTCCGTCGCGCGAGGGAGTCGAGCGTCGGCTTACGACTGACCAGGAGCTCCCGCAGCGCGCGGTAGCTGTCGGGCGACAGCACCCGGATGATGGTTTCGTCCAGCGGGATGGCCTGAACCTGCAATCCGCCTCGCGCCACACGAATGGCAACATCCTCCTGCTTGAGCGACCCGTAACCGGCGGGCACCAGCAGACGCGCCGAATCGCGCGACACAGCCGACGGTGTCGTTGACACAGCCGCGGGCTGTTGGCCCCCGAGGCAGGCGGTTCCCAGAATCAGCAGCGCAATCATCGAACGGCGGATCATTCCGTCTTCCCACCTATCAGTTCCATCATCGCCGATGCGAGTTCGTCGCGACCCATTCCGGTTTTCGCGCTCACAGCCATCACCTGGTCGGCATCCAGTTCGAGCGCCGCAGCGATTGCGTCGACGCGCTTCAGACCGGCGTCCGCTCCAAACTTGTCCATTTTGGTAATCGCGACCAGAACCGGGGTTCCGGCATCGGCCAGGAATGAGAGCATCGCGTGGTCGTCACCGCTCGGATCGCGACGCGCGTCGAGGAGGAGGACCAACCCGCGCAGGTTCGGGCTCGAACGCAGGTATTCCTCAAAGAGCGGGCGCCACTCGGCCTGCCGGGATTTGGCGACTCGCGCATAGCCATAACCGGGGAGATCGACGAGGAGGAACGCGTCGTTCACCTGGAAGAAATTGATCTCGCGCGTCCTGCCCGGTGTGCGCGACACCCGCGCCGCAGCCCGTCGCTTGAGGAGGGCGTTGAGCAGCGACGACTTCCCGACGTTCGAACGCCCGGCAAACGCGACCTCCGGCAGTGCCGACTCGGGGCGCCAACCACCAACGCTGGCCTTGCCCCCCAGGAACTCCAGCTGCCTGACGACAAGCGGGTCGGCGCCCGTAGACGCCATCAGTGAGCCAGGATGGGCTGGGTGACCTCGGTGAGGATCCCCGGCTGCGTGACCTCGGCCACCTGTTCCGCGGGGCGCGGCCGGGCTCTGAAGGCCAGGGTCAGCACTTCGTCCATCGTCGCGACCGGATGAAACTGGAGCTCGGCCCGCACATCGGCCGGCATCTCCTCCAGCTCGCGCGCATTGGCCTTGGGGATGACCACATGCTTGATCCGGCCGCGATGCGCGGCAACAGCCTTCTCACGGAGTCCGCCAATGCCCAGCACCCGGCCGCGCAGGGTGATCTCGCCCGTCATCGCGGTGTCGCCGCGCACGGCGGCCCCGGTAAGGGCCGAGATGACGGCGACGGCGATGGCGATGCCCGCCGAGGGACCGTCTTTTGGCGTGGCGCCGGCGGGGATGTGGAGGTGGAGGTCACGCGTCCGGAGAAACTCGGGGTCGAGTCCCAGGGTGCGGGCCCGGCCGCGCACATAGCTCAGCGCGGCGCTTGCCGATTCCTTCATCACGTCGCCTAACGTTCCGGTGAGGTGCATTCGCCCGCGGCCCGGGACGACGCTGACCTCGATCTCGAGGATTTCGCCGCCCACCGTCGTGTAGGCGAGGCCCGACGCCACTCCGACTTTGTCGTCGAGCGTCGTCTCGTCCGGATCATACGGCGAAATCCCCAGCATCCCGCGCAGGTCGCCGGCGCCGATCTGCGTCGTCGCCGGCTGGCTGTCCGTGGCGACGCGCTGCCGCGCGACCTTGCGCGCCAGCCTGGCGATCCGGCGTTCCAGCTCGCGGACTCCGGCCTCGCGGGTGTACTGCCTGACGATGGCCGGCACGACGTCGGGCGCGAGCACCACCGATTCCGGCGACACGCCCGAGCGCTCCAGTTGCCGCGGCACGAGGTATTGCCGGGCAATGGCATGCTTCTCATGGTCGAGGTAGCCGGGCAGCCTCAGGATCTCCATGCGGTCGCGCAGCGGATCCGGAATCGTCGCCAGCGAGTTGGCGGTGGTCACGAAGAAGACGTTGGACAGGTCGTAGTCGACTTCCAGGTAGTGATCCGAGAAGGCCCTGTTCTGTTCCGGATCGAGGACTTCGAGCAGGGCAGCGGCGGGATCCCCGCGATAGTCCGTGCCGAGCTTGTCGAGTTCGTCGAGCAACAGCACCGGATTCGACACCTCGGCGCGCCGCATCGCCTGGATGATGCGTCCGGGCATGGATCCGATGTAGGTGCGGCGATGGCCCCGGACCTCGGCCTCGTCACGCACCCCGCCCAGCGACATCCTGGCAAACCTGCGCCCCAACGCTCTGGCAATAGAACGGCCTAACGAGGTCTTCCCCGTTCCGGGCGGTCCCACCAGGCACAGAATGGGCCCCTCCAGACGGCCGACCAGCGCCATGACCGCAATGTGGTCCAGGATCCGGTCCTTCACCTCGTCGAGTCCGAAGTGGTCTTCGTCGAGGACACGGCGCGCATGCTCGACGTCGAGCACATCGTCGGTCCGTTCGGTCCACGGAAGCGCCAGCATCCAGTCGATGTAGTTCCGCCCGACCGTCGATTCCGGCGACATCGGCGGCGTGCGCCGCAGCTTGCGCAGTTCGCGCTCGGCGCGGAGGCGGGCGGCTTCCGGGAATCCCTTGGCGGCGATCTGCTGCGACAGGCCATCGAGATCGTCCTGATCTTCCTGTCCCAGTTCGCGATGGATCGCCTTGAGCTGTTCCTGCAGGTAGAACTCGCGCTGGTTCCGATACAGCGAGCCGCGGACGTCGTCGTCGATCTTTCGTTCCAGGCGCAGGAGATCGATCTCGGACGTAATCAGCTCTTCGAGCGACTGGAGGAGGTCGACGAGTGTCGGTGATTCGAGAAGGCGTTGCCGCACCTCGTGTCGCACCGTGAGATGCGCAGCGATCGCGCATGCCATGCGCTCCTCGGTGGCCGACGCCTGCGCGAGGGACGCGACCTCCGAGGGGATGCGACGCTGCAGCCCGACGTACTCCTCGAAGCGCGCCAGGGTTTGACGCGCACGGGCCCGATCCTCAGCCGCGAGCGCGCCGATGAGGAATGGCGCCGCCACCACGCTGGCGCGCAGATGGCCGCCTGCCGTCACGAATCGCGTTATGCGCACGCGCCCCATCGCTTCGACCAGCACGCGGGCCCCGCCGCTCGGTGTCCGGCTCACTTGCTGCAGGCGCACCACGACGCCGATGCGATACAGGTCGCCGGCCGATGGTTCCACGACGTCGGCGTTGCGCTGCGTCACGAGTACAAGCCAGCGATCCGGCGTCTCGGCGGCCGCGTCGACCGCGGATAACGAACCGGCGCGGCCGATCAGCAACGGCATCAGCGCGTACGGAAACACCACCACGTCGCGCAACGGCACGACGGGCAGGCGATCAGGAATGTTGTAGGTCTCGGTGTCGCGAGAGAGCAGCACGGAGGAATGCAGAATGCAGAATGCAGATTGCAGAATGCAGATCTGCGCAATGGAAGCTACTGTCGAATCGCGGCGATCGAGAGGTGGCCTTCAGATCTGCGATCTGCAATCTGCATTCTGCAATCGCTGTTAGGCTTCCTTCTTCTGCCTCTTCGGAGCGATCTCGAGCATTGGTGGAGTGCCGTTGAGGATGCAGGACTCGGTCACACGGACTTCGACAACGTCGTCGCGGCTCGGCAAGTCGAACATCACGTTCAACAGGACTTCCTCGAGGATTGCCCGGAGGCCGCGTGCACCGGTGCCGCGTTTCAACGCCTTTTGCGCGATTGCGCGCAGCGCTGATTCCTCGAACGTGATGCGGACCGTCTCCAGCTCGAAGAGCTTCTGATACTGCTTGGTCAGCGCGTTCTTCGGCTCCTTCAGGATTCTGACGAGCGATTCTTCATCCAGCGCTTCGAGCGGCACGACCACCGGCAAGCGGCCGACAAGTTCCGGAATGAGTCCGTACCGCAGCAAGTCGTCAGGCTCGATCTCGGCGAACGGGTTCTTCGTCACCTGCTTCGCCTTGCCGCTCTTCATGTCCTCGCGGCTGAAGCCGATCTGTTTCCGGCCAACGCGTGTCTCGATGATCTTGTCGAGACCGTCGAACGCGCCGCCGCAGATGAACAGGATGTCCTTCGTGTTGATCTGGATGTATTCCTGCTGCGGATGCT
>CAZSNV010000165.1:0-10809 GCA_964608035.1 uncultured Gemmatimonadaceae bacterium | reverse complement strand
ACGACGGAAACCGGCGGGCGGCGCTGCGCGATCTGGCCGCGCGCTGGCCGCAGGCGACGATTGAGGAACGACCGCGAGTGACTGCACCGATTGCGTCACGGATCTTCGCGGCACTCGAGGTGCGTGATCCCGAAGGGCTGGTGCCGCTGGGACTTCTCGTGCGCGGCACGAACTTCCAGGTGAAGGTCTGGCGCGCGTTGCTGCAGATTCCGGTGGGCTCGGTCGCGACCTACGAGGACATCGCGACGGCCATCGGAACACCCGCCGCCGTGCGCGCGGTGGGGACGGCAATCGGACGCAACCCGGTGGCGTTCCTCATCCCCTGCCACCGCGTCATCCGCACCACCGGCGCGTTAGGTGGGTATCGGTGGGGCGTGCCGAGGAAGCGGGCGATGTTGGCTTGGGAGACGGGCCGGACCGGGGCAGGTGAACCGGCACTGGCTGGATGACGTAAGAGTCCGAGCTCAGAGCTCAGAGCTCAGAGCCCGCCCGCTCTGACCTCTGAGCTCTGAGCTCTGACCTCAAGCTGCGAGTGCCAGGCTGACCGCCCGGCGCGCTCCCCGTTTCAATGCCCGATGCACCGCTCGCGCGTACCGCACGAAATTCGCCCCCGCCTGGGGATACCGCGCGAAGAACTCGTGAGGCAGCATGTCGCCCTTCATCCGGTTACACGGCGCGCAGGCGGTGACGAGGTTGCCCGGCGCGTGCGCCCCGCCGCGCGCCATCGGGTAGACGTGGTCGAGCGTCGCTTCAATCGGATCCAGCCGATAGCCACAGTAGACACACCGTCGCCCACAGTCGCGCATCGTGGCGCGCTTGAGCGCGCGCTTGACGTCGCGTGCGAAAAATGGACGGCCGCGGCGCCGATCACTCCGTTGTGAGTGTCGGCCGCGATGGCAGAGAAGCCGGAGGTGCCCACGTCGAGCCATTTCACCTCGCCGGAAAAGGCGACACCCCGCCCCGGGCAGATGGCCCGTGGCGGGGTGGTTCGCGTTGACTGACTGGAGGGTGGGGGTGGACCGATGACGACGCGGCCTTCGTCGCGATTGCGGCGCGGGTCGGTTCCGGGAGATCGTCGCCAGACGTCCATCGGCCTCCAGGCTTGAAGGAGCCAGCCGCAGCCGGCGCCTGCCCTACGATTAGTGTTAGGCGCCCATCGCGCAAGACCCCGCTTCAAAACTGCCTGACGAGTCGCGTCAGGCAGCGATCGTCAGGGCCCGGGCGGGGTCACGCAGCTCGGAGATGATCCGCGCCGCCATAGCGTCGAGCAGCGTCCGATCGGGCGGCGTCGAGCCCGGGAACGGCAGGGTGACGGCGAATCCATCACCGCTCCGCCGTGGGATCACGTGCACGTGGTAGTGGAACACGTCCTGGCCGGCCGCCGCACCGCTGTTGACGATGACATTCAGGCCATCGGCGCCGGCCAGCCGCCTGACGATTGGCGCGAGCCGCAACGCCACGTCAAACAGGTGGCGCGCCAGGTCCGGCGGCACATCGAGCATTGATTCGTAATGCGCGCGTGGCACCACCAGCACGTGACCGGCGTTCACCGGCTGGATGTCCATGAAGGCGATGGCCAGCGAGTCCTCGTAGCAGATCGAGACTTCCCCGCCGCCATGAATCAGCTCGCAGAAAATGCACGGACAGGTCGATGCACGCATGGCGGCCTCGCGTCGGGGTTGCGGCCCTTGTCCTGCATATGGAGTGCCGTTCCGAATCGTCTCCCTCACAACGACAGCCAGAGCGGAAGATCGCGCCGGATAACGCGATACAAGACCCGGCCGGTGAATTCCTGATCCCGAAAACCGTGGCGCGAGCGCCGCGACTCGCTGCACTGCGAATCACCGTGCTGGCACCCTCGTCAGTTGGCTGACCGCCCTCGCTATCTTTCCGCCCATGCCGACCCAGACCAGCCAGCAGCGCGACGTGTCTGCTCCTGTCCTTGATCGCGAACGACTCGTTGCGGCATACCGGACGATGTTTCTCTCCCGCCGACTCGACGACAAGGAAATCCAGCTCAAGCGGCAGAACCGGATCTTTTTCCAGATATCCGGCGCCGGTCATGAAGCGGTCCTCACGGCGGCGGGCATGCTGTTCCGCTCCGGTCATGACTGGTTCTTCCCGTACTACCGCGATCGCGCGTTGATGCTCGAGCTCGGCATGACGCCGAACGAGATGCTCTACTCCGCCGTCGGAGCCGCCGACGACCCAAACTCGGGCGGCCGCCAGATGCCGAGCCACTGGGGACACAAAGCCCTGAATGTGGTCTCCTCGTCGTCGCCAACGGGAACGCAGTTCCTCCAGGCGGTCGGCTGCGCAGAAGCCATTCATAGAGCCCGGAAGCTGGGAATCGCAGAAGGATTCAAGCGCGACGAGATCGTCTACGTTTCCGCGGGCGATGGCACGACCAGCGAAGGTGAGTTCTGGGAGTCGCTGAACACGGCGTGCAACCTCCAGCTTCCCATCGTATACCTCATCGAAGACAACGGGTACGCTATCTCGGTCCCCGTCGAGGTAAACACGGCCGGCGGCTCCATCTCCAGGCTCGTCACCGGCTTCCCCGGCCTTCTTATCCAGGAGGTCGACGGTTGCGACCTCCTGGCTTCGTACGACGTGATGAAGAAGGCAGTCGAACATGTCCGGGCCGGCAACGGCCCGGCTTTCGTTCACGCCCAGGTCATCCGCCCCTACTCGCATTCGCTCTCCGACGACGAGGTGCTTTACCGTCCGCCGGAAGAACGCGATGCAGATGCCGCCCGCGATCCGCTCAAGACGTTTCCGGCGTGGCTGCTGAAAGCTGGCCACGCCACCGAAGAAGAGCTGGAACGCATCCGTGCCGAAGTGAACGAAGTCGTGCTCGCCGCCACCGACGACGCGCTCACTCGTGAACAGCCGGCGCCCGAAACGATTCCGTTCGGCGTTTACTCGCCTGACGTCGACCCGACCGGCGAGCAGTTCGACACGGAGGACGATCCGCAGTTCTCGGGCAACGAGACCACGATGGTCGACCTGCTCAACGGCTGCCTGAAGGACGAAATGCGCCGGGACCAGCGTATCCTCGTGTTCGGCGAAGACGTGGCCGACGCATCGCGGCGCCACCACCTGGGCAAAGTCAAAGGCAAGGGTGGCGTCTTCAAGGTGACATGGGGACTGCAGAAGGAGTTTGGCGATCATCGCGTGTACAACACGCCGCTCGCCGAAGCGAACATCGTCGGTCGCGCCATCGGTCTGGCGCTGCACGGCTTCAAGCCGGTCGTGGAGATCCAGTTCTTCGACTACATCTGGCCGGCGTACATGCAGATTCGCAACGAACTCTCCACGATGCGCTGGCGCTCCAACAATGCCTTCTCGGCGCCAGTGGTCATACGCACGACATACGGCGGCTACATCCGCGGTGCGATCTACCATTCACAGACCGGAGCCTCCCTCTTCACCCATTGCCCCGGCCTTCGCGTCGTCTGCCCGGCAACGGCGCTCGACGCCAACGGACTTCTTCGCACGGCAATTCGCTGCGACGATCCCGTCATCTTCCTCGAGCACAAGCACCTGTATCGGCAGACGTACAACAAGGCGGCCTATCCGGGCCCGAACTTCATGATTCCGTTCGGCAAGGCGAAGGTCGTGCGCGAAGGGACCGACGTGACGATCGTGACGTACGGCGCCACGGTGCAGCGGGCCTTCACGGCGGCGAATCAGATGGCGGAGGAAGGGATTTCGGCCGAGGTGATCGACCTGCGTTCCCTGTCGCCGTGGGATGAAGAACGCGTTTTCGCGTCGGTGAAGAAGACGAACCGCGTGATCGTGGCCTATGAAGACTCGATGAGCTGGGGCTACGGATCCGAAATCGCGTCGCGCATTGCCGACGAATGCTTCCCCTGGCTCGACGCGCCGGTAAAGCGGGTTGCATCGCTCGACACGTACGTCGGGTACGCGCCAAGAATCGAGGACGCGACGCTGCCGCAGGTCGACGACTTCAAGCGGGCAATCGCGGACATCGCGCGCTTCTAGCCGGGGTCATCCTCAGGGCTGTGTAGCGCCTCGCCTCGGGCGGGTGCTTTGCCTACGCGCCTCTGACCACAAGGCGTTGTCGGGACAGCCCTGAAAGACCTCTCGGTCCTCCCGACCGCATCTCGTTCAACGGGTGGCGGTTACGCCCGGAGAGACCCGGCTTGCCGGGGCACCGAAACGACTGGCCCGGCTATTGCAATTGAGTCCCGCAAGTAAGGCGTAGTGCCTGCTTTTCGCGGAGCTCGCCATGATGGCAATCACCCACAATGAAGTCCGTCGTCACCCGCGCTGGCGCGAAGAGCCAAGCACTCCTGTGGAGTCGCCAAAAGTCCCGCGCGTGTCCTGGGCACGAATTGTTGGAATGGTAGCAGTCCTGATTGTCGTGGCGGCACTCGCCGTCCTCATCCTGAAGGGATGGTTGCTGTCCACTCTGCGCGACTGATCCGCCTGACAACCACAGGCTGCTTACTGCCGTTCAAACACGATCCGTCCGCCGACGACGGTCATCGTTATGCGGGCGTCGCGAATCGATTCCGCCGGGACGGTCGTGAGATCGCGGTCAATGAGCACCAGGTCGGCGAGCTTGCCGCGCGCGAGCGTTCCCTTTCGGCCCTCCTCGAACGACGCCTGCGCCGAGCCGATCGTATACGCGCGTAGCGCCTCCTCGACCGTGATCTTCTGTTCCGGCACCCAGCCGCCCGGGTTGCGATCATCGATCGTCCGGCGAGTCACGGCCGCATAGATGCCTTCGAGCGGCGTGGGAGGCGCCACGAACCAATCGCTTCCGAATGCCAGGGTCGCCTTGCTGTCGAGCAGCGACCGGAAGGCGTAGGTGCCCTTGGCGCGTTCCGCTCCGATGACGCGGTCCGCCCAGCGGCCGTCGTCGATGGCGTGGTACGGTTGCATGCTGGCGATGACACCGAGCGTCCCGAACCGCGGAATGTCGGGGGACGCGATGTGCTGGGCGTGCTCCATGCGGAAGCGCCGATCGCGCGGGCCGTTTTCGCGGGCGACACGCTCGTAGGTGTCGAGGAGGGTGCGGATTGCGCGATCTCCGATGGCATGGATCATCACGTGGAGGCCGGCTTTGTCGGCGCCTGACGTCCAGCCATACAGGTTCTCCGGCGTGTTGACGAAGAGCCCTCGGTCGTTAGGCGCGTCGGTGAACGGCTCCAGCATCGCCGCGGTGTGTGAGCCGAGCGAGCCGTCGACGAACCCTTTCAAGCCGCCGATCCTGAGCCAGTCGTCGCCGGTGCCGCGCGCCTGCACCGTGTCACGCAGTCGCTCCCAGGTCGACAGCGGCACCACGGCGTAGATCCGCGTGCTGAGTCGTCCGGCGGCGCGGGCGCGCTCGAAGATGGCCAGATCGGACCACGATCCCATGTTGTGCACCGACGTGACGCCCTGCGCCGCCACGTAGGCCATGGCCGTGTCGAGGGCGCGGTCTTGTAGAATCGCGGGTGGTGCTGGCACCACCCGCTCCACGAGCGTTTGCGCGTTGTCCTTGAGGATGCCGGTGGGCTCTCGTCCTGGTCCGCGGACGATCGCGCCGCCCTCGATGTCGCGGGTTGCGCTCGTGACGCCAGCCGCGCGCAGTGCGACGCCGTTGGCGAGCGCCATGTGCCCGTCGAGCCGGTTCACCCAGACGGGATGCAGGGGCGTGACCGAGTCTAACCATGAACGCTCGGGCAAGGTTCCGCCCCAGAGCTCGTGGTCCCAGTCGCCGCCGGTAATCCACGTTCCCGCTGGAACGGTCGCGGCAAACTCGCGGATGCGCTTTACGAACTCTTCCGGCGTGCGCGCATCGCGCAACTGAACTGACGAGAGCCGGAAACCGCCGGTGACGAAGTGGACATGCGAGTCGATGAACCCCGGCGTCACCAGCCCACCTTTCGCATCGACGACCCGCGCCGCGCCGATCTTCCTCACCTCGGCCGACGATCCGACGGCAAGAATAGTGTCGCCGCTGACGGCGATCGCGTCGGCCCATGGCCGAGCTGAGTCGCCCGTCCAGACTTTGGCGTTTACAATCGCCAGCGAAGCATTCGATGCGGTGTTCACGTCACAGCTAACAAAGAGGCTGAAGGCCAGAGGTAGAAGGCCAGAAAAGAGGCTGAAGGCCAGAGGTGGAAGCCTGAAGGAAGACCGGCGGGTGGAGAATCCCGTCATACGATTGTGTCCTCTGGCCTCTGGCCTTCAGCCTTCAGCCTCTGTTTCGGTCCACCGCGTCGCGGACATCGAGCAGGATCTCGAAGTAGAGTTGTTCGCGTCGATAGGCAAAATCGAGCACCACCATTTGCGAGTCGTCGCCGGTGGCCTTGGCGCGCTCGAAGGCCTCGCGATACATCTCGTCGAGGTTGGCAAGGATGCGTTCCCTGGATCGTGGCATACGTGTGCTCTCTATGGCGCGTTGGGTGAGGCGCGGCAACTCTTCGATAGGGGCAGGCTTCGGCTCCCGCTCGACAGCGGCGAGTAGAAGCTTTTTGGCTGCCCCGAACATCAGGCGACGCGAACTGAAAGGACCAGGCATGCAGCGAGGGGAGATCTTCGCGCGCGATGACTACCGATGCGTGTTCTGCGGGCAGGTCTTCCCGGAGGAAGAGCTGACGGTCGACCACCTGCAGGCGCGTTCGCGCGGGGGCGACCGGTCGGGTGGCAACTTAGTGACCGCCTGCGGGGCCTGCAATCTGAAAAAGGGCCGCATGCGGCTCGCCGAGTATCTGGTCGCGAACCCAGACGCCTACCGGAATTTCCAGGAGTTCGCGATTCACGTTTGGAAACGGCACCTGGCGGCAATCGAGGAGGAGATACGGAAGCTTCGGTAGAAGCAGCAAGCCGCAAGCAGTAAGAAGCAAGCAGCCTGCTGTCAGAGCCGATGGAACACCGCCTCTTCCACGGGTCGCCCGCCCTTCAGGTGTTCCACGACAATCCGCTCGAGCAGGTCAGGCGTGACGCCGGCGTACCAGACTCCCTCGGGGTAAACAACGACAATCGGTCCGCCGGCGCAGACGCCGAGGCATGGAGTTTCCCCCCGTTTTACGCGGGTCGGTCCGAAGAGCAGTTCCTCGCGTTCCAGCAGGCTCGCCAACTGAGCATAGAGACCGCGTCCGTGCCGGTCGGGCGAGCAGAAGCTGCCGGTGCATACCAGCACGTGTCGCTGATAGGGCTCCATGAACGCGTCGTTGGCCGACATCGGGTCCTAATCGGTGACGAGTTTGTTGTCCCCGGGCGGAGCGACGTGCCGGAGTGCATCCACCGGTTGCCCGCCGATGATATGCTCCTCCAGGATCCGCATCGCGCCTAGCGGGTCGACGCCGGCGTACCAGACGTCGTCCGGATAGACCACGACCATGGGTCCGTGCCCGCACTGGTTCATGCACCCGGAGTGATTGATGCGGACAATGCCCTTCAAGCCCCGTTCGGCAGCGCCCTTCTTGAGCGCTTCATGCACTTCCTTCGAGCCCTGCGTTGGGCAGGTCTTCCCCGAGGTACAGACGAAGACGTGGTGCTTGTACTGACCCACGAGTTGGGAGATGGGAGACGTGAGATGAGTTCGTTAGCTTACGACGTGAAGCTACCACTCGGAGCATCATGAGCGTCACTCGTGAATATCAGGCTCAGGGCAAGAAGCGCGTCAATCACATCGTTGCGCATTGGATCGAAGGCGAGGCGTTTGACGTCGGACAACCCGGTCAACCATCGGTCCGCATCGATGGCACGCGGCAGACGGGCCCTGGCCCGGTCGACATGCTCCTCAGCGCCCTGGCCACCTGCTCCGCCATGGACGTGGTGTCCATCCTGGCCAAGCGCCGCACGCCGCTCTCATCGCTCGACATCGACGTTCGTGGAGAACGCGCGTCCACGATGCCCGCGAAACTCACGTCGATCGCGATCATCTACAGGATTGCCGGTGACGGTATAGACCGGGAATCGGCCGAACTGGCGATCGACCTCGCGCTCAACAAGTATTGCTCCGTTCGCGATTCGCTCGATCCGGCCATTCCGATTGAGTGGACGCTGATTCTCAACGGCGAACAGGCGTCGGCTTGACTATCGGAGCATTCCTCTCGTCGCGCTCCCCCGATGCCGACTGAGACGGGACCACCCTCGAAGCGTTTCTCGACTGGCGCTGGCTCCGGCCCACTCTCACGGTAGCGGACGAAGGATACGCGCCGCGAAGTACCCGGAGGCGAGCGCTCCGTATGACAGCACGACACTCCCGACGGCGTAAAGAATTGCCTTCGTGACTTGCCCGCGTTCGACCAGCGTAAACATGTCGAGCGAGAACGTGGAGAATGTTGTGTAGCCGCCGCAAAGTCCGACGGTCAACGCAAGAAACGTCAAATGTGAACCATGCGGCGGTGCCCAGAAGCGCGCCAGAAACCCCAACGCCAGCGCGCCCGTCACATTCACTACCAACGTGCCGTAGCCGATGGTCCCACCGGTGGACTTGAGGATCAGGTTCGCCACCATGAATCGAAGGACCGAGCCGATCGCGCCCCCCAAGGCAACGGCAAGAACGGGCTTCATGTGGTGGTTGAGTCTGTGATGGTCGTCGTGGTCAGCGAACCTGGAACGTCAGCGTGGCCCACTTCGACTCGTAGGTGACCGAGTCGACTTTGACCGGCACCATGTTGATGAACTTGACGTACCAGGTTCCACGTTGAGTCAATCGAATGCTGGCGACACCGTCTGCGCCCGAACGCGTGTTTTTCTGTTCGATACCTGCGTCGCTATCGGTCCGACCGCCATACAGGACGTACTGATTCCCCGCCGGTTTACCGTCGACCAGCGTGCGAACGCGAAGGGTCCCGCCTGACGAGAGGCTGTACGGATTCTCGAGTGGGACGATTTCGGCGGGATACCCCATCACCGTTGCGTAATGGTCGCTCCGAGTCTGGCCGACCTGGATCAGCGTCTTGACATGCTTGGAGTAACGCTCGATCGCGGGCTTCTGGAGTTCACCAGCGCTCCGCCGAGCCGCGAGCACGTCTGGAATCCCGTCCTCCTGCAGGTAGAGGTTGAACTCGTCGCCGGTGAGACCGATCATGCTCGGCTTCGTGGATACGCCGACCACATAAGTCCCGGCCCCACGCGTGTGCACATGGAACGTGCTGGTGTCTCCGGTGACGGTCCATTCTGCAGTGTCGAGTGTCGATCGTCTTGTCGGCGAGACCACGCTGACGTCGGCCAGCCGGTTGCGCGCGATCGAGTTCTCGCTCCGCACGAACGTGCCGTTCAGCACTCTGATGCGCACTTCGGCATTCTCGGGTGCAAAGTGGCGGGTCGGCTTCAGAAACATGTCGTGCGCCGCCGCGGCCGTGACGGCTGTCAGAAGGAGGGTCACCGTGATGGCGGCGGTGCGACCCTTCGCGTTTGGCCGTCGAGTTATTCGAGCCTTGCTGGTCATTGCTGCTCCGAGAGGTAGGTGTGGACCTGTGTAGTATGGACGGAAGGTTCGTTACGGCCGGCTGGTCGCCTTTGGAGTGGTGGAATCGGCGTTGCCCGGCATCGGCGGCGGCTTGGCGGTGTCTGCGGTCGCTTCTGCTTCGGCGGCTGCATCGTCGGCTGCCTGATCAGCCGCGGCTTCCTTGGCGAGCCTCACCTTGATCTCTCCCATCTGCGTCAGGCCGAGCAGGCGGCCTACGCGGGTGGGATCGATGCCGTACTCGGCTGGCAGGACGACGGTCACCAGCAGGACCAACGCGATGGTCGCAGCAATCATGGTGGACTTTCGCAAAGCACGCGCCGAGGGGGCGTGCGAGTTCGCCGGGATATTCTCGTCAGCCATGGCAATCCTCAGGCGAAGTCGTGGACGAAATAGCCAACCAGCTGGTAGCCCATGAGCACGAAGCCGGCGGTCATGATAGCGACATTGGCGGTGTACGCACGTCGTGTGAAGCTGGGGGTGCGGCGCCAGTAGCCCATCACAATGAGAATGGCGGTGAGCGCCATCAGCTGTCCCAGCTCGACTCCGACGTTGAACGCGATCAGGTTCGGGACCAGTCCCTCCGGCGACACTTCGTAGTCCAGGATCTTGGTCGCCAGGCCGAAGCCATGAAAAAACCCGAAAATGAGCGTCGCCGCCCGCGCGTCGGGCTGCACACCGAACCAGGCTCGAAACGCCCCGAGGTTGTCGAGCGCCTTATACGCAACAGACAAGCCAATGATAGCGTCGATCAGGTAAGCGCTCGCGCTGATGCCGGTCAGGACTCCGGTCAGCAGCGTGACTGAATGACCGAAAGCGAAAAGCGTGACATAGAGCGCAACGTCGCGGAGCTTGTATAAGAAGAAGATGACGCCGAGCAGGAAAAGAAGGTGGTCGTAGCCTGTCACCATGTGCTTGGCGCCGAGATAAGCAAACGGAATGAGCAGCGCACCTGAGACTTCCTGCAGGTATCCCTTGTCTCCGGCGGTCACGCCGTGAGCCAGCGCGCCGGAAGGCGTGAGCATTGACAGGGTCGCAAGTGCAAGCAGCAGCAGTATCAGGTGCGAGCCTCGCACGGAACAAAGAGTTCTGAGCATCAGGTCACGTTGCCGGAAAGCGCGTTGCATCGAAAGGGGTCGCCGCCTTCTGCTTGTGCTGGCCATGCGCGCGGGTCCATCCTCAGTATGATGAGGACGATGCTCATGCTTTTGGCGAGCGCGGCTCTCGGTTGCGCAGCCGACCCCGGATACCAGGATCAGCCGAGCATCTATCGTCAAAGGCGGCCTGACGTGAGCGCGCCGGGTGATCCGCTCTTGCCACCGGGCGCTTGATGATCGCCAAACCGCTATCTCCGTGGCGCACGCCGTTTGCCG
>CAZSNV010000164.1:0-10898 GCA_964608035.1 uncultured Gemmatimonadaceae bacterium | reverse complement strand
GGCGGGGCACCGGCGGCAGCGGCCGCTCCAGCGCCGCAGACAGCAGGACCTGCTCCCAACATGAGTTGTGCCGGCGCAACCGGCGGTCGCGGCGGAGGTGGTGGAGGCGCCACGCCAGGCAGCTACATCGCGAAGCTTGCGGTTGGCGGGAAGGAGTATTCGAAGCCAGTGACCGTGCTCGAAGATCGTTGGATGAACGAGCGATGAGCATGGGTCCAGGCCGTTTCATACCATGGTGTCTCGCGCTCGCGATCACGGCGTGCGAGGCACCGGGCGCAGGTATCACCGCCTACGTTGGCGCCAGCATCTTCGATGGTATTGACACGGCTACCGGCGACGCCGTCGTCCTGGTATCTGGCGGTCATATCGTGGCGGTCGGTCCCCGCAACACGGTCAGCGTGCCGCGCGGTGCCACCGTCATCCGGCTCGAGGGCCGTTGGATCATTCCGGGACTCATCGACGCTCACGCGCACGCCGACGAGTCATCGCTCTCCCGGTACCTGTCCTACGGCATAACGAGCGTGCGCCACGTCGGGGGTGACGTCGACGCCCTGACGTCGCTACGGGCGCGCATCGCGGATGGCAGCGTCACCGGCCCGCGGCTCTACATCTCCGGCGGAGCTCTCACCGGGCCGCCGGCGGTGTGGCCCGGTCAAACCGAGCTGCGCACTCCCGCAGATGCCGAGCAGGCGGTCTCGCGCCTCGCGGCGGCCGGCGTGTCGCAGATCAAGCTGTACACACACACGACGCGCGAACTGATGGAAGCGGTTGTGCGAGCGGCGCGCGCACAGCGAATTCCTGTCACCGCGCACCTGGGTTACGTCGATGCTGTTTCGGCCGCGCGACTTGGCGTGCGCGCTATCGAACATCTCTCCGGTATTGTCGAGTCCACCGTTCGCGACCCGGCGCCGTACTACGCCGCGCACGAGAAATTCCCCAATGGCTGGATGACGTTCCTCCGCGGATGGGCGACGCTCGACTCGGCGGCACTCGAGCGCACCGCGACCGAGCTGGTCGGCGCAGGCGTCGTCATGATCCCGACGCTCGTTCAGTCGGAGACGTATGCGCGCGTCCTCGACACCACATACGCGCAGAGCCTCGACCTGTCCGCCGTCACGCCAGCCGAACGCGAAGACTGGAACCTGCCCGACCTCGTCAGGCGCTACGCCATCAAGCCGGCCGACCTGCCGCTGCTGGCCCGTTCGCGAAGCAAGCAGGACCTGTTCCTCCGCCGGTACGTTGCGCTTCGCGGCCAGGTCGTCGCCGGCAGCGACTCGCCGAATCAGCTCCTGGCGCCCGGCGCATCGCTGCACGCCGAACTGGAGCTGCTCGTCAGGGCTGGACTCGACCCAGGGCTGGCCGTGATCGCGGCGACGAATAGCGCTGCGTCGTTGCTCCGTGCCGACTCGATTGGCGTACTGAAGAAGGGAGCGGTCGCGGACTTCGTCGTCCTTTCGGCGAGTCCCCTCGACGACATCCGCAACGTGCGCCGCGTGGAGCTCGTGGTTGCGAACGGTCGCCGCCACCTGCCAGCCGAGCTTCGAAAGTAGACGCGACTGCTCAGGGCGCTTTCTGCACCGCTTTGCCCGGGTCGCGCTCGACCGAGACCGTGTATTCGGTAGCAAGCACAGCGATCGCGGCCACAGCGGCCCAGAACGGAAGTAGCGCCACGCCTACCACGCCCGCGTTGAGGGGCATGTCGAGGAGCACACGTCCCGCCGGGTTTTTCAGTATGACGCGGCGAACGTTTCCCTCGCGGATGAGCTCCTTGAGGCGGTCCTTGAGCTTCTCGCCGCTGACCTTGAATTCTTCCATTTGGGAGAGGGGAGAGGGGAGATGGGAGAATTGAGACAAACTGCACCGCGATTCCCACTGTAATTCTGTGGCAATCCGGTCTGGCAGTCTATCTCAGATCTCCCATCTCCCATCCGGTGCCAGTACTGGCACCTGGAGGCTATTGGCTGCACTTTCCGATTGACGGGACAAGCCTCGGAGTAACTCATGCTTGCGGTCAACCGGATCAAGGATCGAACAGAGAGCCGCGAACTAGTGTCCAGCGCAACGGCTCCTCCGCGTTCACCTCGCGATGACGAGATCGATAGGTTCGGTCTCTCGCATCAGGGCAAGGTGCGCAAGGACAACCAGGACCGTTTTCTCCTGGCCACGATCCACAAGCGTGTGAATGTCGTCGGCAGCAATCTCGACGACGTCGAACGGCTCCCGATGGACCAACGTCTTGCGTACGTGGCCATGATTGCCGACGGCGTCGGCGGCGGCACGGGCGGTGCCGAGGCAAGTTCAACGACCGTCGAAACGACCATGCAGTACGTGAACGACAGCATGCTGGTGTACTACGGGGCCCGGGCGGACGAGGCCGAGTTCACCGAGCTGCTGCAGGCTGCAGCCATGCGCGCCCATGAAGCGGTCCTCCGTCGTCGCTCCGAGCGGAGCGTGACGGGAACGATGGCGACTACATTGACCCTGTTTATCGGCGTCTGGCCCGTGTATTACCTCCTGCAACTCGGCGATTCGCGGTACTACTTGTGGCGCGATGGAAAGCTCAGGCAGGTGACGCGTGACCAGACGCTGGCGCAGGACCTGGTGGACGATGGGGTCATGACCCGCGCGGTGGCCGCGCGGACGCCGATGGCCAACGTGCTGTCGAGCGCCATCGGCGGCGACACGACTGTGCCCGTGGTGACCCGGCTCCAGGCCAGCTGGCACAACGTGCACCTGATGTGTTCCGACGGGCTGACCAGGCATGTGACCGACGAGCGGATCGCCCAGGTGCTGGGCTCGATGACGAGCTCGAAGCAGGCGTGCGAGCAACTGCTCCAGGAAGCGCTCGATGCTGGCGGGACGGACAACATCACCATCATCATCGGTCGCAGCGTGCCCAAGGATCCGGTATAGCGGCAGCCTGGGTGCGCCGCTTGCAGCCTAACGGGGAGGCCGCGGCAGGTTGTGGAGCCGTTGCCAGCAGACCGGCTGGGCGCCGACTTAGCTCCTGCCTTCCAGTCCCTTTACGTCAGCGCGATCCCTGTCGCGGCCCGATGCCCGCTTGTTCTTCACCAGGTCCTCCAGACCGAGCACTCCCACGCGAACACCTTCGATCGGCTCTTCGATGCGATTCGCCCAGGCCTCGTCGAACGTCAAGCCGGAGACGCCGGTGAGAATGTCGATGCGGTTCGGAGGAAGTCCGAACTGGGCGACAACATCGAGGCGAGTGAGATCCAGCACGCGCACGTCGAGGTCGTCCAGCGGAGCGCCGAACGAGGCCAGAGCACGCCAAACCCGTTCCGCGTTCTCAGGAGTGGGTTCGACCCAGATGTCGATGTCCACCGTCGCTCGCGGGTACCCGTGCACTGCCAGCGCGTGAGCGCCGACGACGAGAAAGCGCGCGCGGTGCGCGACGAGTGCCGCAAGTATGTCGCGGTAGTCCTCGTTCACCGAACGAAGGCTATTGCTCGCCGAGCGTCGTGAGCTTCGCGGGCATCGTGGACCGGCTGTACGAGGGGAGCGGTCGTTTGCTGAGTTCCCACATGCGCAGGCTGAGCTCCCGGAGGAGAGTAATGCGCTCCTCGGCCGTGCCGCCCACGCGGGCGTCGGAGGCCTCATCGCTGCGCAGTGGAACGACGCGCGCGGTCAGGCGACTTCGGTCGGTTCGCATGGCAGTAATCTAGGCACTTCGTCCCGTTCCAGGGACTGAGAGGCGCGTTCCGGTTGGGCACTCGCGCCTCACAGCTTCGGGCGTGATCTTATCGCGCCATCATGACCAGTGTCACTGAACGCCTCTCCGCTGCCCTCGCCGGCCGGTACCGCATCGAGCGGCATTTGGGCGAAGGGGTATGGCGTCCGTGTACCTCTGCGAGGACCTGAAGCACGACCGCAAGGTCGCGCTCAAGCTGCTCAAGCCGGAACTGGCCGCCGTGTTAGGCGCCGAGCGGTTCGTGCAGGAGAAAAGGTGCCGCGGCAGTAGTCGGCGCTACCGCGATCTGCCTCGCCCGGATACCGGACGCGCGCGGGGAGTCGAGGGCGCGATTGTCTTCTTCACGAACGCCAGCACGTCTTTGCGCACGTCGTAGTAAATGGCCATGCCGTGATCGGTGCCCGGGACGATCTTCGAGCCCACATGATTGAGGCCCTTGCTCCATTGACGGATGTGGTCCGCCCCGCCGAAGGGATCCTTCTCGGACGACGTAAGGAGCATGGGTATCGTCAGGGCCTTGCAGTTGTCCCGGATTTTTTCCTGCGCATCGGCCGAATGGGCGGGCGCTCCCGCGGCTCCGAACGTGACGATGGCGCGGACGTTATCCTTGAGACGTGGCACCGCGAGCAACACACCGGTTCCGCCAACGCTCGCTCCCACGAGCATGACTTTCGAGTAGTCGATGAAGTTCTGGTAGATCCCCCACGCGGTCATGCGCACGACGTCGTCGGCGATGTGGGCGAAGCCAACCGCGCTCGCGCTGCCCATGAAGGCCTCGCCGAACGCCTGCATCTTCGGCTCCGCCGGACTCGGCGCGACGCGCGCGCCCGAAGTCGTCCAGATCGACTTCCCTTGACCACGCATGTCGAACGCCAGCGTCGCGACGCCTAACGCATGCAGGTCGGCGCAGAACGGGGCAAAGCTGTCGTAGGTCGACGGGTACTGGTGCGCCAGCACAGCGAGCGGGTACTTCGTGCCGACCTGCCCGTGCGGGTACGTCAGGGTGCCGCGGAGGATAACGCCGTCGGAGGCGGGGATGGCGGGGTGGAGCGGAGAAAGCGCTGGATAGCGAGTCATGGCCGGGATTGGGAATCGGGAATAGGGAATCGTAACGAAAAATCACGGGGTCAGCCCGCGTTTCCTCAGTGCCGAGTCACGAGTCACGAGTCACGAATCACGAATCACGAATCACTTGCTCACTCAGCGACCTGAACCCTCCCCACGGCGGCTACTCAGATTTTCTCGTACGCACAGCCCCGCTCCTGGCAGAGACCGATGAGCATCGTGTGCGCCGGCACCAGGATAACTCCGGGGTTCAGACCGGATGCTCGGAGGTCAGCGTAGACCTCGGGTTGCGGACGTTTCACCGCGTTCGCGATCTGAGTGGCCACGCGCTTGAGCGCGTTGTTGCACTGCCAGAAGATGACGCCACGTCGCTGGAGTGCGCGCACCGAGTTTTCGCGCTCGTCCGCACTACCACTGCCATCGAGAAAGATGTTGCGCATCGCCGGCTTTCCGGTGTCGGGGTCCGTGATCTTCCACTCGACGCCGATCGGGTATTTCTCGTACATCGCGTCGGTCGCGTTCACCGGGAACGATGGACTGCCGATGCCGACGACCGCACTCACTTCCGGATGCTTGAGGCCATAGACCAGCTCGTGCGCATCAAGCCAGTTCCTCATGACCTGGAGCATCTGCGGGTTGGTAAAATCGAACACCTGTCGGTGTTTGCCGGTCAACCGGTCGAGCCAGGACATGTCCCATCCACCGCCTTGCTGCGCCGCTTGTCCTTCGATCACACCAGGAACCACAGCCGCGCCGGCGAGTGCGCCGAGCGTTGAAAGAAAAGCGCGACGGGATGTTTCGCTCACACCGGCCTCCTGGTAGATGCGTAGTTGCGCGTTAGCGGCGCTCGGTCTGGCAAGGCGTTTGAGTCGCGCGCGAACGTCGGCGACTTTCGGTTGCAGGTCGGGATCAGCCTTTGCCCAGAGGTTCACGAACTTCGAGTAATACGTCACGGCTTTGCCCGTATCCCCCTGCTCCTCGTAGAGGTCACCGAGCCGGCGGTACGACAGCGCGTAGTGAGCCGCGTCCAGAGAGTTGTTGAACGACTGGATTTCATTCACGGCGCGCTCAAAGGACGCGACCGCCGAGTCACGCGCTCCCGCCTTTTCATACGCGAGCCCAAGCGAAGCGTGGAGGCACTGCGGACCGTAGTGCGGCCACGAAAACGCGCGACATGCCGCCTCCGCCGAGTTCCTCCTCGAGCGTGTAGGCAGCGCTCAGCGACTCCTGGAGCTGACCCGCAAATCAGCGTTCATGTGGTAGGAGGGGCGGCCGAGTGTCGCAGACGCCGCCTCAAATAGACGTGGGGGCCGGAGACAAGTCTACCCCATTCTCGGGACGAGATCGTCCCTCTGACGGCCTGCCCGTATCGCCAATCAAAGCGCAGATTCTCGTCGTGTCCTCCCAGACCGAACGCGTGAATACCGCGCTCGCCGGCCGATACCGCATCGAGCGACACCTCGGCGCGGGCGGCATGGCGACGGTCTACCTGGCCGAGGACCTGAAGCACGATCGCAAGGTCGCGCTCAAGCTGTTGAAGCCGGAGCTCGCGGCGGTGCTGGGCGCGGAACGATTCGTCGTCGAGATCAAGACGACGGCCAGCCTGCAACATCCGCACATCCTGCCGTTGTTCGATTCGGGGACTGCGGATGGGTTCCTGTATTACGTCATGCCCTTCATTGAAGGGGAGACGTTGCGGGACAGGCTGAATCGAGAGACGCAGCTCGCGGTCGACGAGGCGGTGCGCATTACGCGCGTGGTAGCGGACGCCCTCGACTATGCGCACCGGCGCGGAGTGATCCACCGGGATATCAAACCTGAGAACATCCTGCTCCACGATGGCCGGCCGATGGTGGCCGATTTCGGCATCGCGCTCGCCGTCTCGGCGGCGGCGGGCGGGCGGATGACCGAGACGGGTCTCTCGTTAGGGACACCTCATTACATGAGTCCTGAACAGGCGACCGCTGACAAGGAGATCACGGGCCGGTCGGATATCTACTCACTGGCGAGCGTGCTGTACGAGATGCTGACCGGGAACCCACTGCATGTCGGGTCCTCGGCGCAGCAGATCATCATGAAGATCATCGCCGAGCCGGTGCAGCCGGTGACGGCGCTCAGGAAGGCGGTACCGCCTAACGTCGCCTCGGCTATCGCACGCGCGCTCGAGAAACTGCCAGCCGATCGCTTCACGACCGCGAAGGAGTTTGCCGAGGCCCTGTCCAACACCGCCTTTGCGTTCAGCGCGACGGCTCACGCTACCGTACCGGCGGATACGAAGTGGAAGACGCGCTTCCTGGCGCTTGCCGGCGCAACCGCGATTGTCGCGGCGTTGATGCTGGCCGCCTGGCGCATGCAAACGCGCGAACCGGAACTGCCCGAAAACCGATTCGATCTCTCGTTCGGCGACATCACGCCGTCGGGCAACAGCGATGTCATCATCTCGCCCGACGGCAGCATGATCGCCTTTGCCGGATTCAAAAATGGCGAGCAGGCGATCTATATGCGGCGCCTCGCGGGAGACCCGGATTTCGTTAAGGTGCCCGGCACCGAGAGTGCCGACGGAAGTCCCAGCTTCTCCCCCGACAGTCGGTCGATCGCGTTCCGTCGACAGAGCGATGCCCGATTACTGAAGATTTCCATCGACGGGAGCGGTTCGACGGCGCTCGCGCAGCTCAGCAGAACGGTTTTCCCTTACGTGCACTGGGGTACCGCCAACCAGCTGATATACAACGGCGGAGCTACGACCGGCCCAGTCCGCATTTCGTCGTCAGGCGGTCAGTCCGACACGATTGGCCTGCCAGGATTCTCGAGGGGCACCTTCCTGCTTCCCGATGGCTCAGGCTTTCTGGCGAGTCGAGGCCTCGAGTTGATGCTGCACGATTTCAGGACTGACTCCACTGCGGTGCTGATTCCGTTCGGCGTTGCAGCCAGCTACGTCGAGACCGGCCACCTGGTGTACGTCGCGGAGAACGGCGGCCTGTTTGCCGTTCCATTCGACCTCGGGTCACATCGCGTTACGGGCCCCCCAGCTCGCGTGGTCGAACGCATCGCTGTAAGTCCGATTCATCGAGGCTATTCCCTCTCCAGAAACGGAACGCTCGTATATCACGACGGTCTTAGCGTTCTTGACGTAAACGTTGCGGCGCGGACGCTCATGATCGTCCTGACGCCAGGAGGGCGGGCGGATACACTGCGATTGCCCGCAGGGCGCAGGGCGAATCCCAGGTTTTCACCCGATGGCCGGTCGATCGCCTTCGAGTTCGCGACCTCGCGGACCGGAATGACCGATCTCTACGCATTCGATCTGGTCACGGGAACGAACACGCAGCTCACCTTCGAAGGCGACAACGATGATCCGGTCTGGTCACCCGATGGCAAGTCAATCGCATTCACCAAGAGTGTAGCCCAAAGTGGCGAAGATGTGTTCCTCAAGCGTGTCGACAACAGCGCTCCCGAAACGCAGCTGTTGTCGATGCCCGGCAACCAGAACCCGATGTCGTGGCCGGATACTGGAACGATCCTCATTCAATCGACCATGTCCGGCGGCCAGTTTGACCTGCTCATGGTGTCGCGGCGACCTGGAGACAAGCCACGTCCATACCTGGAGGCGCCTTGGACGGAAACCGAGGCTGAGGTTTCCCCCGACAGGAAGCTCGCTGCGATGACCACCGGCGAGGGCGCCGGCAGCGACATCTGGATTCGGGACTATCCGGTGCCACAGGGTAAGTGGCGCGTGTCCGCAAATGAGCTCAGTGGGTCGGCACGATGGTCGCCAGACGGGAGCCACCTCTATTACTGGCGCGGATCATCCGCAGCTCCGGATACCCTGTATCGTGCGCGCGTTGAACGTCGACCCTCGGTCGTTGTTCACCCCAGCGAAGTCGTCACGGCGATAGATCTCTCGAGCATCGAAAACTGGGACATTCATCCTGACGGCAAGAGGATCGTTGTCACGGTCGATGATGTATCGCGGAGCGCAGCGTCCAGCGCGTCCCGTGAGACCTCCAGATACGTCATCGTGCAGAACTGGTTCTCGGAGCTCAAGCGCCTGACGAGCAGGGCGAAGCAATGAACCGCCGCGCGCTGATCATGGCCACGCCTATCGTTGCAGCGGGCACCGGCCTGCTGCCCCTTGCGATCGATGCGCAGGGCTCATCGCCCTCGTACACAGCGCTGACGAGGCTCTTCACCGAGTGGCGGGCATTCGAGCGACCGCCGACACGCCAGGGCGCACCGGACTACACGGCTGCGACGATGGCACGGAAACACGTCGAGCTCAGGACCTGGCAGGCCCGGCTCAATGGCATCGACACCACCCGCTGGACGACCGAGCAGCAGATCAACTGGCATCTCGTCAGGGCGGAGATGAACGGGCTGGACTTCTACATCCGCGTGCTCAAGCCATGGGAGCGCGATCCGGCGTACTACGTCACCGTCTGGGTGGAGCAGAGTGACACGCCAGACCACGAAGGACCCACGAACCACGCGGCGATCGAGCTGTGGAAATACTCATATCCATTGACGCCGGATGCGCAGTCCCGGCTCGCAGCCGAGTTACGGACGATTCCGCCGCTACTGCAGCAGGCCCGGTCGAATCTCACCGGGAACGCACGCGATCTGTGGATGGCGGGAACAGGATCAGTGAAACAGCAGATTCGAGGCCTCGATGATCTTGCGCAGAAGGTCGGCGCGGCCGCGCCACTTGTGGCCTCGATTCGAGACGCGAGGCAGGCGACCGTCGATTTCGTGGGCTGGCTCGAACAACAGGCGCCGTCGAAAACGGGGCCGTCCGGGATTGGCAGAGTGGACTACTCCTGGAGTCTTCGGAACGTCCACCTCATCCCACTCACATGGGAGGACGAGGTCGCGATCCTGAAACGAGAACTGGCTCGCGCACACGCTTCGCTTCGTCTGGAAGAGCAACGCAACATAGGCCGCCCGCAGATCGAGCCGGTCAGGGACGAAGAGGAATACCGGCGACGCGCGAATGCCTCGGTCGACAGGCTGATGAAGTTCATCGGGGACCGTGACATCATCACGGTGAAGCCGAATATGGATCCAGCACTGCGACCAAAGATCGGCAACTTCGTGCCTATCGACCAACGCAACTTCTTCTCGATCGTCACTCACCTCGAGCCGAACACGCTCTACACCCACTTCTACCACTGGTGGGACCTGGCGCAGATGCGCGACGAACCGCACGCGAGTCCGATCCGACGTGGCGCGCTGCTCTACAACATCTGGGACAGTCGGAGCGAAGGGATGGCCACGGCGTTCGAGGAAGCGATGATGCACGCCGGCCTCTACGACGACAACCCGCGAGCGCGCGAGATCCAGTGGATCATGCTCGCTCAGCGCGGTGCGCGCGGACTCGGCTCACTCTACGCGCAGAGCAACGAATACACGATGAAGCAAGCCGCAGACTTCCAGGTTCAGTGGACGCCCCGCGGCTGGATGAGCCCAACGCTCGACCTGCTCGGGTTCGAGCAGCAGCTGTACCTTCGGCAACCCGGATACGGCACGAGCTACATCATCGGGAAGTACCTTCTCGACGATCTTCTGCGAGAGATCTCGGAGCAGAAGGGCACGGCGTTCTCATTGCGTGAGTACTACGACGCGATAAACCGGGCGGGATTGATTCCCGTCTCACTGATCCGGTGGCAGCTCACTGGAAAGGCTGATCAGATTCGATCGATGACCGCCGGCCGTTAGTCATGACGCTCACTGATCGCCTGACTACCGCCCTCGCCGGCCGATACCGCATCGAGCGCCGCCTCGGCGAAGGCGGAATGGCGACGGTCTTCCTCGCCGATGACCTGAAGCACGATCGCAAGGTCGCGCTCAAGGTGTTGAAGCCGGAACTCGCGGCCGTGTTGGGCGCCGAGCGATTTGTGGTCGAGATCAAGACCACGGCGAGCCTGCAGCATCCGCACATTCTGCCACTGTTTGATTCCGGCACGGCGGACGGGTTCCTGTTCTATGTGATGCCCTTCATCAAGGGCGAGACGCTCCGCGACAAACTCAACCGCGAAACGCAACTCGGCGTGGACGAGGCGGTGCGGATCGCGATCGACGTCGCCGCGGCGCTGCACTACGCGCACGCGCAGGGGGTCATCCACCGCGA
>CAZSNV010000163.1:0-10919 GCA_964608035.1 uncultured Gemmatimonadaceae bacterium | reverse complement strand
ATCGTCGGTGCGCCGAACTTCTTGTCGAGGACGACATTCCGTCCCTTGGGGCCGAGGGTGACTTTCACCGCTTCGGCGAGCTTGTCGACGCCGCGCTTCAGTCCCGCGCGCGCGTCCACGTTGAAATAGAGTTCTTTAGCAGCCATAGAATCAGTCTCGTGTTGTGGGAGAGTTCAGAGTTCGAGGTCAGAGGTCAGAGGAGCGAATCCCCCTTTGCGCTTTGCGCTCTGCGCTAGATGACTGCGAGGACGTCGCTCTCACGCAGGATCAGGTACTGCTCGCCTTCGATGGTGACTTCGGTGCCGCTGTACTTTCCATAGAGGACCTTGTCGCCGACCTTCACTTCCATGGGGACGCGCTTGCCGTCCTCGGTGCGGCCCGGGCCGACGGCGATGATCTCGCCTTGCTGCGGCTTCTCTTTGGCGGTGTCGGGGATGTAAAGCCCGCCGCGCATGCTTTCGGACTCTTCCAGCGCCTTCACAACGACGCGGTCAGCGAGCGGCGCAATCTTCGTTGCCGCGGCGCTTTTAGTGGCCATAGCGTGCATCCCTCCTGCTTGGGGAAATGGTGGTTGTTTTCCGTGCTGGCACTCATCGAGTAGGAGTGCTAGCAGGGCGTGTAAGCTAGGCCGGACGGTCATGAGGGTCAAGGCCGAAAACACCGATGGGCCAGCCTACTTAACACGTTGTTACATAACACTTTAGACGAGTCCGCAGGATTGGTTAGCGAGTGGGGCCGCTTGGTGCCCCACGGCGGTAACCAGGTGTGGACGCGCCGGATACCCGATGTTACGCTGTCGCCGCATCCGGCCACGCCGACCGGAAACCAGAGAGGTAGTCATGGCATCGCCACTCATCCGCACGGTCGTCGCTTCAGCCATCGCTGTCACACTCGCGACACCAGACCTTGTCGCGCAGAGCAAGCCGACCATCGAGCAGTTCATGAGTCCTGCCTCGCCGCTCGATCTTGTCGCTGCGAAGAAGGCGGACCGGCTGGCGTGGATGGCCTACGACCGCGGGATGCGCAACGTCTATTCGGCCGCCGCGCCTGATTTTCGCCCCGTGCGCCTAACGCGGTTCCTCGAGGACAACGGCATCGACGTCACCGACGTGACGATCTCGGATGACGGCGGGGTGGTCGTGTTCGTTCGCGGTTCGGCGCCAAACCGTGATGGATGGGTCGCCAATCCCTCGCACGATCCGGATGGTCCGGCGCGGGAGATCTGGGCCGTTCGCACCACGCCCGGTGCCACCGCGTTTCGCATCGCCGACGGCGCCGCGCCCGAACTGTCTCCCGACGGGCGCTCCGTGCTCTACGTGAAGGACGGCCAGATCTACCGCGCGCGCGTGTCGCAGTCGCCGCAGGTGACGGAGATCGACAAGGGGGTGAAGCCCTTCATTACCGCCTGGGGGACCAACAGCGGTCCACGCTGGTCGCCAGATGGGTCGAAAGTCGCGTTCGTGTCCACGCGCACGAACCACTCCTTCATTGGACTCTATGACGTCTCCACACGCTCGGTGACGTACGTCTCGCCGAGTGTCGATTTCGATGCACTGCCAACGTGGTCGAGCGATGGGAAGCAGATCGCGTTCACGCGGCGTCCCGGATTGCCGTTCGGCCGCCAGGGCCAGGTGGGCGCCGGCGCGGCAAGCCTGGGGAATCCTGGTGGTCCCGCCAGTCGAGGGGGTTCGGCCGGCGTGTGCGGGAACAGTGGCGGGGACGGAGGCGGCCGTGGCGGCGGTCGCTTCGGTGGTCAACCGGATACCGCCAACCCGATCGACCGGCGCTTCCCCGGCCTGTGCCGCGCGACGTTCCGTGGCGGCTACACGCTCTCCCTCATGGTGGCCGACATCAACCGCGGCACGGTCAGCCACGAAGATGAGAGCCTGAAGGCAGCCCGCGAGATCTGGCACAACCAACCTAACGAGCCGGTCTTCAACAACATCAACCGGATGTTCTGGGGCGACGGGCACCTGGTCTTCCCGCTGTCGCCCAGCGCCGACGAATGGGACCGGTACTGGTCCGTGCGGCTCGATGGCACGACCACCCAGCCGATCCTGCTGACGACGACCGACGGTCTCATTGAGGACGCGACGTCGGCCACGCTGTCACCCGATGGCAAGACGCTGTACTACTGCACCAACGCGCAGGACATCGAGCGGCGCGACATCTGGGCGGTTCCGGTCGGCGGAGGGACGCCGCGGCAGGTCACCAGCGGCGACGGCATCGAAACCCACCCCCAGCCGTTAGGCTCGGGCCGCCAGGTCGGACTCCTCTACTTCGACGCCCGGCAACCGGCGTCGGTAGGCGTGGTGCCCGCGTCAGGCGGGAAGGCGCGCGTGATCTTCCCCACGCTGCCGAAAGACTTCCCGACCGAGGCCCACGTCGTCCCGGAAGTCGTGCGCATCAAGGCGGCCGACGGGCTCGAAGTGCCTAACCAGGTCTTCGTACCGCAGGACCTCAAGCCGGGCGAACGTCGTCCGGCGTTGATCTTCGTGCACGGCGGGCCGGTCAGGCAGATGCTGCCCGGCTATCACTACATGCAGTTCTACCACTGGGCGTACGCGTACAACCAGTGGCTGGCCAGCCAGGGCTACGTCGTCATGTCGGTGAACTACCGGAGCGGCGTGGGCTACGGCCGCTCGTTCCGCCAGGCGCCTAACACGGGGCGCAACGGAAACGCCGAATACCAGGACGTGCTGGCGGCCGGCAAGTACCTGCAGAACCGTCCGGACGTGGATCCCTCCCGCGTCGGCATCTGGGGACTGTCGTACGGCGGCGTGCTGACCTCACAGGCCCTGGCCCGCAACTCCGACATTTTCATCGCGGGCGCCGACCTGGCCGGCGTGCATCTGTGGGGCAGTTCGCTCGACACGACGGCGGTGTCCTACCGCTCGTCCGCCATCGCGGCGATCGACACCTGGAAGTCGCCCGTCTTCCTCGTGCACGGCGATGACGACCGGAACGTGGACTTTGCCCAGACCGTCGGCCTCGTCCAGCTCCTCCGGGCCCGCAACATCTATTACGAACTGATGGTGATTCCCGACGACCTCCATGAGTCGATGCTCCACGGCTTGTGGCTCGACACCTGGAATCGCATCGGGAAATTTCTGCATCGCTTCGTCTGGGAGAAACAGACCGCCACGACATCACCCTCGGGAGCACGCTGACGGGAGAATCCCCGGAATGAGGTAGAGACACGCCAAGGTATCGCCTACGTTTCGGAAGTCCCCATGCCGGCCGAGCGCCGGCGGGGAATTGAGCTGGTAACCCATGGCACACTCGGATCCACGCGTCGACGACTACATCGCGAAGTCAGCGGACTTCGCCAAGCCGATCCTGAATCGCATCAGGGCGATCGTCCACGAAGGCTGCCCGGACGTCGAGGAAACCATGAAGTGGTCATTCCCGCACTTCATGCATCAGGGAATCCTGTGCAGCATGGCGTCGTTCAAGGCGCATTGTGCTTTCGGATTCTCCAAGGAGCAGGTCATGACCGGTGCCGGAGGTCGCGGAGGCGCAGGTACCCCGCAGTTCGGGCGGGTGACTTCCTTGAAGGACCTGCCGACGCGAGCGGTGTTTCTGAGGCTCGTGCGTGAAGCAGCTCGATTGAATGAGGATGGCGTAAAGCCGCCGCCACAGGCGACCCCAGACCGATCACGCGCCGTGCGAGCGCCAGCCGATCTCCTCGCCGCGCTCCGGAACAACGCCACGGCCAGGGCCGCCTATGACGACATGAGCCCAAGCCACAAGCGCGAGTACATCGAGTGGATCACCGAAGCGAAGCGGGATGAGACGCGCAAACGGCGCGTGGCCGCTGCCGTGGAGTGGATGGCTGAGGGGAAGATTCAGAACTGGAAGTACGTGAGGTAGCTAGAGGCCAGAGGCCAGAGGCTGGAGGCCAGAGGTAGTCTCGAGTCTTGAGTCACGAGTCCCAGTGACCGGACGTATGGCGCAACGCGGGCGCCCCCCTGCAGAATTCTCCCACACACTCCAACCGTAGCCTCATGACTCGCTTGCGCGTTCTCCGGTCTCTTCTCGTCGTCGCGATTCTTCCAGGAGTTCTTGCCGCTCAGAGCGGTAACGGAACCCCTGCCGCTCCCTCCGCCGACCGCCCCGGTCGCGATCCTCGGCAGCCGATCGATGAGGAATACACGAAGAAGATCCTCGAGTACACGACGGAGAAGTTCTTCCTGTCTCCGCTGGTCGACTATCTGCCGGCGTCACGCACAGTCCCGACGCCGAAAGTCGTGTTAGGCGACATCGCCGGAGCGCCGAACAAGCTGCCGTACTCCCGCGAAGTCTACGACTACATGCGACGGCTCGACGCGGCGAGTCCGCGGGTGCGCGTCTACAGCATCGGCCAGACGGAAGAAGGGCGTGAAATGATCGCCGTGGCGGTGGCGTCGGAAGCCCTGATGAATCGGCTCGACCAGAACCGCGCGAACCTGGCGAAGCTCGCGGATCCCCGCTCCATCGGCATGAACGACGCCGAGGCGGCGCGTTTGGCCGCGAACACCGCGCCCGTCTACTACATCACGGGGACGATTCACTCACCCGAGGCAGGAGCGCCCACGGCGCTGATGGAGATGGCCTACCGGCTGGCCGTCGACGAGAGCCCTTACATCAAGCACATCCGCGACAACCTGATCACGCTCATCACGCCGATTGTCGAGGTGGATGGGCGCGACCGGCAAGTCGACATCTTCAACTGGCACATGAAGTATCCGGACCGCACGTGGCCCGGGCTGATCTACTGGGGCAAATACGTCGCGCACGACAACAACCGCGACGCGATGGGCGTGACGCTCAAGCTCACCGAGAACGTCCTCAACACCTACGTCGACTGGAAGGCGCAGGTTCTGCACGACCTGCACGAGTCGGTTCCGTACTTGTACGACAATACCATCGGCGACGGGCCGTACAACGCCTGGGTCGATCCGCTCCTGACTAACGAGTGGCACATGATCGGGTGGAACAACGTCCAGGAGATGACGCGCCTGGGCATGCCGGGTGTGTTCGCGTTCGGGGCGTTCGACACGTGGTCGCCCGGCTACCTGATGTTCATCGCCGCGACGCATAACGGGATCAGCCGCCTCTACGAGACGTTCGGCAACGGCGGGAGCGCGGAAACACTCGAGCGATCTCTGTCCGAGAGCCAGACTTCACGTACATGGTATCGGCAGAACCCTCCTCTGCCCCGGGTCAAGTGGTCGCTCCGGAACAACAACAACTATCAGCAGACGGGCCTGCTCGTCTCGCTGAACTACTTCGCTACGAACAAAAGGCTGTTCCTGCAGAACTTCTACGAGAAGAGCAAACGGTCGATCCTGAAGGCGAAGACGGAAGGTCCGGCGGCGTATGTGCTGCCGGCGAACGATCCGCGACCGGGTGCGCAGGCGGAGTTGCTGCGCGTTATTCAGAAACAACGCGTCGAGATCTCGCGCGCCACGGCACCATTCACCGTACAGGTGCCACGCCGAGGCCAGAGGCCACAGGCCACCGACACGGCAGGCCAAAGGCCACAGGCCACTGACACGGTAGGCCAAAGGCCACAGGCCACAGGCAGGGACACCAGCTCAACGACTCGTGCGGCAACCATGATGCCCCGCGAGTTCCCTGCCGGCAGCTACATCATTCGAATGGATCAGCCGTATTCGCGCATCGCCGACGCGTTGCTCGACTACCAGTACTGGGCACCTAACGATCCGCAGACCAACCCGTACGACGACACCGGCTGGACGTTCCCGGAAAGCTTCGCAACACAGGCGACGCGGATCATGGACACGACCGCGCTCAACGTGCCGGTCGAGGCGGTGACGGGGAGGATCGTCGCGCCGGGGGGCGTGACTGGCAGCGGCGACACATTCCTCATCAACGCGAATGGCGACAACGCCCTGACGACGCTTCGCTATCGATTCCGTGACGCGGACTTCCAGGCGGCCGAGGAGATGTTCGAGTCGGGCGGCCAGCGGTTTGCGCGCGGGTCATTCATCATCAAGGGCGTACCGCAGGCGGACCTCGACCGCGCCGCGCGCGACCTTGGGCTGAAGGTGACAGCGGCTGTGGCACCTAACGTCAAGACGCATCCCGTACGGGCGGCGCGCATTGCGATCATGCACACGTGGGCGAGCACGCAGACTGAGGGCTGGTGGCGACTCGCTTTCGACCAGGCCCAGATTCCGTTCGAGTACATCAGCACGCAGGAAGCGTCGCGCGACGCCAACCTGCGCGCGAAATACGACGTGATCCTCTTCCCGCCCGGCGGCGGTAACGCGCAGTCGATCGTGCAGGGGATGCCGATGTGGCGGAATCCCATGCCGTGGAAGAATTCGCCGGAAACCCCGAACATCAGCACGCTGGCCCAGACAGATGACGTCCGCCCGGGGCTCGGCTGGAGTGGCGTGGCCAACATCGAGAACTTCGTGAAGCAGGGCGGTGTGCTGGTCACGAGCGAAAACACGTCGCAATTCGCAATCACGTTTGGCTACACGAGCGGCGTGACCATGAACACCCCCACGGGCAACGCAGTCGTTGGCTCGTTCCTCCGCTCGCGCCTCGTCGACGACGCCAGCCCGATCGTCTATGGCGTCAAGGACAGCATTGCCCTGTACAGCAGCAGCGGCGAGAGCTTCAGCGTGGGCACGACGCGTGGTGGTGGCCGCGGCGGTGGCGGTGGGCCAGCGGCGCGTGCGACCGGGCGCGGGACGCCTGACGACGCGGACGTCGTTCAGGGTCGTCCGGCGCTCGACGAGCGGTTCACGCTTCCCGTAAGGCCGACGGTGCAACCGTGGCAGCTTGGCCCGGTCACGGACGACATGTTGCGGAACGCCACGCAGCTCATTCCGCCGCAGCAGCGGCCGCGCGTCGTGCTGCGCTTCAGCGATCAGCGCGACCTGCTGGTGTCAGGTCTCCTGAGCGGTGGCGGTACTATCGCGCAGCGCCCCGTCGTCGTGGACGTGCCGGTCGAGCGCGGCCACATCGTCTTGTTCGCCAACAACCCGGTCTGGCGCGGCTACACCATGGGTACCTACGCTCTCGTGTTCAACACAATCATGCATTTTGACAATCTCAATGCGGGCAGGAAGTTCGACGAGAAATAGGTCCAAGTCCAAGTCCAAGTCTAAGAACTGGCCAGAGGCCAGAGGCCATAGGCCGTGCCGAGTCACGAATCACGAGTCACGAATCACGACTGGGTCGACCGCTCGGAGTATCCGTTCGAGTCGAAGTGGGCTGAACTCGCAGACGGAAGAATTCACTACGTCGACGAAGGCGCCGGTCCGCCGGCGCTGTTCGTTCATGGCACACCCACGTGGTCCTTCGAGTATCGCCACGTCATTCGTGCCGCGATGGGCTCGAACCGGTGCATCGCCCCTGATCACCTCGGGTTCGGGCTGTCTGAGCGTCCACAGGGCGCGTCGTACTCACCCGAGGCGCACGCGGCACGCTTGCGCGAATTCGTGGACGCCATCGGCCTCGATCGGTTCGCGCTGGTCGTCCACGATTACGGTGGCCCAATTGGCCTTCCGCTGGCGCTCGACGGCCGGGTCACGCGACTGGTCATCCTCAATTCATGGATGTGGCCGTTCGACGACAACAAGGAGATGCGAAGCCGGGCGCGTCTCGTCGATGGCGCGTTAGGTCGCTGGCTCTACCGCAACCTGAATGCGTCACTGCGGATGCTGATGCCGTCAGCCTACGCTGTGCGCTCCCGCCTGACGAAGCATATTCACAAGCACTACCTGGACCCGTTCCGGAATCCCGGCGATCGCGTGCTCGTGCTGTGGCCCCTGGCACACGCGCTGCTCGGATCGACACCCTTCTATAGAAGCCTGTTCGCGCAGGTCGACAAGCTGCGCGGCATCCCCACATCGATCATCTGGGGACTCAACGACACGGCGTTTCGACCCCACCAGCTCGCGCGGTGGCGCCACGAACTACCTGACGCCCGAGTGCTGGCGCTCGATGACGCCGGCCACTGGCCTCACGAGGAGGCGCCATCCGAAGTGGCGGCAACGATCGCAGAGTTCCTCGGAACGCAGAATGCGTAGCCGCATCCGCTGGCGACACATGCCTAACGGTACAAGAACGGCTGCGGCCGTTTCCCTGCGACTGCTGGTGACCATCGCGGTTCTTCTGGCAGCCATTGGATGCGCTGGCAGACACCCCGGCGACGATCGTGGCGACCAGATAAACGGGGATGCAACGCAGCCCTACGAGGTCCACGCCCTGCACTACGGCACCCTGGCGCAATTCCCGGTGGCATCACTTGTCGCTGGAGCCGACCCCGCGCGCCGCATGGACATCGCGCTCATGGTCTGGCTGATCCGCCCAGCGAATGGTGCGAGCGGCCGCATAGTGCTAATGGATGCGGGATTCTACAGGGAAAAGTTCATCGCCCGCTGGAAACCGGTCAATTACGTGCGCCCGTCTGCTGCACTAGGCCGGTTGGGAATTCAGCCGGAGCAGGTCACCGACGTCATTGTCTCGCACGTGCATTGGGATCATCTCGACGGCGCGGATCTCTTCCCCGGTGCACGGATCTGGATCCAGCGCGCGGAATACGAGCACCACATTGACAGCGCCGGCCGTCCGCGCCGGAGCACGATCGACTCGCTCGACGCCCAGATGCTCGCTGACTTGCGCCGCGCGGGCCGGGTGCAGTTTGTGGATGGCGACTCGGTCGAGATACTGCCGGGCATTCGTGTTTTTACGGGCGGTAAGCACACGTTTGCCTCCCAGTTCGCGACCGTCTCGACCACCTCCGGTCCCGTGGTCCTCGCCTCTGACAACGCCTATCTGTACGAGAATTTCGATCGCCGAAGACCGATCGCACAAACGCTCGACTCGTTAAGCAACCTCGCGACCCAGGAGAGGATGTTGCGCCTGGCTGGAGGTATCCGTCGCGTCGTGCCCGGGCATGATCCCGCGGTTTTCATTCGCTTTCCAGAGCCCGGCGGAGGCGTTGCGCGAATCCGCTAAACGCAACGCCTCGGAGTACTCACAGCTGCCGACCAGCTCTTCCACGAGCGACCCGGGCCTGGCGCCAGCCGATCACTCGACCCGGCTGGTGCCTTGCAGCACGTTGAACAGGAGCTTGTAGGTTCCGTGCGCCTGGTGACGATGCTGGACCCGGAAACCGTACAGCACGACGCGCCCCTGGCCATAGGGTACTGACACCAGCGTCGGCCGCCCGGCGATCACGCTTTCACCAAGCAGCCAGCCGCTCTGCAACAGATCCCGCTCAGCAAGCCGCGCGATCACGTTTGTCCCCACTGGCGCGTTAGGCAGGACCTCATATGCCTGGCTGCCGGCCAGCCACACCGCCAGCGCGTTGGCCGGCATGCCGTAGCCGAGCGCGTTGGCCGTATCGACCTGGATGCGCAGCGTACAGCCCGGGCACCAGAACTGCTTGAACGGGAGACCAGCCGCCACGTCACGCAGCGGCAACTCGAATCGCTCGATCGCAAACTGTCCGGATTCGCCGAACGTGACGAGTGTCCCGCCGGCCGTGACGAATGCGCGAAGCGTCGAGATGCCTTCATCACCAAATCCGCTGCGGTACTCTGGCGGCATCTGTCCGCCACGACCACCACCACCACCGCCCCCTCGCCCACCACCTCCGCCACCGCCAGGACCGCCCAGAACCGCATTCCCGCCGCCGCCGCGCGGATTGGGATCGCCAGTCGCGGTGGATGCAGACGCGCCTCCGCCACGTGCGCCGGGAGGTCCGGTACCCGCCGGCGCCGCGCCACGTCCGGCACCGGCGCCGCCGACGCGCCCAACCATCGTGCCTGGATTATCGGAAGGCAGGACGATCACGTCGTACTTCGCGATGAGGTTCCCGCCCTTGAGTTCCGGATCGAAGATGCTGTGATAGGGCTGGCCGAAATCCTCGAAGAGAAGGCGCGTCCACCCCTCATCCATGTTGCCGCCGTTGAACCGCTGGTACATCGCCACACGCAGTTGGCGCACCGGATGACTGACGGCGTTGGTGTTGCCGCTCGCGGTGACGAAGTCAACGCCCGTCGCCTTCGCAACCGTCCCGAGCAGGTCGGCCTTCGCGCCGCGAACCAGGTAATCCCCCACGTGCAGGGCGCCCGCGGCCCTGTTCACCCGGCGCAGCGCCGCGCCTTTCGCCATGAGCATGTTTGCCGCGCGCCAGGAGTCGTTGAGTCGTCCACTGAAGGCGAGCGACGTCCCACTGGCGACCTTCCCCGCCGGCGGCTCAGCGCTCATGACGCGAGACACGGTGGCGCTGACCGCGGTATTCGTCGGCTCAACGTGCACACCCATGAATTCGGCCATCACGTCGGTCGCCATGTCGTACGGCCTGATGGGATTGCCGTCGTTATCCCGCGTGTACTCGTTGTCCGGATAGGACGTGCGGCCCAGCATCCACCTGACGACGCCCATCTTGGGCTGCGCCATCGAGACCACGTAGGTGCCGGCGCCATAGCTCCGGCTGTCCTGCGTAAACAGGGCCGATGCCTGCAGTACCTCCACGCCCTGGTTGAGCAGATTCTGGATCATCTTCCGGGCGGTGAGCGGATCGTGCTGGTCCTCCCCGAGTGAAACGATGAACGCCTTGGGCGTGCCATTCGCGCCGCGCTCGGTCTGCCGCTTTCCCTTCAGGTACATGTTGCGGAGCACCGTCTCCTTGTTTCGCGCCGCTAGGTCCACCGTGGCCCAAGCCGAGATCTTCTGGCGATCGACGATGTCCCGAAGGCGCCACGTGCCTCCCGGCCACGGATTCGGGAAGTTGGTCTGCTCTTTGTAGGTCTGGAGATTCCGCGTATTCCCCACGAGTTGCTGGGGCGTCAGCGTCACCGGTGATGCGAGGGCGGCGCTGGCGGACTCCGTCAGCATGCCGGCGATGTTGTGGAACGGCGTGATCCAGTGGAACCCCATGTGGCCCC
>CAZSNV010000162.1:0-10921 GCA_964608035.1 uncultured Gemmatimonadaceae bacterium | reverse complement strand
GATTCGTCCACGCGCCGGCCAACACGGCTCACGATGCGGTCGATCACCGCCAGCAGGTGGGCGTCGTTCCTGAACTGGGCGTTGACCCTGGTGAGCCTCCCCTTCCGTTCGACGAAGATGTTGCGCGCGTTGTTGACGAGGATGTCCGTAATCGTCTTGTCGCGCGTCAGCGGCTCGAGTGGACCGAGGCCGACGATTTCCCAGACAATGTGCTCGACGATCTCCTCACGCTCGGCCTGCGAGAGCGGCGTGGACTCGGCGCGCAGCACTTCCCCCACGGCCCGGCGGATCTGGTTTGTAACTTCCTCTTCATCCTGGATCTTCTCGAGGGCTTCGAGATCGAGCCGGCTGATGAGCCGGTGGTGAATGTCGACCTTGAGCTGATCAACGGCGCTGAGGGCTTCCGTTTCCTCGGCGAACCTGGAGAACGTGGACGTGGACATGTTCCGCGACGCCGCGGCCGGCGGCTCCTGTCCATTGCCAGATGCGTCAGGCGACTCGCTGTCGGTCGCTGCGGGCGCCGCGGCGGGCTGTTTCCGTCCGGTGAGTCTATCGACGAGTGACATCAGGTCCGCCTGCGTGTGAAGATGGTCCGGAGGGACATGCGTCCATTGGGAGTGTGTCGCGACGCCCGGTGATCCTGTTCCGAACCTGAGACGCGCTGGGCGAGCTGCTTGTATGACGCAGCAAGTTTCGACTGCGGCGCATTGACGCTCACCGGCACGCCGTCGGTGGACGCGCGCGAGCAGGTTGGATAGTCGTTCGGAATCCTGAAGAAAATGTCCGCCTTGAGCACCTCGGCGGCTTCGCCGGGCGAAACCACGTCTTCCGACTGGTACCGGTTCACGACCACGCCAAGCTTGTCGTTAGGGTACCCGAGCCGGCGGAAGACGCCGATCATGCGCGGCGCGGAGGGCCGGAACCTTCAGTTCGGTGAGCAGGATTATCCGGTCCGCGGCGTCGAGCGCGGCGAGGGTTCGATCGTTGAGCCGATGTTCGCAGTCCAGGACCGTGTAATTGAAGGCCGTGCGCATCTGTCGAACGATCGTACTCGCGACATTGGCATCGACCTCTTCGTCCGCCTCCGGCCGTTCCGGCGCGGCGAGCACCCACAGGCGGTCGGTCGACGGCACCATCACGGAGTGGAGCAGATCGGAATCGATCCGGTCGATCTTTCCCGCGATGTCACCAATGTCGTACGCCGGCCGAACGTTGAGCAGCAGCCGGATGTCGCCGCCGGGGAGCGCGAAGTCCGCGACCGCGACTTTCGCCTCAGGATGAGTCAGTGTGAGCGCGTGGGCGAGATTCACGGCCACCGTGCTCGCGCCGACTCCTCCCTTGCTGCCGAATACCGCGAACACCTGGCCGTCTGCGATCGCGCCGGTTGTCCGCCGGGCCAGTCGTTCCAGCGCCGCCGACAGTTCGGCGCCGGCGAGCGGCCTGACGAGGAACTCCTGGATGCCGGCGCGCATGGCACGCAGCATCAGCGCTGCATCGGTAGTCTCCCCCGTCGCGATGATGCCCATCTGCCGTTCGCGACGATTGAGCCGGTCGATGACGGCGAGCTGCCCTTCATCCACCTTCTCGATGGGTACCAGCAGAAGATCGACGGGCTGCTGCTCGAGCGTGACCAGCGCCTGCGACATCGTCGCGTTGCGCACGATGCGCGCATAGCCATGACGCTGGAGCACCTGCTCCAGCGTCTCGTCCTTTTCTTCGGCATCGCTCACGACGAGCGCCAGGCGACTCATGACTGCAGCGTCCGGATTATCGAGGCGGTGGCGGGCGTCGCCGGCCCAGTGCATCCAGGGCCGGACGTCCCGTGTCGGCCGGTAATCTCAGCGTGTCCTGCGGCCGCGGGCGCAGCGGGTCGACCACCACCGGCGTCACGACCACCAGCAGTTCCGATTCGTTGCGCTGGAAACGCGTGCTCGAGAAGAGCTGCCCAAGGATGGGGATGTTCATCAGGATGGGCAGGCCGGTGCGCACGTTCTCATCCTCGCCGGCGAACATGCCCGAGATGATGAGGCTCTGGTTCCGGCGCACATCGAGCGTGCTCGAGATGCGACGCGTGCGGAATGCGGGAATGCGGAATCCCTGCAACGTTATCGCGTTCGCGAAGTCGAGGCTCGAGACTTCGGGCGTGATCTGCAGCTTGATCAGGCTGTCGCTGATGATCTCGCCGACGAACTTCAACCTGATACCGAATTCACGGTACTGCAGCGTGATGTTGCTGCCGCCCCCGCCTCCTCCTCCGGACTGCACGACGGGAATGGGGAGTTCGCCGCCAGCCAGGAAGGTGGCCGAGTCCTTGTTGCCGGCCATAAGTGTTGGCTCGGCCAGGAATCGCGCATTGCCGCGCTGTTCCTGCGCGTCAAGGAACGCCAGCAGGTTGTTCGTGCCGAGATCGGAGAGAAACGTGCCGAAGCCGGCGGTCGACGGCAGGCTGATGAACCCATCTTCGCTGAACACCGCATCGGACCGGAAGATTCCGGTTCCTACCCGCGAGCGTTGATCGCGCCAGACCCCCGAGACGCCCAATTCTCTCAGGGCGTCGCGACGTACCTCGGCAAAGTGAATCGATATCGCAATCTGTTTCCGATCTGCCGGCGAGTGGACTGAAATGCGGTAATGAGTCCGCGTGCCGTTGGCGAGCCAGATGATGGCGTCAGTTTCGCCCGACGAAAGCGAGTTGATCACGACTTCGCGGTCGGAGACGACAACCACGTCAGCCACCGCCGGATTCACGATGGAAACCCGGGTCACCGCGGTGTCTGCGCGGATCGGGAACGACCGGCCAACCGGAAGGTCGAGCGGTGTGACGGGCCCTTCCTGGACGGGAGTCTGCGCGACGGCCAGTGTCCCTGTAAACAGCCAGGCGGCAGCAGCGAGGCACACTCTGGCAGCGACGAATCGAGACACGCCGTTCCTCCCGGCTCGGAAAGGTTGGTACAACGAGTTGTTCAGTTCTTGACGATCGTGTCGCGCCGGACCGAGTCCTTCCCGAACTTCAACTCGGTCTTCTGGGCGCCGCGGAACACCTCAACCTTCGACGTGTCCGGCTTCGCCGCCTGCTTGGGCGCAGGGGCCGCGGGCAGGCGAATCATTACGGTCTCCGGGGCGACGCGCGGCGTCTCACGATTACTCGCGACGCGACGCGGTGGCGGGGCGGCGGTACGCCCTGACCCATCCCGCAGGGACCTTTCAACGTCGGCAGACGTCGCTCCCCGGGTAATGACCGAATCCGGATCCCCGTAGCCGCGCAACACGAGCTGGATAGCTCCCTGCGTTTGGGCCACCGCAAGCAGTTCAGCTTCTTCGGGCGTCACTTCGATGGATGCAACCGTAGCCGGAATCGGACGGCCGTCCTCGGTCTTGTGAGTCGCGGTCTGCATGGCCAGCACGCGCATGTTCGACATGAAGATCTTTCCCGAGCGCTGCGAATTCGCCAAAGTCGAGGTCAACAGGATGTCCACGCGGCTGTTAGGCGGGATCATGCCGACTAGGCCGGTGACGTCATTGATCCGGACGCCAAACGCCCGTTTGCCCGGCGTGATCTTGGTGAGTAGACCGGCATCGGTACCCTCTGGCGCCAGGCGGCCGGGAACGAGCGGCTCACCACTGAAAACCGGTACGCGAGCGACACGTCCGGCGACCGAATCGATGCGGCCATACGCGCCAACGGGCACGGTGGACACCGGCCACTGCGCGACCGTCAGGGCGATCCGATCGATCTTCTCGCCTTCGTTGATGTCACGACTGGCGACGACCACCGGTGCGGTCGCAACGCGGCTGCTCGCCTTTGTCGACTCGAGCACCTTGAAGACAGCGTACGTGGCCCCGATCGCCACAAGAATGGCGATGTAGAAAACGAAGGAATAACGCTTTGCTGCCATTGGCTAACCCGCCCAGGTTCGGCAAGGTGAACGGTCGGGGCGTGCCGATGGACGCGCCCGGCCTGCGGTTCCACGAACCGCCTTACAAGTCATGTTCCGCAGGCCCGTTCGCAGCGAAAGACCGCATTACGATTGACCGTGATGCTGCTCATAATGCCTAGGAAATTGAGCCCACCGAAGATCGGATAGTTGACAACCCCAACACTTACATCGACACCACTCGACGCGTCTACCGTCACCAGGCTGGTATCGACCAGGTACCCAAAGGCGCCCGAGAACGAACGAATGGCCGTCCTGACAGCCGTTCTCCTTCCCGCTACCGACACGACGCTGTCCAGCGTGCTGGCAACACGAGCTCCTTCCCGCAGACTCGAGCTCAGTGCATTCAGGCGCTGATAGCCACGACTGAAGGAAATGATCCCCCAGACGAGGAGGAACAGAATCGGTACGACCAGGGCGAACTCGATGATTGCCGCGCCGCGCGTGTTCCGGCGGAACCGTGATAGGCTGAATCGATTCACGTGTTGCACCTTCGAGTTCAGGACAGGCCCGGGAACCACGCTGCAACCATCGCTCCCAATGCAAGGGCCACGCCATAAGGGAGTGGCCGATGCCTGGCGCCCGGAACCCCGGACCGATCGGGGACCCCAGCGAGGGATCTCGTGGACGCCGCCAACGCCATTCGGCGCAGGACCGCGACCAGACGCTTCTCGAGCAGCAGATAGATAATGGCGAGAACACCGCCAATCACCGCCGCGATGAGCGCCGCACGCCACGTCGCCGCCGGACCAAGCCAGGCACCCGCGGCAGCAAAGAACTTAACATCTCCGGCGCCAATCGCTCCGGCCAGGTAGAACGGGATCCAGATTCCGAATCCGACCGCGATACCTGCCAGGCTCCTGCCAAGTGCCGGCACGACGTCGGGAGAGAAGAAAGCGAACAGCAATCCTGCCGCCAGGATGGTCGCGACCAGCTCGTTGGGGATCTTCCGCGTGCGGAGGTCCCACACGCAGCCAAGCGCGAGGAGCAGCGTGAATACGGCTCCCCATGCGAGATGCGAATACGATCCGGTGAACATGCCGGGTTCGTTGAACGACATACGGCGGTCGAACCCTCACACGGGGTGATCCCCGCGCGATCAGCTCGGAACGGCTAGACGGTAGTAATCTGCCCCGTCTTTCCGGCAAACCAGGTGGAGATGCCTCCTCCGAAAACCGCAAGCACGGCAATCAATGCCAGTGCGCACAGGGCGACGAGCATGGCGTACTCGGTAATCGCGAGACCATCTGTGGTCCAGAGCAATTTTGCCCTGGCCACCAACCGCCTCCCCACCAAGCCGACTTTCATTCGCCATCCTCCGAGGCAAGCATGCCCGCTCCCCGCTCCGGGCCTAACGCTGCGCCAAGCTAAGCTGTGGCGCAAGCGTTGACCCGGAGTCGGGACGGCCTTCGTCAATCAGACAGTGGTGATCTGGCCAGTCTTCGTGGCGAACCAGGTCGAGATGTTGCTGCCAAAGACGGTGACGACGGCGATCAGCGCGATTGCGACGAGGGCGATCAGGAGACCGTACTCGGTCACCGCGATACCGTCCTCAGAGCGGAAGAACTTCTTCATACGTGGAACCTCCGGGGGGGAAAGATTAGAAGGGGATAATGATGAGCGCTTTCGCGCCGAGCGCAACTGCCAACCTCAAAAAATTTTCGGGCGATTTACGCGTCGCCCAAGGCACCTTTTCACCGGCGCAGGGCCGGGTGCAAGATGTGTGACATCTCACTAGAAACGTCTAAGAAACGTGTGGCGTTCGTCCCGCAGGCAACGCGATCGACCGAGTCCTCAGCAACCTCAAGCTCAGCAGCTTCAACGCTTTCTTGTATTCGCAACGACTGCGGAGTTCATTCCCGGCCGTCGCTTCTGCGAAATCGCGGTGCTGCGGCTTTCTGTCCTGGCGCGTGACGATTGAGTCTCGGATCCTGCGAATGTCGCGCCATCCTGTCGCACATACGCGACAGCTTCCAATTCCTGATTCTCTCAGTCTTCTGATTCAACTCCCTGGCCGAGCTGCGATGGGTCATCCGCGACCGGCGTCGTGCCAGGCGTGGTACCTGCATAGACGTTCGCCAGTGAAGAGCATGAAGATTCTGGAGGCTGCAGCGAAAGTCCCTGCGGGAGTTCGGGCTTTCATCATCGCCTCGCGGGAGACGTTTTCCGCGGCGGACCCGCCGTTGCCTAACGAGATGACACCCGCAGTGCGCCAGCGCGTTGTTGGCGCCATCGTCGTAGGAGTGCTTGCCGGAGTGTTCGCGTGGTTGATGGCGCAACGCACGGGAGCTACCCCGGACTTTGCCTACCCACACACCGCTGCGCGGATCTTCCTCGATGGGCAGAACCCATACGATCTGATGGCTGGTCGCCCTGGCGCGGCCCCTCCGTTCGATGAACCTCTCTTCTATCCGTTCACCACCGTTCTCGCCGTACTTCCGTTAGCGGCGCTCAGTTCAGCGATCGCCTGCGGAGTGTTTTTTGGAATCTCCTCCGCGCTCCTGGCGTTCTTCGTCACGCGGGATGGTCTCTGGCGCCTGCACGTTTTTGCATCCGCGCCATTCGTGATGGCCGCGACGCTCGGCCAGTTCTCTCCGCTCCTGATGGTGATGGCGTTCAGCCCGGCGCTGGGCTTCCTGGCGGCACTCAAGCCGAATCTCGGTCTCGCTCTCTTCGCGCGCCGACCAACATGGGGTGCGCTTGCGGGCAGTCTCCTGCTGATTGGTCTGAGCCTTCTGGTGTTCCCGACATGGCCGCTCGACTGGCTGGAGTCCCTCCGCCGCGACGTCACCGATCGTCATGCGCACAGCATGCCCGTCGCCGAGATGGGCGGGTTTCTGCTCCTTCTGGCGGCCATCGCCTGGCGACGCCCCGAAGGCCGACTGCTGCTGGTGCTGAGCCTCGTGCCTCAGCAGCTCTTCTTCTACGACCAGCTACCGCTGTGGCTTATTCCCCGGACGCGCAGCGAGTCGGTTCTTCTGACCGGTGCAAGTCAGCTCGCCATGCTCCTCTGGTACCTCTCGCTGGGCGAGCGCGACCTGCTTGTCTTCTCCGCCTATCCCTTCGTCATGGCGCTGCTGTACCTGCCCGCCCTCGTCCTGGTGCTGCGCCATCATTGGAGACCAGTGCCTGCGACAGCGGTCGCCAACGATCGCTGATCGCTGATCGCTGATCGCTTGCTCATCGCTCTTCGCTCTTCACTACTACCGGTACCGCCAGTGTACGCGCAGCAAGTCAAGCGCCGCCACCGGAAAGTCGGCCCACGAGACTCTTGATCCCTTCACGTCCTCCCATCGCATGAGCGGATGCTCGTACAGGAGTGACGCCAGGGGCGGTACGCGCCCCTCACGGTGCAGTCGATTGAGGCGGGCCAGGATCTCCACGTCGAAGATCCACCGCGAAGTGAACGGTTCTTCCAGCACTGCCCGAAGCACGTCTCCCGCGCGAAAGAGCTTCGCGCCGCACTGCGTGTCATAGACCGCGGCTTTCAGGGACATCGAGACGAACGTCGCGAACACGCGCCCGACATAGTGCCGCGCCTCGTTCCGCCTGACGTGCCGACCCATCAGCTTCACCCGCGCGCCGAACACGGTGAACAGGCGCGGATCGTCGTCCAGAATCTGCGCGAACACCGCGACGTCCTGCAGCGGTGTGGCCAGGTCGGCGTCCCAGAATCCCACGTAGCGGGCGGCCTGGTCGTTCGCGTTGCGCATGCCCAGGCGCACCGCTTCCGCCTTGCCGGCGTTCCTTGGCATCTCCAGCACGTCGATGCGACCGCTGGAGGATTGGCTCAACGATGCCAGGAGGTCGCCCGTGCCATCCGTACTCCCGTCGTTCACCAGCAGCAAGCGGAGACCATCCTGTTCGGCCACGACCCGTTCTAGTGCATCCGGTCGAAGTCGATGGGCCTCGTTGAAGCATGGGATTACGATGACCGATTCACAGGGCATTCGCTGCCTGGACTGGGCGACGTCGTTTCGGGCACGCCGGCATGCGGTCGATGGGATGTTGGGTGAGGGACACGCGAGGATACGTCGCGAGATGCGACGGAGCCACATCGCACCTTGAGTCGATGCTACAATGACGGGAAGCTATTCTCAAATTACTGTCATCAAGGAAGGCTTCCTGAGCAGCTTCGTGGCACCGACGCGGGCTAGTGCAAGACATGTGTCAAATCCAGACCCGCAATCGCAGGTGATTCAGCCGACCGCCAGCGTCGCGAAGCACCAGCATAACAGCCTTTGATCCTGTCGCTCAGACGCGACAGTTTCTGATTACCCAATGCTCCAGGACGAATACTTCTCACGATCGTCGCGACCTTGACCCGCATCCATCCATCCCGCCTTCCAGAACCAGGTGCCAGGTGCGACCCTGGTCGCCGTATTCCGGACCCGGAGGCGGCGAGATGACGACACCCAGGACGTTTGCAGCCGCGGTCATGCCGGCGCCTAACGAGCCGATCCGGGTGCAGGAATTCCCCGGACCGGTCCTCGAGCCGGGAGCGGCACTCCTCGACGTTCTCTACTCGGAAGTCTGCGGAACCGACGTCCACATCCATCACGGCCGGCTCGCCGGCGTTCCCTTCCCCATCATCCCGGGGCACGTGTCGGTCGGGACGATTCGTGAACTTCCCTTTCCATTGGACGACGTAAATGGGCGCCCGTTCGCCGAGGGCGATCTCGTCACCTTTCTCGACGTCCACGGCACGTGCAATCGCTGTTACGAATGTCTGGTCACGAAGCAAACCACGCGGTGCGCCAAGCGCCGGGTCTACGGCATCACCTACGGCGCGCGCGACGGCCTGCTCGGCGGATGGGCGCAGGCGCTCTGGATGCGGCCCGGTGTGCACATGCTTCGCCTGCCGGATGGACTGGACGCCGAGACGTTCATCGGCGGAGGCTGCGGTCTCGTGACCGCGGTGCACGCCGTTGAACGCGCCGGCCTCCGGCTCGGGCACTCGGTGGTGGTGCTTGGCGCGGGACCTGTCGGGCAGTCGGCGATTGCTCTCGCGGCACTCGGTGGCGCCGATCCGGTCATCGCCATTGGCGCGCCGTCAGCGCGGCTGGCGTTCGCGCGGCGCATGGGCGCCACAAACGTCATCGACCTGGACATGCCGCATGAGGACCGCGTCGCACTGGTGCGTGATCTCACGGGCGGCCGGGGCGCCGACATCGTCATCGAGGCCGCCGGCGCGCCGGAGGCCGTGGCCCAGGCGCTGGACCTGGCGCGGGACGGCGGCCGCGTCGTGGTGTGCGGCCAGTACACCGACTCCGGCCTGACGACGATTCATCCGCACGCGCAGGTGAACCGGAAGCACCTCGAAATCCACGGCTGCTGGGGATCCGACTTCTCGCACCTGTATCGAGCCGTTCACGTCGCCGCGAAGCACGCGCAGCGCGTTCCGTGGAGCGAGATGATCGGAGCCAGGTTCGGGCTTGGGCAGGCGAACGAAGCGCTGGCTGCGGTCGCGAATCGCGAGGTGACCAAGGCGGTCATCGTCCCAAACGCAACCTGAACGGTCTCATAGATCCGAATTCTTCAACATTTCCGTTGAACTATTCGCGCGGCTGGACTAAGCTCCACCCATGGCAACAGGTGTGAGCGCGCCCACTGGCTATCGAGGGACGCGTGGCGAGATCCTGACCGCGCTAAAGCTGGCGCAACCGCTTACAGCGAAAGAGCTTGCGGGCAAGTTTGGGGTGACTCCCAATGCGCTCCGCAGACACCTCAAGGAGCTGGAGACCGAGGGTGTTGTCAGGTACCAGCGCGAGATTCACGGCGTTGGGGGACCCACCTTCGCCTTCTCGCTCACCGACGCGGGGGAGGCTCTCTTTCCCCGGGCCTACGAGAAGGCGCTGGCTGAAGTGCTCGACCTGGTGCGTGAGCAGCAGGGTGATGAAGGGCTGGTGCGGCTGTTCCAGCACCGTTGGGATGAAATCGCTCGCGTCGCAAGGCCCGAACTGGAACGCCTGCCGGTGGACCAGCGCGCCACCCGGCTAGCCGAACTGCTGACGTCGTTAGGCTACATGGCCGAGGCGCGCCCCGCGTCGGGCATGCTCCCGGTCCTGACCGAGCACAATTGCGCCATCCGGCTGATCGCCGAGCGCTTTCCCGAAGTCTGCGCGGCCGAAGAGCGGTTCATCGCGGACCTGCTGGGCGCTCCGGTCACCCGCCAGGCGCACATCGCGAAGGGAGACAATTGCTGTGAGTACTGTATTGCTAAAGACACTTAGGGTGCAAAGGGTGCATAGGGTGCAAGGGTGCATGAGGACTCCGCACCCTCGCACCCTCGCACCCTCGCACCCTGCTGAATGGAGTTAAGGGATGGCTTCTGAAATCGAGCTCTTAGTCAACAAGGATTACCAATACGGCTTCTCGACCGACATCGAGGCCGACGCGCTTCCGCCTGGGCTGGACGAGGATGTCGTGCGCGCGATCTCGGCGCGGAAGAACGAGCCGGAATGGATGCTCGAGTGGCGCCTGAAGGCGTTCCGTCGCTGGCAACAGATGAAGGAACCCCACTGGTCGAACGTGAAGTATCCGGCCATCGACTATCAGGCCGTCTCGTACTACTCGGCCCCAAAGACGGCCAAGCCGTTAGGCAGCCTGGACGAGCTGGATCCAAAGCTCCGCGAGACGTATAACAAGCTCGGCATCCCCCTGCAGGAGCAGAAGATGCTCGCCGGCGTGGCCGTCGACGCCGTCTTCGACTCGGTGTCAGTCGGCACGACGTACAAGGCGGAGCTGATGAAGCACGGGGTCATCTTCTGCTCGTTCGCCGAGGCGGTCCGGGAGCATCCCGATCTCGTGAAGCGCTACCTCGGCACCGTCGTGCCGTACAGCGACAACTTCTTTGCCGCCCTCAATTCGGCCGTCTTCTCCGACGGGTCGTTTGTCTATGTGCCGCGCGGCGTCAGGTGTCCCATGGAACTGTCGACCTACTTCCGCATCAACGCGGCGGACACGGGGCAGTTCGAGCGCACGCT